>NZ_CP025999.1:3184198-3424333 GCF_003086695.1 Stenotrophomonas sp. SAU14A_NAIMI4_8
TGTGTAAACCCACTACGTTATTCAGCGGCACTCTGGAGATAGGTGGCTGGCCGCCGATCCCCATATGGGGACGGTGCCAGTTGTAGTGGTGCAGCCATTGGGTCAGCACGGAATTGCGTTGGTCCGAAGAGGCGTACTCGCAAGCGTAGGCCCACTCGCGCAAGCTGGTCTGGATGAAGCGCTCCGCCTTGCCGTTGGTGCGCGGTGTGTAGGGCTTGGTCCGGATGTGCTTGATTCCAAGGGATTTGAGCAGCTTGGCAAAGGCGGTGGAGCGATAGCAGGCGCCGTTGTCGGTCAGGATCCGCTTGAAGGTGATTCCCAAGCTGGCGTAGTACTCCAGAGCGCTCAGCAGCGCTTGGCAGGCCGTTTCTCCCTGTTCGTTGGGGTGAACGCTGCTGTAGGCGAGCCGGGAATGATCGTCGATGGCCACGTGGACGTACCCCCAGCCGCCGCCGGCAGCGTTTCCCCGGCGTTTGGCATCGGTTCTGTGCCCAGGCCTCTGGAAGTTGCCCAGTTTCTTGATATCCAGGTGCAGCAGTCCTCCGGGCTGATCGTATTCGTATCGGATGACCGCTTTGGGCGGATCCAGCCGGCACAGCCGGTTGAGGCCGTGAACACGCATCAACCGGGAAATGGTGCTGTGGCCGATCCCCAAGGCCTTGGAAATGGTCAGGTAGGTGTGCCGTTTACGGCGGCGCTCCTTGATCTGCTCGACGACCGACGCAGGCGTGGCATGCGGCGTCTGGTGCGGGCGAGAGCTGCGGTTTTCCAGCCCCGACGCCCCGAACTCCCGGAATCGGGCCAGCCACTTGTAGGCCGTACGCACACTTACGCCACACGCTTGTGCTGCCTCCTCCGGCCGCAGGCCCTCGTGGAGGATGCGACGGACAAGAAGTTCTCGACTAAACGGCGTTAAACGGGCATTTTTATGGTTGTTCATCCGGGCTCTTTGGGATCTGGAGAGGTGTGGTAACCACCATTTTCCAGAGATGTCCCGGATGAACAACGTACAGAGAGATCACAAGGTGTTACAGGCCTCTTCGGCGACCTGCAATTTGAAACAAACCTCATATCTATTCATGCAAACCTCGGGGTCGGATTAGGTGTCCAACTCCCGGGGGTCACTTCACCATGGGGGCTCGTAGGCGCCTTGCTCGTGTGCGCAATCCTGCGCACACGGCAAGACCGGGGTTGGGCGTCCTGCCCAACCCGCCCGAGGCATGCCTCGGGCCCATGGCGCCTGCGGTCCTGCCAGCCCACACCGCCCCACCCCTGACAGTTTCCCGGTGACGGTGGGTAAACAGCCACTTCAATTGGGATCACTACGAACTGGTGGGTGGCTACCTTGGTGGCCACCAGGAGCGAAGCGACCGGCGTTTGATTTTGATTTTCTTTTTTCTTTTCCGTGGCTGGACGCCCCGGGAAACCGTCAGGGGCCGGGCGGGTGGGTTGCGCAGGGGCGTGAGCCGCATGGATGCGGCGACCGAGCTTACATGGACGTACTTGCAGCGTCCCCTGCGCAACCCACCCGCCCGGCCACCCACGGAATGCGCGCACCCCGCCCAGCCACGAGGGGCTGCGCCGTTGGCGGGAACCCCGTCGAGCAAGCTCGACGCTACGGAACAGGCTGTTACCCGCATGGGGCATGTCGCCGTCACCACGGCGTGCCATGCTGGCACCCTTGATTCCTGCCAGCGAGAACGCCCGCATGACCACCATCATCGCCCCGCGCGTGCACGACATCGGCGGCCTGGAAGTGCGCCGCGCCGTGCCCACGCTGCAGGCCCGCAGCATCGGTTCGTTCGTGTTCGTCGACCAGATGGGCCCGGCCATCATGCACCCCGGCACCGCCATCGACGTGCGCCCGCACCCGCATATCGGACTGGCCACGGTGACCTACCTGTGGTCCGGCGCCATCGGCCACCGCGATACGCTGGGCTCGGACCAGGTGATCCGCCCCGGCGATGTGAACTGGATGACCGCCGGCCGCGGCATCGCCCATTCCGAGCGCACGCCGCCGCCGGATCGCGGCCACGACAACCCGATCCATGGCATGCAGACCTGGGTGGCGCTGCCGAAGTCGCATGAGGAAATCGAACCGGCGTTCTACCACCACGCTGCGGCCACCCTGCCCGAGCAGCGCCGCAACGGCGTCTGGCTGCGGGTGATCGCCGGCCGCGCCTACGGCGAGGAATCGCCGGTGAAGGTCTTCGCCGATACCCTGAACGTGGCCATCGACCTGGACCCCGATGCCGAGATCGACATCGACAATGGCCACCGCGAACGAGCGCTGTACATCCTGGAAGGCCAGGCCCAGCTGGATGGCGTGGACATTCCCGCCCAGCACCTGGTCATCCCCGAAGCCGGCGCCATCGGCCGCCTGCGCGCAAAGACGCCGGTGAAGGCCATGCTGTTCGGCGGCGAACCGCTGGATGGGCCGCGCCACCTGTGGTGGAACTTCGTGTCAAGTTCCAAGGAACGCATCGAACAGGCCAAGCACGATTGGGAAGCCGGTCGCTTCGGCACGATCCCGGGTGACGACAAGGAATTCATTCCGTTGCCGCAGTATTGACGGCAGTCGAGCGAGCTCGGCGCCAAGGCCAGTGATGGTTACATCTGCAACCGCAATTTGTGCGATCGCTCACGTTCCGTTAAGGTCGGCTTGACCTCCCGTGCACGTGCCGGGAACGTCGGCATCCGGGGATGGGATGCCCGCGCCGCCGGTGCCATCGGCGGGGACTCTAGGCCACACCACCTTGGGGGAATGCATGAAGTTCGTGCCTGTTCTGTTGTCGAGCCTGTTGTTTGCCGCGGCCAACGCCGCCGCACAGGCGCCGGTTGACTGTCCTACGCTGCCAGCCAGCAGTGGCCTGCAATGGCAGCAGCAGGTGCAGAGCGATTTCCTGATCTGCCGCGCCAGCACCGCCGACGGCCGCGAAGTGCTGAGCCTGATGCTGAGCCAACGCGATCCCAACATTCCGCTCAGCCGCTCGCTGCGCGAGGAAAAGGGCAGCTTCGGCGGCGAATCGATGTACTGGTACAAGCCCGACCTGGGTGGCCAGCAGCCGCCCGGCTATGCCGAGCGCCGCATCAGCGTGGTCAAGCTGGACAAGGGCCGCTACGCGCAGATCGCCCTGTACCCGGGCAGCACCCAGGAAATGGGCAGCCTGCAGCAGCTGGCGCAGGGCATGAGCCTGAACCCCACTGCCGTGGCCGACGGCCGCTGAATGAACGCGGGGATGACTGCCTGGCAGCCTCCCCGCCGTCCCGCCCGGCGCTACCGCTCAGAAGCGGCCTTCCTGGAAATCGACGAAGGCCTGCATCAGTTCCTGCCGGGTGTTCATCACGAACGGCCCGTGGCGCATGACCGGCTCGCGCAGCGGACGGCCCGCCACCAGGATCAGCCGCGCGCCCTCGGCGCCGGCCGACACGTGCAGCTGCTCGCCACCGCCCAGCACGGCCAGTTCCTGCCGCGCCACATCGCGCGCCGCATCCTGCTCGCCCACGGTCAGCGCACCTTCGAACACGTAGGCGAAGGCGTTGTGGCCTTCCGGCAGCGTGTACGTCCAGGCGCGATCAGGCGCCAGGGTGATATCCAGATAGACCGGATCGGTGGCCGGCTGCGCGATCGGCCCTGCGGTGCCATCGACCGTACCGGCGATCACCTTCACCTGCACGCCGTCGGCCGGCTGTACCACCGGAATGCGCTCGGGCGCGAACTCCTGGTACTTC
The DNA here is from genome assembly GCF_003086695.1 of Stenotrophomonas sp. SAU14A_NAIMI4_8. Lineage (NCBI taxonomy): Bacteria > Pseudomonadati > Pseudomonadota > Gammaproteobacteria > Lysobacterales > Lysobacteraceae > Stenotrophomonas > Stenotrophomonas sp. SAU14A_NAIMI4_8. The sequence goes on from NZ_CP025999.1 coordinate 3,187,931, forward strand.
GGCTCGGTCATCTTGTCCCGCGCCGGCAGGTTCACCCACAGCTGGAAGCCACGCATCTGCCCGCTTTCCTGCTCGGGCATCTCCGAATGCACCAGGCCGCGGCCGGCGGTCATCCACTGCACGCTGCCCGGGGTCAGCAGGCCTTCGTTGCCGTGGTTGTCGCGGTGCCGCATGCGCCCGTCCAGCATGTAGGTGACGGTCTCGAAGCCCCGGTGCGGGTGCTCCGGGAAGCCGGCGATGTAGTCCTCGGCGCGGTCGGTGCCGAATTCATCCAACAGCAGGAAGGGGTCCAGATCCGGCAGCGAGGGGCCACCGATGACCCGGGTCAGGCGCACGCCGGCGCCGTCGGACGTGGGCATGCCACGGATCGTGCGCAGCACGCGCACCGGCTCGGGAAGACTCATGGCAACTCCTGTGGGATGGATGCCCATGAAGATGGACGCTGCAGCGCGGCAGGCCAATGGATGGCGCCGCAACCGATTGTTCCATTGCTGGTGTTTGCCGCGCGTCATGTCCGCCGCGCGGCATCGCCTGCGTTGTGTTCGACCAAAGTACTACCGAAGAAGGCTCCCGTGGACATTGACCCTGCCAAGGGCACGCGGGACTCTTTCACTGTCTTTCCGGGAGAGAGCACCTCATGAAAGGGTTTTCCAAACTGGGCTGGGCCGCACTGGCCCTGCTCGGCGCGTTCTGTCTGGGCACCGTCGCCCTGCGCCGCGGCGAACACATCAACGCACTGTGGATCGTGGTGGCCGCGGTATCGCTGTATCTGGTCGCCTATCGCTACTACAGCCTGTTCATCGCCAACAAGGTGATGCAGCTCGATCCGACCCGGGCCACCCCGGCGGTGATCAACAACGACGGTCTGGACTACGTACCGACCAACAAACACGTGCTGTTCGGCCACCACTTCGCCGCCATTGCCGGCGCCGGCCCGCTGGTGGGCCCGGTGCTGGCCGCGCAGATGGGCTACCTGCCCGGCCTGCTGTGGCTGGTGGTGGGCGTGGTGCTGGCCGGCGCAGTGCAAGACTTCATGGTCCTGTTCCTGTCCAGCCGCCGCAACGGCCGCTCGCTGGGTGACCTGGTGCGCGAGGAAATGGGCCAGGTGCCCGGCACCATCGCCCTGTTCGGAGCCTTCCTGATCATGATCATCATCCTGGCGGTGCTGGCCATGGTGGTGGTGAAGGCGCTGGCGGAAAGCCCGTGGGGCATGTTCACGGTGATCGCCACGATGCCCATCGCGATCCTGATGGGCGTGTACATGCGCTACATCCGGCCGGGCAAGATCGGTGAGATTTCCGTGGTGGGCCTGATCCTGCTGCTGGCCGCGATCTGGTTCGGCGGCAAGGTGGCGGCCGACCCGGTCTGGGGCCCGGCCTTCACCTTCACCGGTACCCAGATCACCTGGATGCTGATCGGCTATGGCTTCGTCGCATCGGTGCTGCCGGTGTGGCTGCTGCTGGCCCCGCGCGATTACCTGTCGACCTTCCTGAAGATCGGCACGATCATCGCCCTGGCCATCGGTATCGTGGTGGTGATGCCGGAACTGAAGATGCCGGCACTGACCCAGTTCGCCGCCAGCGGTGACGGCCCGGTGTGGAAGGGCGGCATGTTCCCGTTCCTGTTCATCACCATCGCCTGCGGCGCGGTGTCCGGTTTCCATGCGCTGATTTCCTCGGGCACCACGCCCAAGCTGCTGGCCAATGAAGCGCACATGCGCTACATCGGCTACGGCGGCATGCTGATGGAATCGTTCGTGGCGGTGATGGCGCTGGTGGCAGCCTCGATCATCGATCCGGGCATCTACTTCGCCATGAACAGCCCTGCAGCGGTGATCGGTGCCGACGCCGTTTCGGCCGCGCACTACATCACCAACACCTGGGGCTTCACCATCACCCCGGAACAGTTGAATGCCACGGCGGCGGCGATCGGTGAACCGACCATCCTGCACCGCGCCGGTGGTGCGCCCACGCTGGCGGTGGGCATCGCGCAGATCCTGCACGAGGCCATTCCCAGCAGCAGCGACGCCATGATGGCGTTCTGGTACCACTTCGCGATCCTGTTCGAAGCGCTGTTCATCCTGACCGCCGTGGATGCCGGTACCCGTGCCGGCCGCTTCATGCTGCAGGACCTGCTGGGCAACTTCGTGCCGGCCCTGAAGAAGACCGAATCGTGGACGGCCAACATCATCGGCACGGCCGGCTGCGTGGCGCTGTGGGGCTACCTGCTGTACACCGGCGTGGTCGATCCGTTCGGTGGCATCCAGACGCTGTGGCCGCTGTTCGGCATTTCCAACCAGATGCTGGCCGGTATCGCGCTGATGCTGGGCACGGTGGTGCTGTTCAAGATGAAGCGTGACCGCTACGCGTGGGTGACCGCCGTGCCGGCCGTGTGGCTGCTGATCTGCACCACGTATGCGGGCTTCATCAAGATCTTCGACAGCAACCCGGCGCAGGGTTTCCTGGCACAGGCGCACAAGTACCAGGCCGCCATTGCCAGTGACACCATCACCGCACCGGCCAAGACCGTGGCGCAGATGCAGCAGATCGTGGTCAATGCCTACGTCAACACCGGCCTGACCGCGCTGTTCCTGCTGGTGGTGGCCTCGGTGCTGGTGTATGCGATCAAGACCATCCTGGCCGCCCGTCGCAACCCGCAGCGGACCGACCGCGAGACCCCGTACGTGGCGCTGAAGCCGCACGAAATGGTGGATCTGTAATGAGTACCCAACTGGTTCCGGTAGGCCAGTACCAGGCGCACCGCCGCATCTGGCGGCGCCTGGTGCAGACCGCGCGGCTGTGCTGTGGCATTCCTGATTACGACAACTACGTCCGGCACATGCTGGAAAAGCATCCGGATCAGGAGCCGATGGACTACAAGACGTTCTTCCGCGAGCGACAGGAAGCGCGATACGGCGGCCGCAACGGCGGGCGCTGCTGCTGAGGTGCTGTATGGGTGCCGGGCTTGCAGCCCGGCGCCCGCAGAAGCCAGAGCAACTGCCACTGCGACTGCAAGAGCGTCGGCTCTGGGTTTCTGTTTGTTTGGCGGGGCGGTGTCGGATTGCGGGGACGCCGCAAGTCCCCCTCCGGGGCCCGGCCCAGGCGCTGGCGGCTGGGCGTTCGGGCGCTTGCGAAGCAGTGCTTCGCAAGCAAAGCGCCCTCACCCATGTAGGCTTGGCCGCCGCATCCATGCGGCGGACACCCCGCAATCCGACACCGCCCCACCTTCGACAGATTGCCGGTGACGGCGGGACACACGCGGGGTCAGATCCGTTTCCCGAAGGGAACGGATCTGACCCCATTTTGTTTGTCGATATCTGACAGAAGTGCCGACCAACGGTCGGCACCCACCTACAGCCGCGCGACCGAGCCTCCATGGACGGATTCACGGCGTCTCCTGTAACCGGCCCCACCCCGCCATCCCGCGGAATGCCCGCTGTTGCTGTTGCTTCAGTCGAGCATGGCTCGACTCTACAGCGGGTGCAGGGCTGCAAGCCCTGCTGGCCTAGTCCACCAGGGTGATGGGCGTGAGGGTGACCTTGGCGTTGTTCGCCGCGCCCATGCGGTCGGTGTAGCCCTGCCCGCGCTGCAGCAGGTAGAAGCTGTCCAGGTAATCGATATCGTTGGCAAACCACGAGGTCGGCATGGCCTTGAGGATCGCCCCGGCGATATCGGCAATCACCGCGTACTCGGGAGCGAACGCGCCCAGCGCCGTCTTCACCCCGGTGGCCAGGGCGACCAGCAGCTCCTGGTAGTTGGTATCGCCATCGTCTTCAAACAGCTGCACGTTGGCCGCGTTGAAGCGGTAGTTGCCCCAGATCACCAACGGCTGCTGGGGCGTGTAGTCGGTCTGGTCATGATCCAGCCACGGCATGTCCACCGTCATCATTTCCGGTTCGGTGGCGTCGACCTGCAGGCCTGACACGACCGCGAACACTTCGGCCGCGCCCAGCGCCCACGGCTCCTGGTCGTCATTCAGACGAATACGGTCCAGGCGGGTGATGTCCAGCGAGGCGCTGGCACCGTCGGCCGACAGGGTGATGCGTTCGGGTGACTGCAGCCCGCGCGCGCGCAGGCCCGCGTTGACCAGAGCCATGCCTTCCTTCACTGCACGGCGGGTATCCACGTCCACGATCAGCACGGGCACGTCCGGCGCCTGCCGGGCATCGAGCAGGTGCGCGCGGCCCTGTGCGTCGTACGCGGTCAGCGTGGTCCAGTCGCGGTCGTTGCCGCGTGGCAGGCTGGCCACCCACAACCGCTCCGGCGCGACCGCAGCCAGCGAGGCACCTGCAGGCACGAACGCCCGCAGCTGCAGCAGCCCCGGCCCCTGCTGGGCCAGACCCTTGCGCTGGCGCACCTGCTGGTCCTGCGTGGCCAGCAGCGTGCTGGCGCGGGTGCGTGCCTGCGGATCGAAGCGGGCCATCACCTGCTGCAGGGCGACTCCCTGCTCCGGCCCCGACTGCAGGGCAGCGCGCGCACTGGCGGCAAACCCCGGCTGGGCCAGCAACGCGGCAACCTCGCGCGCGCTGCTTTCGGTGATCGCCTGTACGTCAGCGCGCTGCGGTGTCAAAGGCGCCTGCGCGAAGGCGCTGCCAGCGGCAAGCACCAGGGTCAGTACTGCCGCACGAAACATCCGTTCTTTCGTCATGGTCATGCCTGGGCAGAGGCTGGCGGCTGCCAGCGGAAGTGCCCACGGTACGGAGCGCACCGGATCGGTTCCGGTATGCACCGCACAGTTCGTGCGGTTGCCGGGGAATGCGTCAGGCGCGGCCTGCGCATTCCCCCGGCCGGTTACGCGCCCGCCATCGCCTTCAGGATCAAGCCGGTGACGTAGGCCAGGCCGGTGCCGGTGGCATAGCCCACCGTTCCCAACAGCACGCCCACCGGCGCCAGCGACGGATGGAACGCAGCGGCCACCACCGGCGCCGATGCGGCCGCGCCAATATTGCCCATCGAGCCGACACCGAAGAAGAACAGCGGTGCGCGCACCAGGCGTGCCACGATCCACAGCACCAGCACGTGGGTGGCCATCCAGATCAGGCCCAGGACGAACAGCCAGGGGCGATCCAGCAGCGACAGCAGGTCCATCTGCATGCCGATGCAGGCAATCAGGAAGTACAGGAACACGGTGCCCAGGCGCGATGCACCAGCCGATTCCAGGCGCCGTGCGCGGGTGAAGCTCAGGCCCAGGCCGAAGGCGGTGGACAGCAGCACCACCCACACGAACTGGCTGTCCAGGCTGAACTGGCTGGACCAGCCGACGTTGGCCTTGAACCAGGCGGCCAGCTGCGCGGCAATGGCATGTGCCAGCCCCACCCCGCCCAGCGCCACGCCGACGATCACCATCAGGTCGGTGAGGGTGGGAATGCGCGAGTTCTGCGCTTCATAGGCACTGATACGCGCCTTCATCTCATCGATGGCGCGGGTATCAGCACCGCTGCGGGTGTCGATCTGCTGCGCACGGTTGGCCAGGAACAGCAGGATGGCCATCCACAGGCTGGCGCAGGCCACATCGACCACGGCGAACTGGCCGAAGGTGGTGGCGTCGGTGCCGAAGATCTCGCGCATGGCCACCATGTTGGCGCCGCCACCGATCCAGCTGCCCGCCAGCGCGGCCATGCCCGCCCAGGTATCGCCGGCCACGGTTTCCGGATGGATGAACTTCATCACCTGGAAGGACACGATGGCACCGAGCATGATGCCTGCCGTACCGGCGCAGAACACCAGGATCAGCTTCGGGCCGAGCTTGGCGATACCTTTCAGGTCGATCGACAGCGTCAGCAGCACCAGCGCTGCCGGCAGCAGCACGTCACGGGCGATCGGGTTGTACAGGGCGGTGTTGTGGCCATCGATCAGCCCAACGGTGTTGTAGATGGCCGGAATGAAGTAGCACAGCAGCAGGGCCGGCACCCAGGCGAAGATCTTCTTCAGCAGCGGGGTGGGGCCACTGGCGGCCCAGAAGATCAGGGCCAGGGTGGCAGCAATCAGGCCAAGGCCTACGATATCGCTGGTGATCAGCGCGGTAGCGGGTTCGGTCGGCATGGGATCCTCTGTCGATCGAAAGGGCGTGGAAAAAAGAAGTGCCGCATCGGTGCGGCACGGCCCGAGGTTAACATCCTCTTCACGCAGGGTCATGCTGCAGTGCCGGCCACCCTGCCCTTCCACAACGGAGCCTGTGCCATGCAACTGGGTGCTTTTTCAGTCAGCCTGTCGGTGAAGGACCTGGCTGCCTCGCGGTCGTTCTACGAGGCACTGGGATTTTCGGTGACCGGCGGCGATGCCAGCCAGAACTGGCTGGTGCTGCGCAACGACGGCATCGTGATCGGGCTGTTCCAGGGCATGTTCGAAGGCAACCTGCTGACCTTCAACCCGGGTTGGGACCAGCACAAGCAGGAACTGGCCGACTTCCAGGACGTGCGCGAGCTGCAGGCGGCCATTGAAGGCAAAGGGATCGAACTGGCCGTGCGCACCGACCCGGATGGACAGGGAACGGGCTATGTGCAGCTGGCCGACCCGGATGGCAACGTGATCCTGATCGACCAGCACGTGCCGCGGCCGAGAACGCGGTAATCCGCGCCGGTTGGCGGCGGCCGGGCGGCAATCCGCTTTGGTAGGCGTCGACCTTGGTCGACGCACAGCGTGCCAACCAAGGTTGGCACCTACCGGGGACTGGCGTGCCAACCAAGGTTGGCACCTACCGGGGACTGGCGTGCCAACCAAGGTTGGCACCTACCAGGGACCGACGTGCCAACCGGGGTTGGCACCTGCCAGGCGTTCTGATCAGGCCGGCCGCGATGCGGCGAAGTCGAGCGTGACCCGGGTGCCGCGTGGTTCACAGGGCTGGAACTGCAGCGTCCAGCCCAGGTGCTCGCAGAGACGGGCAATCAGTTCCAGGCCGATGCCACCGCGGTCGGCGCGCTCACCGCGGGCCAGGCGCGCATGGATCGCGGCGATTTCTTCCGGGCTCATGCCGTGCCCCGGGTCCTGCAGGGTCAGCACGGCCTGCGCGTCCAGGCTCAGCGCGATGTGGCCGCGCCCGCTGTTCTCGATGGCGTTGCGCAGCAGGTTGCCGATGGCCGCCTGCACCACCGCCAGCGGCGCAACGATATCCACCGCCGCCGCCTGGATGCCGATGCTCAGGTTCTTGTCACCCAGCAGGTGGCGATGGTCGTCGACGATCTCCGGCAGCAACTGGTCCAGCGCGATGCGCTCGGCACGCGAGCTCAACCGCGCCGGGTCGCGCGCCAGCACCAGCAGCAGTTCGATCAGCTCTTCCACGCCCTGCGCGGTGCGCAGCACCCGCTGCATCTGCTGGCGCGCGCGCTCGGGCAGGCCGGGCTGCTCCAGTGCCAGTTCGGCCGCGCCGGTCACGACCGCAATCGGCGTGCGCAGTTCATGGCTGGCCGTGCTGATGAACACCCGTTCGCGCTCGACGAACTGTTCATTGCGGTCCAGGTAATCGTTCAAGGCATCGGCGATGGTGTGCAGCTCGGAACTGCCACGCGGATCCACCTCGATGCGCTGGCCCTGCTCGCCAGGGCGCAGTGCGCCGATGTTGCGCGCCAGCAGGCTCAACGGCCGCACCATGCGCTCCATGCCGAAGGAGGCCATCATCACGGTGACGAAAATCATGATGATGCCGGCCAGCATCACCCAGCGCGTGGCGAACTGTTCCAGGTCGTGGAAATCGGTGATGTCCAGCGCCAGCGCAACGCGGCCCAGCGCAGCGGTATCGCGCACCATCACCGCTGTTTCGCGGTCATCGATCAGCACGCCGTCGTGCAGGCCGGGATGCAGCGTGCGCACACTCTCAGGCAGACCGGGCTGGCCGAAGCGATACAGGCTGAGCGTGTCCGAATCCTGCCAGTGATAGTCCGGCTCATGCCGGGTGTGTTCCAGGATGCTGTCCAGTTCGGAATTGAGCAGCGCACGCCAGGCGGCATGTTCGGCATGCTCGTGCACGTAGTTGCCGACGCTGAACACCGCCAGCGACAGCAGCGCCAGGTAGCCCAGCAGCCACCACACCACGCGCCGGTACAGCGGGCCGGGCTTACGCGCGCGGGGCATTGCTGTCGTCCTCTGCCGCCGGGCTCGCAGCCAGGCGATAGCCCACCCGCGGCAGGGTGTGGATCAGCTTGTCGGCGAAGGGACCGTCCACGCTGCGGCGCAGCTCATACACGTGCGAGCGCAGCAGGTCCCCATCGGGCGGTTCATCGCCCCACAGGGCGAATTCCAGTTGCTGCCGGGTTACCGCACCGGGGCTGGCGCGCATCAGCACTTCCAGCAGCTTGCGGCACGCCGGATACAGGTGCAGTGCCTGTCCGCCACGCTGCGCTTCCAGGGTGGCCAGGTCCAGCACCAGATCGGCCACCTGCAGGCGCTTGCGCGGATTGCGGCCCTGGGCCCGCAGCAGCAGCGCCTCCAGCCGCACCTCCAGTTCCGGCAGGGCGAAGGGCTTGGTCAGGTAGTCGTCGGCGCCAGCGCGGAAGCCGGCGATCTTGTCGGGCAGTTCATCACGGGCGGTCAGCATGATGACCGGCACTTCCGAACCGTGCTCGCTGCGCAGGCGGCGCAGCACTTCCGGACCCTCCATGCGCGGCAGCATCCAGTCCAGGATGACCGCATCGTAGGGATGGCTGCCGGCCAGGTGCAGCCCGGTGATGCCATCGGGGGCCACATCCAGCACGTGCCCGCGCGACTCGAAGTAGTCGAACAGATTGGCCACCAGCTGACGGTTGTCTTCGATCACCAACAGGCGCATGCGTAGCGGATCCACGGGAACTGGCCCCATGGTAGCCGTGCCCGTGTCGGAAAGCGGTCGGGATGGCGCCCTTCCGACAGGTTTCCCACGCCGCCAAGCGCAGCCTGTGGCTTTTGCCCCGGAGCCTGCCGTGCCCGACGCCCTGCCCCGCCGTTGGCTGCACCCCCTGCTGTGGCTGCTGGTTGCCGTTGCCCTTGCGGCTGGTTTGGGGCTGCGCCAGCCGCAGCCGCCGGATGAACCGCGCTTCGTACTGGCGGCCCGCAGCATGGTCGAAAGCGGGCAGTGGCTGCTGCCCCATCGCGGGGTCGAACTGTATGCGGAAAAACCCCCGGTGTTCATGTGGTTGCAGGCGGCCGCGCACCAGCTGGTGGGAAGCTGGCAGTGGTCGTTCCTGCTGCCGTCGCTGCTGGCGGCGCTGCTGACGTTGTGGCTGGTGGCGGACCTGGCCCGGCGGTTGTGGTCGCCCCGGCATGCGCTGTACGCGGTGGCCGCGCTGTTCTGCACTCTGCAGTTCGGCCTGATGGCCAAGCGTGCGCAGATCGACATGGTACTGGTGGCCATGACCACGCTCGCCCTGTGGGGCCTGCTGCGCCATCTGTGCGAACGCCGCAACCTGCCTGCGTTGTGGCTGGCCGGTGCCGCCGCCGGCGTCGGCACGGTGACCAAGGGCGTGGGCTTCCTGCCGCTGCTGATCGTGCTCCCCTGGCTTGGCTGGCGGCTGCACCGGCGCCACTTGGGACGGGCCGTGGACGGCCCGCACCCGGCCACCCTGCTGTGGTTGCTGCCGGCCTTCCTGCTGGGCACGGCCGTCTGGCTGGCGCCGCTGGGCTGGGCCCTGCTGCATGAGCCCAGCACCGCATTGCAGTCGTATGCGCATGAGCTTCTCTTCAAACAGACCGGCACGCGATACGCCAACGCGTGGCACCACCGGCAACCGGTCTGGTACTACCTGCAGGTGATGGCCACGCTGTGGCTGCCCGGCAGCCTGCTGTTGCCCTGGCTGCTGCGGCCGTGGTGGCGACGCCTGCGCCGCGGCGACCTGCGCCATTGGCTGCTGTTGGGATGGGCGGTGCTGGTCCTGGTGTTCTTCAGCGCCAGCCCCGGCAAGCGTGAGGTCTATGTGCTTCCCATGCTGCCAGCGCTGGCGCTGGCGGTTGCGCCACTGCTGCCGGGCCTGCTGCGCCTGGTGTGGGTGCGGCGTTACCTGTTCGGCTACAGCGCCGCGCTGATGCTGTGCACCGGTACGCTGGGCGTGCTGCTGATGAGCGACAGCGCATGGGCGCAGGCACAACTGGCACGACGGGCGATGCCCGAGACGTTGCTGCCGGTGCTGGGACAAGGGCTGTTGAGCTTCGCCATCGCCGTGGCAACGCTGGCCGTGTGGCTGCGGGTGCGCCGCGCAGGTCTGTTGGTGCTGCTCAGCCATGGCCTGCTGTGGCTGCTGTACGGCGGCCTGCTGATTCCGGCGCTGGATCCCTTCGCCTCGGCTTCGGCGGTGATGCAACGGGTTGGCCAGCGGATCGGGCCCGATGCCGAACTGGCGATGGTTGCCTGGCGGGAGCAGAACCTGTTGCAGGCCGATCGGCCGGTGCAGGAGTTCGGCTTCAAGCGCCCTTGGGACGAGCAGTGGCACTACGCGGGGCCGTGGCTGGCGCAAGCCCCGCACACACGCTGGGTACTGGTGCTGGACCAGGCCATGAGCCCCTGCGTGGACCGCGCGCAGGTGGTCGATATTGGCGTGGCCAACCGCAATCACTGGTTGCTGCTGCCAGGTACGGCCTGGAACGTGGATTGCCATGCGGCAACGGTCGGGATGTCGCAGGAGGAAGACTGAACGGATCACGGCCGGCGCCGGCAGATTAACCGGTCGGCAACACCGGTCCGACCCTTCTCCGACACGTTGCTGACCAGCATGGCCGCGATTCCCGCCACGGCACCGGCCCGCATGCCCGCACATCCTCTTGCCCCCGCACTCGCGATTGCCCCATCACGGCTGGGCTCGCGCTTCGCGCTGACCCATCTGTGGCTGCCGTTGGCCATTGGCATTCCAGCGTTCGCCCTGCTGATGGGCTTCGGCGGGGACCAGTGGCTGGCCGATCACCTGTACCAACTGCAGGGCGGGCATTGGGCCCTGCAGGAAGCCTGGCTGACCCGCGTGGCGGTGCACCAGGGCGGCAAGTGGCTGAGCACCCTGGCCGCGCTGGTCGCCATCCTGCTGTGCTTCCACCACTGGCGCCGCGGGCGTGACCGCACGCTGCGCTGTGCGCTGTTGTACGTGGTGGCCGCCGTCGCACTGGGCACCGGGCTGGTATCGCTGCTGAAGGCGCTGGTGCCGATGGACTGCCCGTGGGACCTGCTGCGCTACGGCGGCCACGATGCCTTCGTGGGTCTGTTCAGTCACCGCCCGCAGGGCATGCCGGCGCGTGCCTGCTTCCCCGCCGGCCACGCCAGTGCCGGTTATGCATGGCTGTGCCTGTACTTCTTCGCCCTGCTCTGGCGCCCCAGCTGGCGCTGGGTGGGGCTGGGCATCGGCCTGGCCGCCGGGCTGATGTTCGGCATCAGCCAGCAGCTGCGCGGTGCGCACTTCCTCTCGCACGATGTCGCCACCGCGCTGCTGTGCTGGCTGCTCTCGCTCGGGCTTTTCCTGGGCGTGCAGCGCTGGCTGGCGCGCCCGCGCCGGCAGGAGGCACAGGCATGAACGCATCGGTTGAACGCTCGCCGCGCCTTCCCGCGCTGGCATCGCTGCTGCAGTGGCGGCCGCTGCTGTCCACCGAAGCGCTGATCGCGCTGGCCTGCCTGTTCTTCGCCGTCGCAGGCAACGGGCTGTTCTGGCACAGCGCGATGGCCAGCCACCCCGGCAGCCTGCGCTATGCACTTTCGCTGCTGCTGTTGCTCCTGGGCGCGCATGGCGTGCTGCTGGGGCTGCTTGTGTGGCGCTGGAACGCCAAGGTGATGGTCAGCCTGCTGTTGCTGGTCACCGCGCTCGCCGCGCACTACATGGGGCGCTACCACATCTATCTGGATGCGGACATGCTGCGCAACGTACTGGCCACGGACCCGAAGGAAAGCCGTGAGCTGATGACCGCTTCGCTGCTGTGGCCGCTGCTGTGGCTGGCGGCGGTGCCGATGCTGCTGCTGTGGCGCGTGCAGCTGCGCAGCCGAAGCTGGACCCGCACGCTGCTGTGGCGCGCGGGCTTCCTGCTGCTGGCAGCGGCAACCGCGCTGGGCGGTGCATTGTTGTCGTTCCAGGATGTGTCGGCACTGATGCGCAACCAGCGCGAGGTGCGCTACCTGGCCACGCCGGCGAACGTGATGTTGGGCCTGCCGCGCGCACTGCGCAGCGACAACCCGGTGCAGCGCGCGCCGAAGCTGCCGATCGGCACCGACGCCATGGCGACGCCACGCGCGCCGACCAGCAAGCCGCGGTTGCTGGTGATCGTGATGGGAGAAACGCTGCGTGCGCAGGACTGGGGCCTCAACGGCGGCCGCAACACCACGCCCGAGCTGGCCCAGGCGCCGGTGATCAATTTCCCCGACATGCACTCGTGCGGCACCAGCACCGAAGTCTCGCTGCCGTGCATGTACTCGCCCTGGGGCCGGCATGACTACGACGAGAAGAAGATCCGCGCGCACCAGTCGCTGCTGCACGTACTGAACCGCGCCGGCATCACCCCGCTGTGGCGTGACAACCAATCGGGCTGCAAGGGCGTGTGCGAAGGTCTGCAGTTCCAGTCGCTGGCCGATGCGACCACGCCGGGACTGTGCGCGGATGGCCGCTGCATGGATGAAATCCTGCTGCAGGACCTGGCCACGCAGGTGCGCGCAAAGCCCGGCGACCGGGTGGTGGTGCTGCACCAGCTGGGCAACCATGGGCCAGCGTACTTCGAGCGCTACCCTGCCGCGTTCCGCCGCTTCACCCCGACCTGCGACACCCGCGACATCGGCCAGTGCAGCCGCGAACAGATCACCAACAGCTACGACAATGCAGTGCTCTACACCGATCATTTCCTGGCCCGGACGATCGGCACGCTGCAGGGGCTGGATGACTACGACACGGCGATGATCTACCTGTCCGACCATGGTGAATCACTGGGCGAAAAGGGCTTGTTCCTGCATGGCGTGCCCTACGCGATCGCGCCGGCCGAGCAGACCCGGGTGCCGATGACGATTTGGTTCTCGCCGGGCTTCGCCCGCAGCCGTGGATTGGATCTGCAGTGCGTGCGCAAGCGCGCGGTGGCCTACACCGACCATGACAATCTGTTCCCCTCGGTGCTGGGGCTGATGCAGGTGAAGACCGCACTGTACGAACGCGACCGCGACGTGTTCGCCAACTGCGCGCGGTAGGGGTATTTGTGGCAGGGCTTGCAGCCCTGCACCTGCCGAATCAACGTCAACGTCAACGTCAAAAGCGGGGTATCCGTGGGGTGGCGGGGCGGTGTCGGATTGCGGGGACGCCGCAAGTACGTCCGTGTAGGCTTGGCCGCGGCATCCATGCCGCGGACACCCCGCAATCCGACACCGCCCCACCTCTGACAGTTAGCCGGTGGTCAGTAGATCCACGCCATGCGTGGATGAAATCTGTCGGATATCCAAATAAATCTGGGGTCAGAGCCCGTTGCGCAGCAACGGGATCCGACCCAGTCATTCCGACAGATCGCAGGAAACTGTCGAAGGTGGGGTGGGTCCGGTCGAGGGGGCGTGAGCGCCATGGATGGCGCGACCGAGCCTACATGGATGTATTTACGGCGTCCCCCTCGACCGGACCCACCCCGCCACCCCACGGATACCCAGCTTTTGACGTTGCCGTTGCCTTTGCCGTTGCCGTTGCCGTTGCCGTTGCATTGAGCGGGTGCAGGGCGCAGCCCTGCCGGACATTTGCCACTTGCGGTGGCTGCGGCCGCCCACTAGCCTTCGGCCGTCGTTCACCACCCAAGGACTACCCGTGAAACACCGCCATCTGCTGCTGGCCTCGGCAATCGCCGCCGCCACGCTGGCCCTGGTTGCCTGCAAGAAGGAAGCTACCCCCGGTTCTGAAGCCGCCGCCCCCAGCGCGCCGGCCGGGGAAACCGCCGACCAGTTCGTTGCCCGCATCAACGCTGAATACAAGGCCGCCTACCCCGAGATGACCTCGGCGCAGTGGCTGTCGTCCACCTACATCAACAGCGATTCCGAACGCATCGCCGCCAAGGCCAACGAACGCTCGCTGACCCAGCTCAACAGCTGGATCGAACAGGCCGCCAAGTTCGAAGGCCAGCCGATGAGCGAAGACAGCAAGCGCGCCATCCACCTGCTGAAGCTGATGTCGTCGATGCCGGCACCGCGCGATGCCGCCAAGCTGGCCCAGCTGACCCAGATCGCCACCCGCATGGAAGGCAGCTACGGCGCCGGCAAGTACTGCACCGACGCCAACGATCCGGCCTCCTGCCGCCAGCTGGGCGACCTGGAACAGGTGCTGTCGCGCAGCCGCGACTATGACAAGCAACTGGACGCCTGGCAGGGCTGGCACAGCACCACCAAGGGCATGCGCGGCGACTACCAGCAGTTCGTCAGCCTGGTGAACGAAGGCGCCAAGGGCATGGGCTTCAGCGATGCCGGGCAGATGTGGCGCAGCGGCTACGACATGCCGCCTGAGCAGATCGGGCCGGAAACCGACCGCCTGTGGGAACAGGTCAAGCCGATGTACGAGCAGCTGCACTGCTACACCCGCGGCAAGCTGGACAAGACCTATGGCAAGGACAAGGCCGAAGTGGGCAACGGCCTGATCGCCGCGCACCTGCTGGGCAACATGTGGCAGCAGGACTGGTCGAACCTGTGGGACCAGCTGGAGCCCTACCCCGGTGCCGGCAGCCTGGACATCACCGCCGCGCTGGAAAAGCAGTACCAGACCAACCTGAGCGCGGCGCTGGACAAGGCCGGCAAGGACGCCGACGTGACCGCGCGCTACAAGGCACAGCGTGAAGCCGAGCTGCGCACCGCACGGCAGATGACCGAACGTGCCCAGGACTTCTACGTCTCGCTGGGCATGCCTTCGCTGCCGCAGTCGTACTGGGACAAGACCCAGTTCATCAAGCCCGACGACCGCGACGTGGTCTGCCATGCCAGTGCCTGGGACATGAACATGGAAGGCGACGTGCGCACCAAGATGTGCATCAAGCCCAACGAAGAAAACTTCACCACCATCTACCACGAGCTGGGCCACATCTATTACGACCTGGCCTACAACCCGCTGCCGCCGCTGTTCCAGGGCGGTGCCAACGATGGCTTCCATGAAGCGATCGGCGACACAATCGTGCTGGCGATGACGCCCAAGTACCTCAGCTCGATCGGCCTGGTCGATGCCCCGACCGAAAGCCGCGAAGCGGTGATCAACAACCAGATGCGCATGGCGCTGTCGGGCGTTTCGTTCCTGCCGTTCGGCCTGATGATTGATCGTTGGCGCTGGGGTGTGTTTGATGGTTCGATCACCCCGGACAACTACAACAAGGCCTGGTGGGACCTGAAGGCCAAGTACCAGGGCGTGGCTCCGGCCAGCGCGCGCGGCGAGGAGTTCTTCGATCCGGGCGCGAAGTACCACGTGCCGGGCAACACCCCGTACACCCGCTACTTCCTGGCCCGCATCCTGCAGTTCCAGTTCTACAAGGGCCTGTGCGATGCGGCTGGCTACAAGGGCCCGCTGCATGAGTGCACCTTCTACGGCAACAAGGAAGCCGGGCAGAAGTACTGGGCGATGCTGAGCAAGGGCGCCAGCCAGCCGTGGCAGGCCACGCTGAAGGAGCTGACCGGCAGCGACAAGCTCGACGCCGGCCCGATGATCGAGTACTTCACCCCGGTCAACGAGTGGCTGAAGCAGCAGAACGAAGGCCAGATGTGCGGCTGGCAGGCCAGCGCGGCACCGGCGAAGTAAAACGGAAAGGGGCGGATCCGCGAGGATCCGCCCCTTTCATTCTCGCCGGGCATGGCCCGGCGCTACCGCAATGCACGATCAGCTGTCCTTCTTCGCCGCCATCACCGCGGCCAGCTCGGCCTTGAACTCATCGAAGGTCAGCCCCTTCTCCTGCACTTCGGCCTGCGCCGCATCGCGCAGCGCATCGGAATAGATCAGGCGCACCGGCGTGCCATTGCGCTCGTGCAGCTCACCGGCCTGCATGATCATGGCCAGCACGTGCGCGGCGCTGTGGGTCTGGCCGGCAATGCGGCCATCCATGCCCAGCACCCATTCGCCATCGCGGCGGACCACACCGGCCAGCAGGGCACGCTGCGGATCGCGCAGTTCGGCATGCGGTTCGACCGGCGAAGCGGTGGCCGCCGCCTTGTTGGCAGCCTGCTTTTCCTGGCGGCGACGCTGGTCGCGGCGGATCTTGGACGTGGTGGACATGGGGGTCGTATCGAACAGCAAGGGGGCGCAAGAATAACCCAGCCCGGCCGCCGCGCCGCTTCACGCCAGCGGCGGCTGCTCCTGGACAGGGGCCTGCAGGGCGCGCTGGCGCATGTGTTCCCAGTACCAGAACACGAAGCCGGCGGCGAAGAAACCGGCCTGGCCCAGCGCCAGGTGCAGGGGGCTGGCACTGAGCAGCGGCGAGACCACGCCGGCCACCACGGTGCTGATCATCAGCTGCACGAAGGCCTGCAGCGACGAGGCCAGGCCGCGCTGGTGCGGGTACATGTCCAGCACCGCCAGGGCCAGGATCGGGAAGATCAGCGCCATGCCGGTGCCGCCCACGAAGATCGGCAGCACCGCCCAAGGCAGGGCCAGCTGCGGCGCCAGCGCCACGTAGCTGATGTTCAGCAGTGCCGACAGCGCGCACAGGGTGAAACCGATGCTGATCTGGCGGGTCGGCAGGGTACGCCCGGCCATGCGCCCGGACAGGAACGAGCCCAGGGTCATGCCGCCAATGGTGGGAATGAACAACCAGGCAAAGCCGCCTTCGCCCAGGTGCAGGTGCTGCATCACGAACACCGGTGCAGAGGCGATGTACAGGAAAATGCCACCGAAGTTGATGCTGCCGGCCAGCGCCAGGCGCAGGAAGCGCGGGTTGAAGCCGATGCGCACGTAGTCACGCAGCAGGCCGCGCGGTGACAGCGGCACGCGGGCTTCCACGGGGTGGGTTTCGGGCAGGAAACGCGCCGTGGCCACCAGCAGCAGCAGCGAGAACACCACCAGGAACCAGAAGATCAGCGGCCAGCCGGCGCCGCTGAGCAGGATCCAGCCGCCGATGATCGGTGCGATGGCCGGGGCGATGCCGAACAGCATGGACACCTGGCTCATCAGCCGCTGCGCGTCATGGCCGTGGTACAGATCGCGGATGACCGCGCGGCCGACGATCATGCCCACGCCGGCCGACAGGCCCTGTACGGCGCGGAACACCAGCAGCGTGCTCAGATCGGTGGACAGCGCGCAGCCCACCGAGGCGCCGACGAACACCACCAGCCCGCCCAGGATCACCCGCTTGCGCCCCCAGGCGTCGGACAGCGGGCCGTGGGCCAGGCTCATCAGGCCGTAGAACAGCAGGTACACGCTGATGGTCTGCTGCACCGCCACTTCATCCACGGCCAGGCGCTGGGCCAGCTGCGGGAAGGCCGGGAAGATGGTGTCGATGGAGAACGGGCCGAACATGGCCAGGCCGGCCAGCAGCAGGGCCATGCGACGGGTGGAGGGTGCAACGGCGGCGGTCATCGGCGGGCGTCCGGCAGGGCCGTGCGCAGCATGCACGGCAGGCGCCGCTTCCCCGTGGCAGGGACGGCGCCAGATGAATACGAGAGTCCACCCATGATAGGCGCCCCGGCCTGCCGACGCCATGGAGGAACGCGGCCACGCAGGGTCCGGGCCATCCTCCATTCAGCCCCGTCAATGCGGCCGCGCCCCACTGCGCCGGTCCGGCAACCGGCTATAATCGGCGGGCAACACGGTGGGAGAAGCGGAACACCGCTGCCGAAGGCGCAACGCCCGTAATCGCTCAGGCCCGATACCACCCGTAACACAACTCTGGAGAGACCGGTTCGATCCGGCGCCGAAGGGGCACGAAGCTGCGGTTTTCCGCGCTTTTAAACTCTCAGGCAAAAGGACAGAGGGGCGCCCCGCAGACCGCCGACCGGCGGCTTGTGCCCGTGCGTGTGCCCTTCCCTGACGGATCCTTCGCCATGTCCCAGAACACCCCCTCCCTGCGTGAGCTCGAGCACCACAGCGCGTTCGTTGAACGCCACATCGGCCCCAACGACGCCGAGATCGCGCAGATGCTCGACGTGGTCGGCCACGCCACGCTGGATGCGATGACCGATGCCATCGTGCCGGCGAAGATCAAGTCGCCCGCGCCGCTGGCTCTGCCCGAATCGATCACCGAAGTGCAGGCGCTGGCCAAGATCCGCGCGATCGCCGACAAGAACACCGTGCTGCGCAGCTTCATCGGCCAGGGCTACTACGGCACCCACACGCCGAACGTGATCCTGCGCAACATCCTGGAGAACCCGGCCTGGTACACCGCCTACACCCCTTACCAGGCGGAAATCTCGCAGGGCCGCATGGAAGCGCTGATCAACTTCCAGACCCTGTGCGCCGACCTGACCGGCATGGAGATCGCCAACGCCTCGCTGCTGGACGAAGCCACCGCCGCCGCTGAAGCGATGACCCTGGCCAAGCGTTCGGCCAAGTCGAAGTCGGATACCTTCTTCGTGCACGATGCGGTGCATCCGCAGACCCTGGAACTGCTGCGCACGCGCGCCGAGCCGATGGGCATCGTGCTGCGCGTGGGCACCCCGGCCGAAGCACTGGAAGCCGAAGCCTTCGGCCTGCTGCTGCAGTACCCGGACACCTTCGGCCAGGTGGGCGACTACAAGGTGCTGGTCGATGCCGTACACGCGCGTGGCGGCCTGGTGGCCGTGGCCACCGACCTGCTGGCGCTCACCCTGCTGGCCGCCCCGGGCGAATGGGGCGCGGACATCGTGGTCGGCAACAGCCAGCGCTTCGGCGTGCCGTTCGGCTTCGGTGGCCCGCACGCGGCCTTCATGGCCTGCCGCGATGCCTACAAGCGCTCGATGCCGGGCCGCCTGATCGGCGTGTCCATCGATGCGCAGGGCAACCCGGCCTACCGCCTGACCCTGCAGACCCGCGAGCAGCACATCCGCCGCGAGAAGGCCACCTCCAACATCTGCACCGCGCAGGTGCTGCTGGCGGTGATGGCGTCCATGTACGCCGTCTACCACGGCCCGGATGGCCTGACCCGCATCGCCCGCCGCACCCACCGCCTGGCCTCGATCCTGGCCGCGGCGCTGCGCAGCGCCGGCGTGCAGGTCGGTGGCGACTTCTTCGACACCCTGCACATCACCGGCGTGCACGCCGATGAGATCCACGCCAAGGCACGCGCCGCCGGCTACAACCTGCGCGCGATCGACAGCGACTCGGTGGGCATCAGCCTGGACGAGACCACCACCCGCGCCGACATCGTGGCCCTGGCCGCCGTGTTCGGTGCCGGCCTGGACGTGGAAGCGCTGGACGCCAGCACCGCCGACGCGCTGCCGGCCGGCCTGCTGCGCCAGTCCGCGTTCCTGACCCACCCGGTGTTCAATACCCACCACAGCGAGCACGAACTGCTGCGCTACCTGCGTTCGCTGGCCGACAAGGACCTGGCGATGGACCGCACGATGATCCCGCTGGGCTCGTGCACCATGAAGCTCAACGCCACCGCCGAGATGATCCCGGTCACCTGGCCGGAGTTCTCGCAGATCCATCCGCTGGTGCCGGCCGACCAGGCGCTGGGCTACAAGGAACTGATCGAATCGCTGGAAGCCATGCTGGTGGAATGCACCGGCTACGATGCGGTCAGCCTGCAGCCCAATTCCGGCGCGCAGGGTGAGTACGCCGGCCTGCTGGCGATCCGCGCCTACCACCGCTCGCGCGGCGAAGGCCACCGCGACATCTGCCTGATTCCGGATTCGGCGCACGGCACCAACCCGGCCTCGGCGCAGATGTGCGGCATGAAGGTCGTGGTGACCAAGACCGATGCCAACGGCAACGTCGATGTCGAAGACATCCGCGTCAACGCCGAGAAGTACAGCGACCGCCTGGCCGCGATCATGATCACCTACCCGTCCACGCACGGCGTGTTCGAGGAGGAAGTGGTCGAGATCTGCGAGATCATCCACCAGCACGGCGGCCAGGTGTACACCGACGGCGCCAACATGAACGCCCTGGTGGGCGTAGCCAAGCCGGGCAAGTGGGGTTCGGACGTGTCCCACCTGAACCTGCACAAGACCTTCTGCATCCCGCACGGCGGCGGTGGCCCGGGCGTGGGCCCGTGTGCGGTGAAGGAACACCTGGCCCCGTTCCTGCCGGGCAAGCTGGGCGACAACGGCCCGGTCGGCATGGTCAGCGCGGCCAGCTTCGGCAGCGCCTCGATCCTGCCGATCAGCTGGATGTACATCGCCATGATGGGCACCGAAGGCCTGCGCAAGGCCACCCAGGTGGCCCAGCTCAACGCCAACTACATCGCCAAGCGCCTGGCCCCGCACTTCAAGACCCTGTACACCGGCCGCAACGGCCTGGTGGCACACGAGTGCATCCTGGACGTGCGCCCGCTGGAGAAGACCAGCGGCGTGGGCGCCGAAGACGTGGCCAAGCGTCTGATCGACTTCGGCTTCCATGCCCCCACCCTGAGCTTCCCGGTGGCCGGCACGCTGATGGTCGAACCGACCGAAAGCGAATCGCTGCACGAGCTGGACCGCTTCATCGACGCGATGATCCAGATCCGCGAGGAAATCCGCGCGATCGAAGACGGCCGCCTGGACCGCGAGGACAACCCGCTGAAGAACGCCCCGCACACCGCCACCGCGGTGACGGCCAGCGAGTGGACCCACGCTTACCCGCGCGAACTGGCCGCCTTCCCGCTGCCCAGCCTGAAGCTGCAGAAGTACTGGCCGCCGGTGGCGCGCGTGGACAACGTGTACGGCGACAAGAACGTGATGTGCGCCTGCATCCCGGTCGATGCCTACAAGGACGACGAAGTCGAAGCATGATCGACAAACGGCCCGCGCAAGCGGGCCGTTTTCGTTTGCATCCACGCATGGCGTGGATCTACTGCCGGCATCCTGGAGTAGATCCACGCCATGCGTGGATGCCGTGGACTCACGGGCCCGGCATCTGCCCCAGGCTCAACTGCCACGACACGCCGAAGCGGTGCTGCACGTAGAGTCGAGCTTGCTCGACTGCTTCACCGCGAACGGCCCGCGCAAGCGGGCCGTTTGTTGAAGGGCGTGTGGACCAAGGTCCACACCCACAAGGATCGGTCCACACCCACAATAATCCGATCACGGGTCCGGCATCTGCCCCAGGCTCAACTGCCACGACACGCCGAAGCGGTCCTGCACCCAGCCATAGCGGTTGCTGAAATCGTAATCGCCCACCGGCATCAGCCAGTGCCCGCCCTCGCCCAGCGCCCGCGCCGCGCGCTCGAACTGCTCGGCGCCGGAACATTCCACGAACAGCGAAATCGACGGGCTGAAGGTGAAATCGTGCACATCCAGGCTGTCGAAGCACAGGTAGTGGGTGCCACCCAGCAGGAAGATCGCCTGCCGCACCTGCCCCGGCACGCCCGCGCCGGCGCCTTCGGGATGGCGCTGCAGGGCCAGCAGGCGGAAATCGGCGAAGGCTTCGGCGTACAGCGCCAGGGCGGCCTCGGCCTGGCCGGTGAACATCAGGAAAGGACGGCTGCGCAGCATGCGGTGCTCCTGTTCGACGGGTCGCTCAGGACCCAGACCATCAGGATCGCACCGCAGATGTAGGCACCATGTATCGGTAGCGCCGGGCCACGCCCGGCGGCCTCGATGCGAAGGCGGCGGTCAGGCCTCGCGCAGGCGCCGTGCGATCGCGCTGCCGGCCGCGATGGTCGCCGTCAGCGCCACCATGGACAGGAACTGCAGGCGAGTCTGCGCTTCGCTGAGCAACAGGCCGAAGATCAGCGCCAGGATGGCCAGCGCACACACCGTCAGCCACGGGAAACCGGCCATGCGGAACGGCAGGCGCGTGCCCAGGCGGTCGGCGCGGCGGCGCAGCACCAGCTGCGAGACCAGCGACAGCGTCCACACCAGCAGGCAGGTGGAGCCGACGATGTTCAGCAGCACCGGCAGCACCTTGTCCGGGAACAGCAGTTCCATGATGGTGGCGGCGAAGCCGAACAGCACGCTGGCCAGCACGGCGATCACCGGCACCTGGCGCGGGTCGGTCCAGCCCAGCACGGCCGGTGCTTCGCGGCGCTGGGCCAACGAGAAGATCATGCGCGAGGCACCGTACAGGTTGGCATTGAGCGCCGACAGCAGGGCGATGACTGCGATCAGGGTGATGGCCGTGGCCGCGCCTGGAATGTTGGCGACCTGCAGCACGGCGGCAAACGGCGATTTCAGCGACTCGCTGTTCCACGGCACCACCGCGATGATGACGCTGAGCGAACCAATGTAGAACACCAGGATGCGCCAGGCCACGGTACGGATGGCACGGGCGATGCTGCGCTCGGGGTCTTCGGTTTCCGCGGCGGCCACCGCCACGATCTCGGTGCCGCCAAAGGCGAACACCACCACCAGCAGCGCCGCACCGATGCCGGCCAGGCCCTTGGGCGCGAAGCCCCCGTGCTGGGTGAAGTTGCTCAGCCCCGGCGAGGTGACCTGCGGCAGCCAGCCCATCAGCAGGGCGATGCCGATGGCGATGAAGGCCAGGATTGCCGCCACCTTGAGGATGGCGAACCAGAACTCGAACTCGCCGAAATTCTTCACCCCCAGCAGGTTGATGGCGGTGAAGAACAGCATGAAGGCCAGCGCGGCCATCGGTACCGGTACTGCGGGCCAGACGGTGGCCAGCAGCCCGGCCGCGCCCACCGCCTCGGCAGCGATCACGATCACCAGCTGCACCCACCACAGCCAGCCCACGGTGGCACCGGCAGTGGCTCCCATGGCATCGGCGGCATACACCGAGAACGCACCGCTGGTCGGCTTGGCCGCGGCCATCTCGCCCAGGGCGTTCATCACAATGATCACCAGCGCGCCGGCCACCAGGTAGGACACCAGTACCGCCGGCCCGGCCGCCTGCACGCCTACACCGGAGCCCAGGAACAGCCCGGCGCCGATCGCGCTGCCCAGGCCCATCATGATCAGCTGGCGCGGCTTGAGCGAATGGCCCAGGCGCGAGGTCGAAGCGGTCGAAGAAGGGTTGGCGGGCATCGGCAGGGCTGGCGGCGGCTACAGGGGCGACACCTTACATTGTCCCCCACCCGGCGGGATAGGCACAGTGCAGCAGGGCGCTCAGGCCGGCAGCGGTTCGCCGATGCGGGCCCGGTAGGCGCGCGGCGAAAAGCCGGTTTCGGCCTTGAATTTGCGGGTGAAGGCGCTCTGGTCGCTGAAACCGCAGGCCTGGCCGATGCAGGCAATGCTGTCCTGGCCGTGCAGCAGGTGCATGGCCATCTGGATGCGCAGGCGGGTCAGCACCTGCTGCGGGGTCATCTGGAACACCTTGCGGAAGCTGCGCTCGAGTTTGGACAGCGAGAAGCCGGTGATGTCCAGCAGGGTCTGCATGCGCACGTTTTCGGCGTAGTGCGCGTTCAGATGCGCCAGCGCCAGCCGCAGCTGTTCGTACTGTGCGCCCAGGCTGTCCTTCTGCCCCAGGTCGCGGGAGATGCCGATCAGCCCCTGGATCTGCCCCTCCACCAGCAGCGGCCGCTTGCAGGTCAGGCACCAGCCCGGTTCGCGGTTGGCGAACAGGTGCAGTTCCATCAGGTTCTCGATCACTTCACCGCCCAGCACGCGCGCGTCCTGGTCCACGTAGTCGGCGCTCAGGCCGGTGGGATAGATCTCGGCGGCGGTGCGCCCGATCACGTCCTTGCGCGCACGCAGCCCCAGCCGCCGCAGCATGGTCTGGTTGACGTGGGTATAGCGCCCCTGCCGGTCCTTCATGAAGAACAGCACGTCCGGAATGGCGTCGAACAGGGCTTCGATGTCGGTGGGCTCGACTCGCATGCGGCAAGCATACCCGAGCCGGCTTTTGCCCGTACGTTCACCCGCGGCGGACCGTGGGTTAACGGACCGGGCGCGACTGTCATGCCCTGCCCCCTCGTACCCCGGAGACACCCTGATGGCCGCCAGCAAGCCCACCGGCAAGCGCGCAACCGCCCCGTCGCATAAGACCCAGAACCCGCCGCGCGGCGAGGGTGACGAACTGCACCTGCAGGCCGGTGGCACGCACCCGGCCATGACCACCGCCCAGGGTATCGCGGTGGCCGACAACCAGAATTCGCTGCGCCAGGGGCCGCGCGGCCCCACCCTGCTGGAGGATTTCATCCTCCGCGAGAAGATCACCCACTTCGACCATGAGCGCATTCCCGAACGCATCGTGCATGCGCGCGGCACTGCGGCCCATGGCTATTTCCAGTTGACCACGTCGCTGGGCAAGTACACCCGCGCCCGCGTGCTCACCGAGGTGGGCGCGAAGACGCCGGTGTTCACCCGTTTTTCCACCGTGGCCGGCGGTGCCGGCTCGGTCGATACCCCGCGCGATGTGCGCGGCTTCGCGGTGAAGTTCTACACGCCGGAAGGCAACTGGGACCTGGTCGGCAACAACATCCCGGTGTTCTTCATCCAGGACGCGATGAAATTCCCCGACCTGGTGCACGCGGTGAAGATGGAGCCGGACCGCGGCTACCCGCAGGCCGGCAGCGCGCACGATACGTTCTGGGATTTCATTTCGCTGATGCCCGAATCGATGCACATGATCATGTGGGCGATGAGCGATCGCGCCATTCCGCGGTCGCTGCGCATGATCGAAGGCTTCGGCGTGCACAGCTTCCGCCTGTTGAACGAGGCCGGCGATTCCACCTTCGTCAAGTTCCACTGGCGGCCGAAGCTGGGCATCCAGTCCACCGTCTGGGACGAAGCGGTGAAGCTGCAGGCCGCCGACAATGACTTCCACCGTCGCGACCTGTTCGAGGCCATCCAGCGCGGCGACTTCCCCGAATGGGAACTGGCCGTGCAGCTGTTCAGTGAGGAAGATGCCGAGTCGTTCCCGTTCGACCACCTGGATCCCACCAAGATCATTCCCGAATCGCTGGTGCCGCTGCAGGTGATCGGCCGGATGGTGCTGGACCGCTGGCCGGACAATTTCTTCGCCGAAACCGAACAGGTGGCGTTCTGCCCGGCCAACGTGCCGCCGGGCATCGACTTCAGCAACGACCCGCTGCTGCAGGGGCGGTTGTTCTCGTACCTGGATACGCAGTTGATCCGGCTGGGTGGCCCGAACTTCCACCAGATTCCGGTCAATGCGCCCAAATGCCCCTTCGCCAACCACCAGCGCGACGGACACATGCAGATGCAGGTGCCGAAGGGGCGCGTGGCCTATGACCCCAGTTCGCTGGAGGACGACAGCCCGCGCGAAACGCAGGCTGGATTCCGCAGCCACGCCACGGCCGACGACGGACGCAAGGGGCGCACCCGTGCGGAAAGCTTCGCTGACCACTACAGCCAGGCGCGGGCGTTCTTCCGCAGCCTGGAAAAGCCCGAGCAGGCACACCTCGCCTCGTCCCTGGTGTTTGAACTGTCGAAGGTGGAAACGCTGAAGGTGCGCGTGCGCACCGTCAGCCACCTGCGCAACATCGATGAGTCGCTGGCCAAACGCGTGGCCGACGGACTGGCGCTGGCAGACCTGCCCGAACCTGCGCCGACCGCAACACCGGCACGCGACATGCCCGCCGTGCCCGAAGTGCGCATCATCGGCCGTACCAAGGACACGCTGCAGGGGCGCTGCATCGGCATCCTGTTCGATGAAGGCTCGGACGCGGGGTTGATCGCCAGCCTGCGCAAGGCCGCACAGAAGGCCGGCGCCGAGGTGAAGCTGGTCGCGCCGAAGGTAGGCGGTGCGCGCCTGAGCGACGGCAAGGTGCAGGCCGCCGACGGCCAGTTGGCCGGCACGCCGTCGGTGCTGTTCGATGCGGTGGCGGTGGTGCTCAGCGCTGACGCCGCCAAGGCACTGGTCAAGGAAGCGGCCGCCATGGAGTTCGTCAGCCACGCCTGGGCCCATCTGAAGGCGATCGCCAGCGATGCGGGCGGCCAGGCGCTGTTGAAGGCCGCGCGCGTGGGCAATGACGCCGGCATCGTCGAGGCCGAGGACGCCAAGGGCTTCCTGGCTGTCGCGGCCACCCGCCAATGGGCGCGCGAACCCAAGCTGCGCCTGCTGGCCTGAATCTTCCTTCCCGGAGAAACGACATGTCCCAAGGTGATAAATCTGCGTACACCGACAAGCAGAAGCGCCAGGCCGCGCACATCGAAGAAAGCGAACGCGAGCGTGGCGCCAGCAAGAGCACGGCCGAGCGCATTGCCTGGGCCACCGTGAACAAGCAGGACGGCGGTGGCAAGCGAAGTGGCAGTGGGCGCAAGGACCACCGCTAGCGGACGGCGCGTCAGCCCGGCAGGGCCTTCACCCAACTGGACACCACGGTGGCGGCCGCGTCGGTGCGCGCCTGCAGCAGCAGGTGCGGCCCTTCCAGGGTGACATGCCGGGCGTCCGGCAGCAGCGCCTGCAGTTCGGCCACGCTTGGCGGCCACAGCAGGCGATCCTGGCGGGCCTGCAGGCACAACGTGGGCACCGCGATGCGCGGCAGCGCCTGGCGCGCATCCACGCGCAGGGTGGCGGCAGCACGCTGGCGCAGCGTGGCTGCTGGCACCTGGGCCAGCGCCAGGCGCAGCTCACGCACGGTCTGCCGGCTGCGCCAGCGCCCCAACAAGAGCCGCGACAGCAGCAGCAACGGTGGCATCGGCCACGCCGGCAGTGGCCAGGCGGGCGCGAGCAACGCTGCACCGGCAGCCGGAACCGGCAACGGGCGGCGCGCGAAGGTGGTGCACAGTGCCAGTCCGCGCAGCGCGGGCGGCGCCTCCGCCGCCAACTGCATGGCCAACGGGCCGGCGAAGGATTCACCCAGCAGCACGAACGGCTGGCTGGGCAGCTGCGGGCGCAGCAGCTGCAGCAGGCTGGCGTAGTCCTGCGGGCCGTTGCTGGGCAGGGCCAGCGCGCGGGTGGGCACACCGTGCGCGCGGACGGCGGCCAGGAACGCGACCGACAGGTGGCCGGTGCCATCCAGCCCCGGCAACATCACCAGGCAGGGCGGCACCAGGCCGGTCAACGTGGCGCCCCCGGCGCGGGTGCGGCCGGCGCCGGCGTGCGCACCGCGACCGGCAGCGCCTGCAGCTTGCGCACGGCGGCGATCGGAATCGCTTCGGCACGCCGCTGCTGTGGCCACCAGACGAACAGGAAGGCGCTGCTGGAACCGAGCAGACGCGCGGTGCCCGGCAACGGTGCCGCATCGCCATTGAGCTGCAGCTGCACGACTTCGCCGCGCCCGTGGTTGCGGATCTGCTCGCCGCGCACCATCACATAGTTCGCTGCGCCGACGGCCATGAACGCTGCCACGGCCAGGGTCATCGCGGTGAGTGCGCGCAGCCGCAGCCCATCCCAACTGGTCAGCACCGAGCGCGACAGCACCACCCGCCACAGCATGCTGCGCTGGCGCAGCGTCTGCAGCTTGGCCGCGTTGCGCGCGCGCAGGGTGTCGGGCCAGCTGACCAGCAGCACCAGCAACACGCCCAGCAGCAGCAACAGCACGTAAGCGGGGTCGCGCATGCCGGCCACCAGGAAGTCGCTGGGCTGCATGTAATCCAGGATCGACAGTTCAAAGCCCTGGTAGAACCAGAAACTGCACCACAGGCCCAGCAGTGACACCAGCAGATAGGCCACGGTGAACAGCAGCGCCGGTTCGCGGCGCATGCGCCGCAGGGCCCGCATCACCAGGGAATCATCGTCGCCACGGGTCAGCGGCAGCATCGACCAGTCGGTCGGTGGCTCCCGCGCGGCAACGGCTACGACCTCGATATCCTGCAGCCGCGGCACATCGCCATAGGCCGGTTCCGGTTCCCTGCTGTCCATGCCCGATCCCCCTTTGCCCCCGAGCATCGCCGAAAACGGCGCCCGGCGGTAGAGTCGAGCTTGCTCGACTGCCTGCGTGGGTAGATCAAGAGCAGTCGAGCAAGCTCGACTCTACGTTCTTGACCGCCGCAGTCCCGGTAGCGTCGAGCAAGCTCGACGCTACCGGGGGCGGCCGGTCAGGCTGCGCGCGCCACCGTGGCGCGGGCAGCGGTGCCCTGCTCCAGCTGGAACACCGCCACCGACGTGGCCAGCGCCTCGGCCTGCTCTTCCAGCGCCCGGCTGGCTGCGGTGGCTTCTTCCACCAGCGCCGCGTTCTGCTGGGTCACCTGGTCCATCTGCACCACCACCTGGTTGACCTGCTCGATGCCGGCCGCCTGTTCCTTGCTGGCCGCGGCAATATCGCTCATCAGCTGGTTGGTGCGTGCGCTGGCCTGGGCAAGGCGGGCAATGGCGGCCTGCGACTCCACCGTCACGTCCAGGCCGCTGCGTACCTTGGCCGCCGAATCGTCGATCAGCTCCTTGATCTCCTTGGCGGCCACGCCGGCACGCTGGGCCAGGGTGCGCACTTCACTGGCCACCACGGCAAAGCCACGCCCCTGCTCGCCGGCACGCGCCGCTTCCACGGCGGCATTGAGCGCCAGGATATTGGTCTGGAACGCGATGCCGTCGATGGTGGCGGAGATTTCCGAGATGCGTGCCGAGGACTGGTCGATCTCCCCCATCACCGTTGCCATCTGCGCCATGGCCTGTTCGGTCGCACGCACTGCGGCACCGGCCGCGTGCGCTTCGCTGTCGGCCTGGCGGGCCAGCTCGGCATTCTGGCGCACGGTCGAGGTCAGTTCTTCCATCGACGCGGCGGCTTCTTCCAGATTCGCTGCCTGCTGTTCGGTACGGCGCGACAGGTCACTGTTGCCGGCGGCCAGTTCCTGCGCCGCGTTGTTGATGCTGCCGGCGGCATCCTGGATGCCACGCACGATGCCGGTCAGCTGCGCAGTGGTGGTGTTGGCATCGTCGCGCATGCGCGCGAACACGCCCTGGTACTGGCCGTCCATGCGCGCGGTCAGGTCGCCCTGGGCAATGGCCTGCAGCACGTCGGACACGTCGGAAATACTGGACTGCGAGCTGGCCATCATCGCGTTCAGATGCTCGACCATGGCCTGGTACTGGAACTGGAACGCGGCGGCATCGCCACGCACGCTGAAATCGCCGGCGCCCGCTGCACGGGCCAGGCCGTCGATCTGCGCACTGATGGCCATCAGGCTCTGCTTCACCGCCGCCAGGGTGCGGGTGAATTCGCCCTTCTCGCCCGGGTACTGCGGCAGGTCGCGGCTGAGATCGCCGATCGCGTAGCGCTGCATGACCTCGGCCATCAGCAGTTCCACCTGCACGTGCGATTCCACCAGCGTGTTGGTGGCCTGCACCATGCGGCCGAAGTCGCCGGGGAAGGCGCTGGCATCCATGCGGTAACGGATCGCGCCAGCCTCATGCTGCTCGGCCATCTGCAGCTGCGCGCCGATGGCGGCCTGCACGCTCTGCCGCACGCTGGCCATGGCCTCGCCCAGCTGGGTCAGCTCATCGCGGCCACCCAGGCGGAATTCCTGGTCCAGTTCGCCCTTGGACAGGCGCTGGGCCAACTGCACGGCACGCGCCAGCGGCGCGGTCATGCTGCGACCGATCATCACCGAGGCCGCAATGCCGACCAGCAGCGCAACGCCGCCCAGCACCAACAACTGCAGCAGGCTGCGCTCGCCCAGGCGGATGGCTTCGGCGGCCGCTTCGCGGCTTTCCTTTTCCTCGTAGGCCACGCCATCGGCCAGGGCCTGGTTCCAGCCATTGGCTGCTTCCTGCACCGGACCCAGGGTCAGGGCTACCGCGCCGGGGAAATCGCCCTGCGACATCAGCTCGCTGGTCTGCTTGTTGAGGGGCCGTGCGATGGCGCGCTTTGCCGCGATGGCCTCGCCAATCGCCTTGCCGTCGGCATCACCGGGCAGCGCCTGGTAGCGGGTCCAGCTGGTTTCGTAGCGCTTGACCAGGTCGGCAATGCGCTGCTCGTCGGCCTCGCGGGCGTCGCCCTGGCGGATCAGCATCTCGCGGCGCACGACCATCATCTGGTTGTTGGCGTCCAGCATTTCTGACAGCAGCCGCACCTTGGCCACGCTTACGTCCACAACCTGCTGCATGGCGTGCTTCTGCACGGCAGTGGCGGTGGCACCGGTAGCGACCACGGCCGCGACCAGCAGCAACAGCAGGCCAAAGCCAAGGCCAAGACGCCAGGCAACCCTGACGTTCCTCAAGTAGTTCATCGATGCATCCAAAGACGTGGGGGGGTCCGACCTTATCGGCCTGCCCTCACGCCGCCTTGACGCACGCAGTGTGAACGCTTCCGGTGCCGTTCACGTTGTGGGGCCGGCCCACCTCAGCCAGCGCTGGGCTGCAGCGGGCAGGCACTGGCCAGGCGGCCGGCCAGGTCATCGCGCAGCGCGCTCAGGGCATGGATGCGCGCATCGATGTCGGCCAGCTTCTGCTGCAGGGCGATGGCCAGCAGTGCGCCGGCGTCCTCCTGCTGCCACAGGGTGGGCAGGCGCTGGCCAATCTCGGCCAGGGTGAAGCCCAGCTGCTGTGCGGTGCGGATGTAGTGCACCAGCATCGCCGTTTCCGGCGGGTAGTCGCGGTAGCCGTTGCCCAGCCGGCGGGCGCCGATCAGGCCCTGCTTCTCGTAGAAGCGCAGTGCTTCGCGGGACAGCCCGCAGGCCTGGGCCAGTTCACCGATGCGCATGGATGCTCCAACAAAGCTTGACCTTGAAGTTTACTTCAGGCCTGACAGTGGGCGCTCTTTCAGCGAACGAGTGCTCCATGCAGCTCCCCTCCTATCTGCGTATCGTCCGTGCCAGCGCCGCCTACGACCTGCTGGTCACCCTGCCCTTCGCCCTGCCCTGGGGCTTCGCCGCCGTGCACGCGGCCATGGCCGCGCTGGCCGCCGCCTGGTCGCTGCCCGGCGCGGTGCCCGCGCTGGACCCGCTGCACATGCTGCTGGCCAACCTGCTGGGATCGGTGGTGGTGGTGTGGTCACTGGCGCGCTGGTGGTCCCCCAGCGTGCTGATGGGACGCCTGGATGCCGTTGCCCGCGGCTTGTTTGCTGTCTGGCAGGTGTACGCCGTGGTACACGGGGCCAGCAGCATCGTGCTGCTGTTCACCGCGGCCGAAGTGGCGTTCGGCGTACTGCAGCTGCAACGGATTGCGCGGCCTGCGGTCGAGAAGGCAGACACGCCCTGACCGTCCCGCTTCACAGACCCAAGGCGGCGCGTTCACGCAGGCTGGCCGCGGGGCACAGGCATGGTGCATGCGTACCCCGCAGGAGCTTTCCATGCTTTCACCCCGTGTAGCCGTCCTTGCGCTTTCGCTGTTGGCCAGCCCTGTGTTCGCGCAGGCGCCGCCCGCCGGCCTGCCCGCCCCCATTGCCGAGCAGGCCGGCCCGGACACCGCACTGCGATCGCCGCTGCACGCACAGGTACTGCTGGACCGCGCCAATTTTTCGCCCGGCCAGATCGATGGCGAAGTGGGCAGCAACCAGCGCCGCGCGGTGTCGGGCTTCCAGGCCGCGCACGGGCTGACAGTGACCGGTGAACTGGACGATGCCACCTGGAAGGCGCTGCAGGCCGATGCCACCGCGCCACTGGCCAGCTACACGCTGACGGAAGAAGACGTGGCCGGGCCGTTCCAGCCGGTACCGAAGACACCTGCTGCGCAGGCCAAGCTGAAAGCCCTGGGCTACGCCAGCGGGGAAGAAGCGCTGGGCGAGCGCTTCCACGCCTCACCCGAGCTGCTGAAAGCGCTGAACCCCGGCGTGGACCTGGGCAAGGCCGGCAGTCGCATCCAGGTACCCAACATCGCCCCAGCGCCGCTGGCAAAAGCGGCCAAGGTGCTGATCGACAAATCCGATTCCACCCTGCAGCTGCTGGATGCGCAGGGCAAGGTGATCGCGCAGGTGCCGGTGTCCTCCGGCAGCGAGCACGATCCGCTGCCGATCGGCGAATGGAAGATCCTCGGCGTGTTCCGCGACCCGCCGTTCCACTACAACCCGAAGCTGTTCTGGGATGCCCGCAAGGGCGACAAGAAGGCGACGCTGCCGCCGGGCCCGAACAATCCGGTTGGCCGGGTCTGGATCGATCTGTCCAAGCCGCATTACGGCCTGCACGGCACCCCCGAACCCGGCCACGTGGGCAAGACCGAATCGCATGGCTGCGTGCGCATGACCAACTGGGATGCGCTGCGCGTGGCCGATGCGGTGGACGAATCGGTGCCCGTGGTGATGCAGGAGTGATGCCATGCGGCTGTCGCAGCTGATCGTGCTGGGAGTGGTGCTCGGTCTGGGGCTGGGCTGGTGGCTGCGGCGTGAGGCTGGGCCTGCACCTGCGTCGACGCCAGCGCAGGCCGTGGTGCAGGCCGCGCCCGCGGTGTTGGCTGAGCCCGAGCCGGCCACTGCGCCGGCGCCCTCGCCTGCCGTGGCGCCAACCGCTGGCGCCGCCGCTGCGCAACCGATCGGCCTGCTGCTGCCGGTGCAGGGCGTGCTGCGCGCGCAGTTGCGTGACACCTTCACCGATGCGCGCAGCGAAGGACGCGTGCACGATGCCATCGACATCATGGCGCCGGCCGGCACGCCGGTACTGGCGGTGGCCGACGGTACAGTGGAAAAGCTGTTCGACAGCGAGCGCGGTGGCTTGACCGTCTACCAGTTCGAACCCAGCGGGCAATGGTGCTACTACTACGCGCACCTGCAGCGCTACGCCGACGGCCTGGCGGAAAAACAGGCGATCAAGCGCGGCGATGTGATCGGTTATGTGGGCAGCACCGGCAATGCCAGCGCCGATGCCCCACACCTGCATTTCGAGGTGCATGTGCTGGGGCCGGAGAAGCAGTGGTGGAAGGGTGAATCGATCAACCCGTATCCATTGTTCTAAATCCCAGAAGCAACCCGCACCGCCTCGCACGCGGCAATCAGGTCTTCCACCAGGCGACCACTGACATCCAGCTCGCCCTCGTACTCGGCCAGGTTGCGCTGCTGGTGGCACTTGTCCAGTACGCGCCAGACCTCCGGGCCAACGCCCAAGGTGTGCTTCAGTGACTGGAACACGATGTAGCGGTTGCTTGGCCGGTAGCCCTGCCCGCGCAGTGCCGCCAGGCTCAGCGCGTGGGCCGCGTTGTAGGCCAGGTCGAAGCGGCTTTCCAGCGAAAGCGTGGCGTTGCGTGCATCGCGCAGGCGCGCCAGGCCGGAACGCTGCAGTCCCTCGATCTCGCGCGCGTCCGGCGGCTCCAGCGCAAGCGGCTTACCCGGCCCCACCAGGTTCTGCAAAGGCGAGGTCATCCTTTCCTCCAATCACCCACAGCTTGGGTTGTTCCAGCACCCGCTGCAGGAAGGCATTGCCTTTGCGCAGGCGCTCGCTCAGTTCGTCGTGCGTGTACAGCGTCGGATTCACGGGCCGCCCCAGGTGGGCCTCCAGCGGGTCCAGCGCGGCCATCAGCTCAGCATAGCCCAAGGTATTGGACACCAGCAGCAGATCGATGTCGCTGTGCGCGGTGTCGCTGCGCTTGGCCACCGATCCGTACACGAATGCACAGGTGATCTGGTCCTGCAGCGGCTGCAATGCATCGCGCAGCGGACCGGCCAGGCCCACGGTCTTGTGCACCAGCGACACCAGTTCGGCGTAGATGGGCGACTGCGCGTTGGCCCGGTAGCGCTTCTGGTTGCCCACCTTGCGTTGGTTCACCAGACCGCTGGCGACCAGCTTGGCCACTTCGCGCTGCACGGCGCCCGAGCCGGCGCCACTGCCGCTGATCAGTTCGGAAATGCTGAAATCGCTGCGGTCCTGACCGAACAGCAGGGCCAGCACCCGTTGCTGGGTCTGGGTGAACAGCGCGTCGGCCAACCCGATGGGGCCGGATGAAGAGGCAGTGGCGGCGGATATACCCATATTGGGCATTATTGTGCCCATATTGGGTATTTGGCAAGTGCCTCGCCAGGCATGGCCCGGCGCTACCGGGCGGATACGCGGCGGCGCCAGCGGCGCAGGGCGATGCTGGCGATCGCCAGCCCGGCGCCGACGATCAGCAGGCCCAAGGCCAGCGGCTGCCAGAAGAAGAATGGCCATAACCACACGTAATCCAGATCGGTCAGCTTCAGCACGTCCATTGGCGGCAACAACTCCACCGAAGCCGCACGTCCAGCCAGCGCCGGCTCGACATCCAGCACGGTCACCCGCAACCAGGAACGGCCGCGCGGCAGCGCATCGCCGCGGCCGTAACCGAAGTACGCGTCAAACAGTCCCCCGCCCGCGATGGTTTCCAGCCGGCGCACGACGTCCGTGGTCGGAGGGCCGGCACGTACGCTGGTGCGGAACTGCGCCTGCTGTGTGGGGGTTTCCACGCTGAACCGCACCGTGGGGTCCAGCGCCGGATCCGCTGCCTCGGGCAGATAGCGCAGGCGCAGCCGCAGGCGATCATCAATGAAGCGGTAGACCGTCACCTGTGCAGACGCGCCCGGCTGCAAGCGCAGCGGCACCGTCTGCGTGCGCGACGCGAGATGGTTGGCGACCGCGCCCAGCAGCAGCACAACGCAGGCCAGCCCCCACAGGCTCCACAACACCCACAGGGTGACCCGCGCGACCGTCTCGCCCTTCACCGTTGTCCTCGTCATTGCGCTACGTCCCTGCAGGCATGGCCCACACAGTAACGAAAAAGCCCCGCTTGCGCGGGGCTTCTCCTTGCAACGACGCCGGGCATGGCCCGGCGCTACCGGTCAATCGCTCAGGCGAACGGGTCCTGCAGCACCATGGTGTGGTCGCGGTCCGGGCCGGTGGAGACGATGCTGATCGGGCAGCCGGCCAGCTCTTCCAGCGAACGCAGGTAGGCGCGTGCGGCCGGCGGCAGGTCGTCCCAGTTGGTGATGCCGTGGGTGTTCTCGCTCCAGCCCGGGAACTCCAGGTACACCGGGGTGCAGTCTTCCCAGCCCTGCGCGTCCAGCGGCGCGTACTCGGTGCGCTTGCCGTTGTATTCGTAGGCAATGCAGACCTTCAGCTTTTCCATGCCGTCCAGCACGTCCAGCTTGGTGATGCACAGGCCGCTGATGCCGTTGATGGCCACGGCGCGCTTCAGCGCCACAATGTCCATCCAGCCGCAGCGACGCGGGCGACCGGTGGAGGCACCGTATTCGGCGCCGCGGTCACGGATGCCCTGGCCGATTTCATCGTCCAGCTCGGTCGGGAACGGGCCGCCGCCGACGCGGGTGGCGTAGGCCTTGGCGATGCCCAGCACGTAGTCGATCGAATCGGCGCCCACGCCGGTACCGGCCAGCGCACCGCCGACGGTGGTGTTGGAGCTGGTGACGTACGGGTAGGTGCCGTGGTCGATGTCCAGCAGGGCGCCCTGCGCGCCTTCGAACAGCACGCGCTTACCCTGCTTGCGCAGGTCGTGCAGGATGCCGGCCACGTCGGACTTCATCGGCTGCACGTATTCGCCGAAGGCCAGCGCTTCGTCGTAGGTCTTCTGGAAATCGACCGCTTCGGTGCCCAGGTACTTGGTCAGCACGAAGTTGTGGTAATCCAGCGCGGTGCGCAGCAGTTCTTCCAGCTGCTTGGGGTAATGCAGGTCGGCGATGCGGATGCCGCGACGCGCCACCTTGTCTTCGTAGGCCGGGCCGATGCCGCGACCGGTGGTGCCGATCGCCTTGCCACCGGCAGCGCGCTCGCGCGCCTGGTCCAGGGCGATGTGGTACGGCATGATCAGCGGCGCGGCCGGGGAGATCTTCAGGCGCGAACGCACTTCCACGCCGGAGGTTTCCAGCTCGGCGATTTCCTTCTGCAGCGCGGCCGGCGAGATCACCACGCCGTTGCCGATCAGGCACAGCGCATCGTCACGCAGGATGCCCGACGGGATCAGGTGCAGGACGGTCTTCTTGCCGTTGATGACCAGCGTGTGGCCGGCATTGTGGCCGCCCTGGAAGCGCACGACGGCGCCGATTTCCTCAGTGAGCAGATCGACGATCTTGCCCTTGCCTTCATCGCCCCACTGGGCACCCAACACTACGACAGACTGACCCATGACGGGCTCCTCGATTTTGTTGCGGCCATCGGGGCCGCGGACGGTTGACCCGTGGCGGGGCTGGCCAGCGCGTGGGTGGCGGCTCCAAACGGGGAGCGGCCGGCGATGGATGGCCCAGACACGGAAAAAGCCGAACGGGGAGGCCCGTCCGGCTTTTGTGCATTATCCGGGTTTCCGGGGTCCGCTGCCACCCTTCCGACGGACGGCTTCACCGGCCGGTCAGGCGCCTGGAAGGGGTCGGATCCCTTTCCGCAGGAAAGGGCTCTGACCCCGCCCGGCCGCCACTAGTGCCGTGCCCACCACAGCAGGCTCAGGCCGGCCAGCAGCACCAGCCCGCCGAAGCTGCGCAGGGCCGGGCTGGGCAGGTCCAGCAGGCGCTCGGCCATGCGCTTCCAGGCCAGCGGCGCGGCGAACAGCAGCAGCCCTTCCAGCACGGCCACCAGGCAGAGGGCGGCGAACAGGTCTTTCATGGGGGGAACTCCGGAAAAAGCACGGGGCCCGGCAGTTGGCCGGGCCCCGTGGGTGATGCGTGAAACTCAGCGGTCGTTCTTCAGGTACTGCAGGAACGGGTCATTCTTGTCCAGCACGATCACGCCGTTACCGTCGGTCATGGAGCCACGGTAGGCCTCCAGGCTGCGGTAGAACGCGTAGAACGACGGGTCGGCAGCGCCGGCCTGGCCGTAGATGCGTGCGGCATCGGCATCGCCTTCACCGCGCAGGCGCTGCGCATCACGCTCGGCCTCGGCGATCAGCACGGTGCTGTCGCGGTCGGCCTGGGCGCGGATGGTCAGCGACTGCTCTTCGCCCTCGGCGCGCAGCTTGGCCGCTTCCTGCTTGCGCTGGGCGCGCATGCGCTCGTACACGTCGTTGATCACCTGGCTGTCGGTCGGCAGGTCCACCTGCTTGATGCGCAGGTCGATCATCTGCATGCCCAGCCCGGCCACCGCTTCGTTGATGCCCTTGAGCTGTTCGGCGATCAGTTCGCTGCGGTCACCGGAGACCAGCTGCTGCAGGGTGCGCGAGTTGATCTGGTTGCGCAGCGAATCGGTGATGATCGGTGCCAGGCGGGCGTTGGCCACGCGCGGGTCGCCACCGGTGGCACGGAAGTAGTCGCCCACGTTGGAGATGTAGCCGATGGCGAAGAAGTCGACGCTGACGTCCTTCTGCTCGGCGGTGAAGTAACGTGCCGGCGCGGTGTCCAGTACCTGGAAGCGGCGATCGAACACGCGCACCGTTTCCACCACCGGCAGCTTGAAGTGCAGGCCCGGCTTGATGTCCGAACGGACCACCTTACCCAGGTTCAGCACCATCGCCGTCTGGTCTTCACGCACCACATAGACCGAGCCCAGCAGGCCCAGCAGGGCCGCTACGGCGACCGCAATCCACATCGAACTTCTCATCGGCTGCCCTCCTCACGGCCACTGGGTCGCCCGGTCGGGCGGCCGACCGGCCGGCCCGGGTCACGGGAAGCTTCCACCGCCGTGGCGCCCGGCAGCGACGGCATCACCACCTCCGGGTTCGCCACCGGGGCCGGCGCCGAGGCGCTGGGGCGGGTATCGCCGGTCATCGGCACGTAGATCAGCTGGCGGCCATCGCCACCGATCACCTTGCGGTTCTCGCTCAGCACCTGCTGCACCGTTTCCAGCCACAGACGCTTGCGGGTCACCTCGGGCGAGTTCTTGTACTGGGCCTGCAGCAGGCTGAAGCGCTGGGCGTCACCCTCGGCCTTGGACACCACGGCCTGCTTGTAGCCTTCTGCAGTGGTACGGGCACGCGAGGCCTGGCCACGCGCTTCGGGCACCACCTTGGCGGCGTAGGCCTGCGCTTCGTTGATCAGGCGTTCCTTGACCTGCTGGGCGCCGTTGACCTCGTCGAAGGCCGGCTTGACCTCTTCCGGCGGACGGGCGTCCTGCAGGGTCAGGCCGGTCACGGTCAGACCGGTCTTGAACGCCTTCAGCAGCGCCTGCAGGCGTTCTTCGGCGGCCACGGCCAGCGGACCACGGTTGTTCAGCACGGCATTGAGGTCGGCACGGCCGACTTCCTCACGCACCGCGCTCTGCGCCGACTGCTCCAGCACCTGGTTGGCATCGACCGTGCCGAACAGGTACTGCTGCGGGTCGTCGATGCGGTACTGCACGTTCAACGAGACATTGACGATGTTCTCGTCGCGGGTCAGCACCGGCACCTGGATCGAGAAGGTCTTGATCTCGGTGGCGTTGACCTTGGTGACCGATTCGATCGGCCACGGCAGCTTGAAGTTCGGGCCAGGGGTCAGGATGCGCGAGAACTGGCCGAAGCGCAGCACCACGCCGCGCTGCTGTTCGCCGATCAGCTGGAAGCTGGAGAACAGCACCAGCAGCACCACCGCCGCCGCCACCCAACGCAGGATGCCCCCGTCGAACAGATCCTTCAGCGGCCCGGGCAGACCGCCCCAGCCACCGCCATTACCACCGCCGCGTGACCGGAACGGCCCACGTCGATTGTCCTCGGGGCCTTGTCCGCCCTTGTTGCCGCCGGGTGTATTCCAGGCCATGCACGCTCCATCAAGATATGGGCTGCGACGCGGGCCCTTCCCGCAACGCCAGCCGTGAACCATCTCCGATCATACAAGATGGGGCGGACCGGCAGGATTGAAAGGGTGATGACGCGGTAAGGTTGTGTTTTCCTCGAAGTCAGGCAGCGCCGATGGCCCCCACCCCTCCGTTCACCGCCTTCCGGATCGAAAACGACAGCGCCGGCTACCGCAGCGGCCTGGTCCAGCTGGGCGTGGACGACCTCAACCCCGGCCAGGTGCTGATCCGCGCCCACTGGTCATCAGTGAACTACAAGGACGCCCTGGCCGGCACCGGCAAGGGCCGGATCCTGCGGCGCTTCCCGCTGGTGGGGGGCATCGACGTGGCCGGCACCGTGGTGGCTTCCAGCGACCCGGCCTGGCGCGAGGGCGATGCGGTGCTGGCCACCGGCTGCGGCCTGAGCGAGACCCGCGACGGCGGCTACAGCCAGTACGTGCGCCTGGAATCGAGCGCGGTGATCGCCCAGCCCAGCGGCCTGACCCCGCGCGAGGCCATGGTGCTGGGCACCGCCGGCTTCACCGCCGCGCTGGCGCTGCTGCGCCTGCAGGACAACCGGCAGACCCCGGCCCACGGCCCGCTGGCGGTTACCGGCGCCAGTGGCGGGGTGGGCGCGCTGGCCGTGGATATTTTCAGCCGCGCCGGCTACAGCGTGCATGCCATCAGCGGCAAGCCCGAACAGGCAGGGTTCCTGCGCGGAATCGGCGCGGCCGAGGTGCTGCCGCGCGAGGCCTTGGCCGATACCGCCCCGCTGCAGTCGGCCCGCTTCGGCGGCGGCCTGGACAATGCCGGCGGCCCGATGCTGGCCAGCCTGCTGGCGCAGACCGTGCCCTACGGCAGCGTGGTCAGCGCCGGCCTGGCCGCCAGCCCGGCGTTGGAGATGACGGTCATGCCGTACATCCTGCGCGGCGTGTCGCTGCTGGGGGTGTCCTCGGCCAGCGCCCCGCGCGATCTGCGCGAAGCGGTGTGGGCCCAGCTGGGCGGCGCGTGGAAGCCGCAGCACCTGGACCGCATCTGCACCGCTGAAGTGGGCCTGGACGAACTGCCCGGCGTGTTCGAACGCATGCTGGCCGGCGGCTCGCTGGGGCGCACGGTGGTGCGGATCGACTGAGCGTTGCAGGCAGGCGACGGACGGCAGGGCGCGGCCCTCCCGCCATCACGTGGCCCGCACTACACTGCGGGCAACACATGGGGAACAACATGGCACGCATTCTGATCGTCGACGATTCACCGTCGCAGCTGTTGGGGATACAGCGCATCGTCGAGAAGCTCGGGCACCAGATCCTGACCGCCACCGATGGCGCGGCCGGCGTGGAAACCGCCAAGGCCGAGCTGCCTGACCTGGTGCTGATGGATGTGGTGATGCCCAACCTCAATGGCTTCCAGGCCACCCGCACGCTGGCCCGCGACGAGGCCACCCGGCATATTCCCGTGATCCTGGTCACCACCAAGGACCAGGACACCGACCGCATGTGGGGCATGCGCCAGGGCGCCAAGGCCTACATCACCAAGCCGTTCTCGGAAGACGAACTGTCCGAAGTGCTGGAGCGCGTTTTCGCCGGCCAGGGCTGAACCATTGCGGTAGGTGCCAACCTTGGTTGGCACGCCGCCTTGGTAGGTGCCAACCTTGGTTGGCACATTGTGCGGACCAAGGTCCGCACCTACCAAAATCGATCTCAGATCGTTTCGCCGAAGGCCTTGGCCAGGTTGCGGTACGCCTTCTTCTGCGCATCGTCGGTCGCGGCCGGGGCCACGATCTCCAGCTCCACGATCTGGTCGCCGTCGGGGTTGCCCGGCAGCCCGCGACCGCGCAGGCGCAGCTTGCGACCGGCATCTGAATCGGCCGGGATCTTCAGCTCCACGCTACCGCCCAGGGTGGGCACGCTGATGCTGGTGCCCAGCGCCGCCTGCCAGGGCGTCACCTGCAGGGTGTAGAGGATGTTGCGCCCGTCCACCTCGAACTGCGGATGCGCGGCATATTCCACTTCCAGCAACAGGTTGCCGCCGTGGTTGCCCTGCCCGGCCAGGCGGATCACCTGCCCCGGCCGGATACCCTTGGGCACGCGCACATCCAGCTGCCGGCCATTGACGGTGATGCGCAGGCTGTCGCCCTTGTAGGCCGCTTCCAGCGGTACCGACAGCTTGGCCCGGGTATCGCGGTTGGGCGCGTGGCCTTGGCTGCTGAAGCCCGGGCCGGCCCCCGGCCCCTGGCCGCCGCGCTGGCGTGCGAACAGGCTTTCGAAGAAATCGCTGAAGCCGCCGCCGGCACCACCGCCGCCGCCGAACACTTCCTCGAAGTTGAAGCCGCCGCCGCCGTAGTTGGGCGGAACGTTGAACTCTTCGCCCGGGCGGTAGCCCTGCGCACGCAACTGATCATAGGCCGCGCGCTTTTCGGGGTCGCGCAGCGCCTCGTAGGCCTCGTTCACCGCCTTGAACTTGTCTTCCGCCCCGGCCTCCTTGCTGACGTCCGGGTGGTACTTGCGTGCCAGGCGGCGATAGGCGGTCTTGATTTCCGCATCGCCCGCGCTCGGCTCCACCCCCAGGGTGGCGTAGTAATCCTTGAATTCCATCCAGCTACCTCGATCTGCTTCGGCCGCGCCGGTGGCGCCGCCCCGGGTTCATTCTACGCGCCGGCGATGCTACGCCGCGCACCGTGCGGCCCTGGTGAGGCCGACTGATCCTGCGCAATGCAGCCGCCCTGCCGGTGCGGCAGGCTGAGGCTGGCGGCCCCCGCCGCAACGTTCCAAGATGGGGCGTGCACGCCGGGTTTCCAATGTCTTGACGCGTTCATCCCACCCACCCTTCTAGCCTGCCCCCGCAAGGAGTTCCCATGACCATCCACGTCGGCGACCGCATTCCGGAAGTCACCCTCAAGCGCATCCGCGAAGGCGTCGAGACCCTCGATACCCACGCCCTGTTCGACGGCCGCAAGGTCGTGCTGT
The DNA here is from genome assembly GCF_003086695.1 of Stenotrophomonas sp. SAU14A_NAIMI4_8. Lineage (NCBI taxonomy): Bacteria > Pseudomonadati > Pseudomonadota > Gammaproteobacteria > Lysobacterales > Lysobacteraceae > Stenotrophomonas > Stenotrophomonas sp. SAU14A_NAIMI4_8. Next base: position 3,229,240 of record NZ_CP025999.1, read on the forward strand.
TCGCCGTGCCCGGTGCCTTCACCCCCACCTGTTCGGCGCGCCACCTGCCCGGCTACGTGGAGGCGTTCGATGCCTTCCGCCAGCGCGGCATCGAGGTCTACTGCATGGCGGTCAACGATCCGTTCGTGATGAAGGCCTGGGCGGCCGACCAGCACGTGCCCGACGGCCTGCTGATGCTGTCCGACGGCAATGGCGGACTGACCCGCGCCCTGGGCCTGGAGCTGGATGCCAGTGCCTCGGGCATGGGCATCCGTGCGCGCCGCTTCGCCCTGTACGCCGACGACGGCGTGGTGCAGGCGCTGTGGATCGAGGAACCCGGTCAATTCGAAGTGTCTTCGGCGCAGTACGTGCTGGAGCACCTGCCCACCTAGCCCCACACCAGAGGAAACGGCCAGCCATGTCCACCAAGCCAGCCAAGACCAGCAAGCCCAGTGCCACCGTCACCGCCATCAGCGACCGCAAGGCGCTGCGCGAACGGGCGCGCCGCAACATCGAAGACGGTGCCATCACCGACAGCTACAGCGCCGACCGCAAGGCGGTCATCAAGCTGCTCAACGATGCATTGGCCACCGAATATGTGTGCGTGCTGCGTTATTACCGCCACTACTTCATGGCCAAGGGCATGCTGGCCGATGCGGTGAAGGCCGAATTCCTGGAGCACGCCCAGCAGGAACAGGCCCATGCCGGCAAGCTGGCCGAGCGCATCGTGCAGCTGGGCGGTGAACCCGACCTCAACCCGGACACGTTCTCGGCGCGCTCGCATGCCGAGTACAAGGAAGGCAGCGACCTGCGCGACATGGTGCGGGAAAACCTGGTGGCCGAGCGCATCGCAATCGACAGTTACCGCGAGATGATCAACTTCGTCGGCGACCGCGACACCACCACCAAGCGCATCCTGGAAGAGATCCTGGCGCAGGAAGAAGAACACGCCGATGAGTTCGCCGATCTGCTGGATGGCTGGATCGGGAAATAGCGGCCCGGCGCACGCCTTGGTAGCTGCCCACCTTGGTGGGCAGTTGTTCCGACGTATGCCAACCAAGGTTGGCACCTACCGTAGCTGCCCACCTTGGTGGGCAGTTGTTCAGTCGCGTGCCAACCAAGGTTGGCACCTACCAAAGCAGAGAGCAGCGTCAACGGATGACGTTGAACCGCACCTGGGTCCAGGCGCCGTCGGACGCCAGCGCGGTCAAGGTATGCGCGCCGGGCTCGGCAAATTCGCGCTGCATCAGCTGTGCGCCCTGCGTCTGCGCGATCCAGCAGCCATCCAGCAGCCAGTCCACGCGCTGTTCGCTGCCCAGTGCGCGCAGCTGCAGGCGCACGCCATGTTCGGCATTGGGCGCACGCGCCAGTGCGGCGCCGTCGTTCAGTCCATCGATGTGCAGGGCCACGCTGGCCTCGCGGCCATCGTCGCGACAATCCGGGGAGAGCGCGGGCAACTGCGAGGCCTCGCGCGTGGCCTTGGCCAGCCATGGTGACAGCAACGCAGGCCAGCGCGCGATCTCGCCCGGCACTTCCACATGCGGCGCGCTGCAATCGGCAGACAGGCGCAAGCCGCTGCGCGCGTCGGCCACGTAGCGCTGCCGCCCCGGTTGCCAGCGCCGCGCGTCGCGCTCGGGGAAGGTCAGCGGCGCCGCACCGTCCAGCAGGAAGGCTGGCATGCGCCGCTGGCACAGCGACGCCGGCAGCCCCACGGCGCGCTCACCGGTGGGCCAGCACACGTCCGCTTCGCTGACACTGGCCGGCATCGGCGCGGCCGCCGAATCACCGCGCTGGCGCGGCAGGCTGTCCACCACTTCGAACATCAGCGGCAAGGCGGTCACCGCACCGTACTGGCCGGGCAGCGGCGTGCCGTCGGGCCGCCCCACCCACACGCCCACGGTGTAGTGGCGGGTGCTGCCGATCGCCCAGGCATCGCGGAAACCGTAACTGGTGCCGGTCTTCCACGCCACGCGCGGGCGCCCACCGATATCGAAGGTGCCCACGCCATAGCCTGGCCGTGGATTGGATTCGAGCATCTCGCGCACGATCCACGCCGCGCCCGGCGAGACCAGTCGGCGCTCCACCATCGGCTCGTCGGCGGTATAGCGCACGCGACCGGCAATGCCATTGCGATTCAAGGCGGCGAACGCGCCCACCAGGTCTTCCAGACGCGCGCCGGTGCCGCCGAGAATCAACGACAGATTGGGTTGCGCGCCCGGCGGGAAGCGCAGCTGGATGCCGGCGTGGGACAGGCGGGCGGCGAAGCGCGCGGCCCCCACCCGCTGCAGCAGGTCCACCGAAGGCACGTTCAGCGACAGGCGCAGCGCGGTGGCCGCACCTACCGGGCCATTGAAGGCCATGTCGAAATTGCCGGGTCGGTAACTGCCAAAGCTCTGCGGTGCATCCACCAGCAGGCTTTCCGAATGGATCAGCCCATCGTCCAGCGCCATGCCATACAGGAAGGGCTTGAGGGTGGAACCGGGCGAGCGCCAGGCCTGCACCATGTCCACGTGGCCCAGCCGCTGCCGATCACCGAAGGACAGCGTGCCCACGTAGGCGCGCGCCTGCAGGGTCTGGTTGTCCACCACCAGCAGCGCGGCGGAGGTGCGCTCGGGCAGGCCCGAAAAATAGCTGGCCACGCGCTCTTCCAGGGTGCGCTGCAGGCCGATGTCGATGCCACTTTCAATGCGCGCCTGGCCGGGATAGGTGGCGCGCAGCCGCTGCGCCAGCAGGGCCGCATGCATGGGGGGCCGCAGCGAGCGCGCCACCACGTTTTCGATGCGCGCATCCGACACCTCGTCGGCCGACCACACGCGCTGCTGGGCCATGCGCGCCAGCACCTTGTCACGTGCTTTCTGCGCCGCTTCCGGGTGCCGGTCCGGGCGCAGGCGGCTTGGTGCCTGCGGCAGCACCGCCAACAGGGCGGCCTCGGCATGCGAAAGCTGCGCCGCCGACTTGCCCAGGTACGCCCAGCTGGCCGCCTCCACGCCTTCGATGGTGCCGCCGTAGGGTGCCCGTTCCAGGTACAAGGCCAGGATCTGCGCCTTGGACAGGTGCACTTCCAGCTGCACCGCGCGCAGCATCTGTTTCAGCTTGCCCCACGGCGTACGCGAGTGCGGGTCGAGGATGCGCGCCACCTGCATGGTCAGGGTGGAACCGCCGGAGACGATGTGGCCGCCGCGCAGCAGCTGGCCACCGGCGCGCAGGATCGCCAGCGGATTGATGCCGGGGTGCTTCCAGAACCAGCGGTCTTCGTAGGTCAACAGGGCCTGCAGGTACAGCGGCGACACGCTGTCCACCGTGGCCGGGTAGCGCCACACGCCTTCGGCATCGGCGAAGGCCCGCAGCGGACTGCCATCGGCGGCCACCACCAGCGTGCTGGTGTCGCGCTGTTTCGGCAGCGGCGGTGGGAATGCCCAATCCAGCACCAGCAGCAACGCCAGTGCGGCAGCGGTACCCCAGCGCAGCCAGGGCCATAGCGGTTGCAGCTGGGGGCGCAGGGCCGCCAGCCGCGTTCTGATCGATCGCTTCATGGTGTGCGGTCAGCAGGACGGGCCGCGCCATCGCGGCCCGTCCGCGCAATCACGGCTGCACCACCGTGATCGTGGTCGGGTTGCTGCGACCAACGCCACGCAGCTGCGGGCGGTACATGTCTTCCACCAGCGGCGGCGGCACCGTGTAGGTACCCGGGGTGACCGCGCGCACCAGATAGAAGACGTTCGCCTTGCTGCCACGGGACAGCTTCAGCGCCGCCACGTAGCGGTCGTCGCGGAACTCCTCGTGCTTGGTATCGGCCGCTTCGCCACGGTCGCTGATGGTGATGCCATCGACCACCACGTCGGCCCACTGCTTGGCATCGCCCAGGTTGAAGTTCTCGATTTCCAGGCCGGCCGGCAACAGGTCGGTCAGCAGTGCATCGGGCATGGTGGTATCGGCGGTGACGGTGACGCGCACGATCAGTGCCTCGCCTTCCTTCAGCGGGCGCGGCGTCCACGGCTTGCCATCGGTGCCGTAGTAGCTGCGCTCCACGCCCAGCACGCTGTTGTCCGGTGCCGGTGCCGTGCGCGGAATGCCGGCCACGTCGATGCTGGCGAACATCGGCGGCTGCCCCTGCGGGCTGAAGCGCACGCCGCTGGCCAGTTCGCCAGCGCTGAAGTTGCGGCCGAACAGCTTGCGCTCGCCAATCGCTTCGGTGTTGCCACCGATCACCAGTTCACCGGCGACCAGCGCCTTCTGGTTGGCCGACAGCGCCTTGCCCAGGCGCGCGATGGCGACCTGTTCCTGGGTGCTCAGCCACATCCAACCGGCATTGCGGCGCGCATCCAGGCCACGGCCCAGATCAACGGCGCGGGCATCCCAGGCCGGCTTGGCCAGCTTGTTTTCATGGGTCAGCGCGATCATCAGCGCGTCGTCACGGATGGCACTGCCGTAGTCGCCGAAGTACGACGGCCGTTCGCTGCTGGACTTGGCGAACGCCGCGGCCAGGGCCGCCTGGCCACGCTTGGCATCGCCCTGCAGCGACAGCGCCACGCCCAGGTGGACCAGCGACAGGCCACCGACCGCCTTGCTGCGCTCGTTGTCGTACAGCGTGCGCAAGGTGCCCAGCGGGGCGCGGTTGACCCGCGCCAGCACGTAGCCCGAGTAGGCCTGATTGGCGAACTTCAGCTTTTCGCGTTCGTCCTGCCCGTAGAACTGGTTGCCGCCGGACAGCAGGTCCTCGCTCAGCCGGTTCAGCGCCTTCTGCAGCACGTTGTCCGGCACGGCAAAGCCGGCGTCCTTGGCATCGAGCAGGAACTCGGTGACGTACGGGGTCAGCCAGGGGTTCACGTAGCCGTCGTCACCCCACATGGAGAAGTTGCCGTTGGCCACCTGCATCGATGCCAGTCGGCCGAACGCCCCTTCCATGCGCTCGCGACGGGTCTTGGCATCCAGGCCATCGGCACCCAGCATCGACGAGGTGGCCTGGTCCAGGATCAGCGCCGCGTAGCCCTTGCTGGTGGTCTGCTCGGCGCAGCCATACGGATAGTTCAACGCGCCCTGCAGCGCACTGGCGAACGGAATGGGTGGCAGCGGGCTGACCAGCAGACGCGCGTTCACCGATTCGGCCATCAGCCCCTCGGTCAGGCTGCCATCCAGGCTGACCGCGGCCAGCGGATCGAGCGTGCGCACCTGCGAGCGCACTACCTGCGGCCACGCCGCACGCACCGGCAGTTCATAGCGGCGGTCGGCCTTGAAGCCGTTGCCGTCCACCCGCACCCGCACCTTGGCCACGCTGTGCCCTTCGCGCGCCGACAGCGGGAAGCTGAGCGTGCTCTTGGCATCGGCATTCAACTGCACGCTGCGCGTGCCTTCGGCCAGCGACAGCGGACCTTCGGTTTCCACCCGCACGTTGAACGCGCCCGGCTTGCCGGTGAAGTTCTGCACATCCAGGGTGACCGTGCTGCGGTCGCCCGGGGCGAGCACGCGCGGCATGCTGGCTTCGGCCAGGATCGGTGCGCGCACCACGGTTTCCACATCGCGCTTGCCGTACTGGTCGTCGCTGTAGACCACCGCCGACACGCGCAGGGTGCCGTTGAAGTCGGGCACCTTCAGGCGGATGCGGGCGATACCCTTGGCATCGAGCTGCACCGGGCCGGAGAACAGGTCCACGGTCTGCACGCGTGCGGTCGGCCGCTTGGCCTGCGGCAGTGCCTGCAGGCCCATGTCGCCGCCGAACTTCAGCTTGCCACTGCCGCCGTCGAAGCTTTCGATCACCCGGCTATAGATGTCGTAGGCATCGATGCCCAGGCGGCGCTGGGCGAAGAAGTGCGCACCGGCGTCGGGCACCGGGAAGCGGGTGATGTTGAGGATGCCCACGTCGACGGCCGAGACCGTGACATGCGCGGTCTTGCCGGCCAGCTGCGGTGCGCTGACGGTGACCGGCAGCTCCTGCTCCGGACGCATCTGCTTGGGCGCCACCAGGCCCACGGCCACGGTGCGGCCCTTGCGGTCCATCGGCACGTGCACCACGCCCACCGCGCGCGCCGGGGTGATCTTGCTGGGCGCGGTACCGCCACGGAACACCAGCGCGGTGATGTAGACGTCGTGGCGTTCCCAGTCGGCCGTGACCGGAATCTTGAAGGTGGCGCCCGGCTTGGCGTCGATCTCCTGCACGTACAGCATGCGATCGGATTCGACCATCAGCAGGCCCTTGCCGGCGTGCGGCGGGGTGACCGTCACCTGCAGGGTGTCACCGGCCTTGTAACCGGTCTTGTCCAGGCCCAGCTTGACCTTGTCCGGGCGGGCGTCCAGGCCGCGGTTGTCATCGCCCCAGCTCCAGCCGGCGCGGAACGGATAGCGACTGGTCAGGCCGGTGGACGGATCGAACACGTCCACCCGGTACTCGCCCCACTCCACCGGGAAATCGAAGGCCACCGCGCTGCTGCCGGCATCGACGGTGCGCGTTTCCTTGTTCTCGAAGCGGCGGGTGAAATCGTAGTCCCAACGGTTGTCGTTGAAGGTCCAGTGGTAGTCGCGCAGCTCGCGCACCAGGGTCACCTTCAGGCCCTTGGCCGGCTTCGGCGTACCCGCCGCATCCACACGCAGCAGCTCGAAGCGCGCATTGCCATTGGAATCGGCGCCATCATCGGGGTTGAACAGCGGGCGCACGCCGACCAGTGCATCGGCCGGCCACATCACCCGCTTCAGGGTGCGGGTGACCGTGCGGCCACCGGTCTCGTACAGGCTGCCCGACAGCACCACGGCAATCGGCGCCTTGGCCTTGGCCGCCTCTTCGGGCAGTGCAACGTCCTGGCGCAGCTGGCCGTTGGCCGGCAGCGTGGTATCGATCACGTCCTTGGCATCACGCGGCAGCTGCAGGGTCGGGTCGCCGAAGAAGTAGCCCGGCAGGCCCTCCACCGGCTTCTGCTCGGCGGCCACGGCCATGCGCGCGGTGAAGCGGTTGCCATCGGCCGGCGCACCATACAGATAGGCGCCGTTGGCCTGCAGGCGCAGTTCCTCGCCCGGCTTCAGCGTCTTCTGCGCGCTGTCCAGGTCCAGCTTCATGCGCTCGGGCAGGAACTCCTCGATGCGCAGGGTCATGCCCTGGATCGCTTCCTTGCTGGCCGGGTCGGTACGGAACTCGACCTGCCAGCGCCCGGTCGGCGCCTCGGCGGGAATGGTCTGTTCGAAGTTGATGTAGCCCTGCTCGCCCGGCTGCAGGCGGGTTTCGCGGAAGGTCTTGCCGTCGGGCTGCTTCAGGCGCAGGAACACCGGCTGCGGCTTCACCGGCTTGCCGTCGTTGTCGCGCAGCAGCGCCGACAGGCGCACGGTTTCCCCCGGGCGGTACAGATCGCGCCCGGACCAGGCGTAGACATCGAACCAGGCGTTGTCACGGCCGGCCACGGCGAACTCGCTCAGGTCCAGCGCGGGCTGGTTGAACGGCAGGAAGCTGGTGTCCTTGCCACTGCTGGCCACCAGCACATGGGCCGCATCCAGGGTGTAGTTCAGCAGGGCGTTGCCATTGCCGTCGGTGCTGCCCTTCAGCACCACTTCGCCCTTGGCGTCCAGCACGCGCAGGTCCACGCTCTTCAGCGCGGCGCCATCCTTCAACGAGGCGGTGTGGACGAACAGCTTGTCCTTGTAGGCGCGGGTATGCAGGCCGATATCGCTGACCGAGAAGAACGCGGTGTCGAATTCGCCTTCGTAATCACCGGTGCGCTTAAGCAGGGCGAAGTACAGGCCCGGTTCCTGCAGCTCCTTGATGTCCTGGGTTGGCAGATACGTCAGAACGCGCTCGTTCTGCTTGCCGCCCAGGATGAAGCGGTTGACGTAGACCGGCTCGGCCAGCTTGTTGATCGGGCTGCGCTCGTAATCGCTGCTCAGTTCCCAGCTGCCGCGACGACCGCCGCGCTGGTACTGGCTGAAGAACGTGGGCAGGTCCTTTTCGCGCACGCGCAGGAATTCGACGTCCACTTCCGGCACGTTCACCGACACCACCGGCAGGCCGCGGCTTTCCTTTGCCGGCAGCACGCTGCCCTGCGAGGCGAAACCGGCCACCGGCTTCAGTTCGCCACTGAACACCTTCTGCTTCAGTTCCTTGCCCAGGCGATTGCCATCGGCGGCCAGCAGGTCCGGGGACACGACCAGGCTGTATTCCTTGCCGGCCTCCACGAACGGGTAGCGCAGGGTCAGGCCGTCATCGGACAGGGTCCAGCTGCTGTCTTCGGTGCCGACCTTCTCTTCGAAGCGCACCAGCTTGTCGAAATCCTGGGTGCCGACCAGCGGGCGCGAGAACTCCAGTGCCAGCGACAGGCCGTCATTCTTCTGGTCCGGATAGGCGCGCAGCAGGGTGAAGTCCTTCACCTGCTCGGCCTGGGTGGTGATCGCTTCACCACTGGCCTTGGGCAGCTGCCCACTGTCGTTGCGGCAACCGGCCAGGCCCAGCAACAGGCCTCCTGCCAGAACAGCCGCCGCCCAACCCCACCGCTTCCGCCGTGCCGGACCGCTCATGTCGTCACTCCTTGATCGAGGCGGCCATTATAGGGCCGCCGCGTCAAGGTGTTGACGGCGGGTGGCCGGTAGTCGCCAACCTTGGTTGGCGCTGGGCCCCACGCACGCGCTGGCGCGCGCCTGCCCACCAAGGTGGGCAGCTACCAGGCCCCGTGCAGCTACCGGCCTTATTCGGCCGGCACCCGCACCTTGCCTTCCATCAGCACCCGGGCGCTGCGACTCATGATCGCCTTGGTCACCGTCCACTGGCCGCCCACCTGCCCGGCCTGGGCGCCGACCCGCAGGGTGCCGGAGGGATGGCCGAAGGTGACTGTCTCACGCTGGCCGCCACCGGCCGCGCGGTTGACCAGGGTGCCCGGAATCGCCGCGGCGGTGCCAATGGCCACTGCCGCGGTACCCATCATCGCGTGGTGCAGCTTGCCCATCGACAGCGCGCGCGCATGCAGATCGATGGCCGAGGCCGGGATGGCTTTGCCGCTGGACGACACGTAATCCTGTGCCGGCGCCACGAAGGCCACCTTCGGCGTGTGCTGGCGGGTCGCCGCGTCTTCCAGCTTCGAAATCAGGCCCATGCGCAATGCGCCGTGGGCGCGGATAGTCTCGAACTTCTGCAGGGCCGCCTTGTCTTCGTTGATGGCCGGCTGCAGTTCGGTGCCGGTGTAGCCCAGGTCGGCGGCGTTGAGGAAGATGGTCGGGATGCCGGCGGTGATCATCGTCACCTCGAAGCTCCCCACACCCGGCACGTCCAGGGTGTCCACCAGGTTGCCGGTGGGGAACATCGCCCCGGCATCGCCGTCATCGGACGGATCAATGAACTCCAGCTGGATCTCGGCCGCCGGGAAGGTCACGCCATCCAGCTCGAAATCACCGGTTTCCTGCACTTCGCCGTTGCACATCGGCACGTGGGCGATGATGGTCTTGCCGATGTTGGCCTGCCAGATGCGCACCGTGCACAGGCCGTCGCGCGGCACACGGGCCGGGTCGACCAGGCCATTGGCAATGGCGAACGGGCCCACCGCCGTGCTCAGGTTGCCGCAGTTGCCGCTCCAGTCGACGAAGGCGGTATCGATGGAGACCTGGCCATACAGGTAATCCACGTCGTGATCCGGCACCGAGGCGGCGGAAATGATCACGCACTTGCTGGTGCTCGACGTTGCCCCGCCCATGCCATCGGTGTGCTTGCCATACGGATCGGGCGAACCGATCACCCGCATCAGCAGCGCATTACGGGCGGGGCCCGGCACCTGCGCCGCTTCGGGCAGGTCCTGCAGGCGGAAGAACACGCCCTTGCTGGTGCCACCGCGCATGTAGGTGGCGGGAATACGGAGTTGCGGGAGGAAGGTCATCGTCGGATCCAAGCGTTTGAATGTCAGGAGATGTCTTGCATCAGCCCATCAAGGCCACGGTCAACACACCACACGCGTATGACGTGCACGCGCGCAGGCTGGTCAATGTAGTAAACGAGATAGCGTTCAAAGGAGGAAACCGGCATGAAACGCAACGTGCCAGGCAACTGCGCGGCGAGTTCGGCGTGTCTGCTGGAGCCCGAAGCTGGAAACAAGGCAATGCGCTGCAGGGTGGCCTGCAACTCGGCCAGGAAACGCGTGCCTAGTGCGACTCCTCCCTGCCGCGCGAACCACAGCGCAGCATCGGCCGCGTCGGTCTCTGCCCTCGGCCTCCAGTCAATCGCCTTCACGCTCCATCCTTTCGGTCAGTTCGCGACGCATCCGCTCGAACGTGTCAGCCGTCACCGGCGTGGCAGGCCCTGAGGCCAAGCCCTCGGCGATCAACTGTCGAAGCAATGCTTCCGCCTTGCTGCGCTGGCGCTGGCGGATCAGGTCGCGCACGTAGTCGGAGGTGCTGGAGTAACCGCCTTCGCGTACTTCCTCGTCCACGAACTGCTTGAGCGGATCGGTCAGCGAAATGTTCATGGTGGCCATCAGACTCTCCTTTGGCAGTTTTTGCCAAGTCAGTGTGCGCCCCACCCTGGTGTCGGACAAGCCCGCCCCCGACCGGCGGGGGCAGGCATTCAGCCCGGCCTCACGCCACCTTGGCGCCTTCCAGGAAGTCCTGTGCGAAGCGCTGCAGCACGCCACCGGCCTCGTAGATCGCCACTTCCTCGTCGCTGTCCAGGCGGCACGTAACCGGCACCACCACGTCCTGGCCGTCGCGGCGGTGGATGACCAGGGTCAGGTCGGCGCGCGGGGTGCGCTCGCCCACCACGTCGAAGGTCTCGGTGCCGTCGATGCCCAGGGTCAGGCGGGTGGTGCCCGGCTTGAACTCCAGCGGCAGCACGCCCATGCCGATCAGGTTGGTACGGTGAATCCGCTCGAAGCCCTCGGCCACGATCGCTTCCACGCCGGCCAGGCGCACGCCCTTGGCGGCCCAGTCACGCGAGCTGCCCTGGCCGTAGTCGGCACCGGCGATGATGATCAGCGGCTGCTTGCGGTCCATGTAGGTTTCAATGGCCTCCCACATGCGCATCACCTTGCCTTCCGGCTCCACCCGCGCCAGCGAACCCTGCTTCACGCTGCCGTCGTCGTTGCGCACCATTTCGTTGAACAGCTTCGGGTTGGCGAAGGTGGCGCGCTGTGCGGTCAGATGGTCGCCACGGTGGGTGGCGTAGGAATTGAAGTCCTCTTCCGGCAGGCCCATCTTCGCCAGGTATTCGCCGGCGGCGCTGGAGGCCAGGATCGCATTGGACGGCGACAGGTGGTCGGTGGTGATGTTGTCCGGCAGCACAGCCAGCGCGCGCATGCCCGCCAGCGTGCGCTCACCAGCCAGCGCGCCCTCCCAGTACGGCGGGCGGCGGATGTAGGTGCTCTGCGGGCGCCAGTCGTACAGCGGGCTGACCGCCGCGCCATGCTCCACGCGCACGTTGAACATCGGGTTGTAGACCTTGCGGAACTGCTCGGGCTTCACCGAGGCCTTCACCACGGCATCGATCTCGGCATCGCTCGGCCAGATGTCCTTCAGGCGGACTTCGTTGCCTTCGGCATCCACGCCCAGCACATCCTTTTCGATATCGAAGCGCACGGTGCCGGCGATGGCGTAGGCGATCACCAGCGGTGGCGAGGCCAGGAAGGCCTGCTTGGCATACGGGTGGATGCGGCCATCGAAGTTGCGGTTGCCCGACAGCACAGCGGTCGCGTACAGGTCGCGATCGATGATTTCCTGCTGGATCTTCGGGTCCAGCGCGCCACTCATGCCGTTGCAGGTGGTGCAGGCGAAGGCCACGATGCCGAAGCCCAGCTGTTCCAGGTCGGGCAGCAGGCCGGATTCTTCCAGGTACAGCTGCACCGCCTTCGACCCCGGTGCCAGCGACGACTTCACCCACGGCTTGCGCTGCAGGCCGCGTGCATTGGCGTTGCGCGCCAGCAGCGCCGCGGCGATCACGTTGCGCGGGTTGGAGGTATTGGTGCAGCTGGTGATGGCCGCGATGATCACCGCGCCATCGGGCATCAGGCCCTGCGCCTGTTCGCCACGACCGGCCGCCAGCTTGGCTTCATCGGCGATGCCGCGCTCGGCCAGCTCGGCGGTGGCCACACGCTTGTGCGGGTTGCTCGGCCCGGCCATGTTGCGCACCACGCTGGACAGGTCGAAACGCAGCACGCGCTCGTACTGGGCAGTGACCAGGTCGTCGGCCCACAGGCCGGTGGTGCGCGCGTAATTCTCCACCAGCGCTACCTGCGACTCCTCGCGACCGGTCAGGCGCAGGTAGTCGGTGGTCTGCGCATCGATGTAGAACATCGCCGCGGTGGCACCATACTCGGGGCACATGTTGGAAATGGTGGCGCGGTCACCGATGGTCAGTGCCGCAGCGCCTTCGCCATAGAATTCAAGCCAGGCGCCGACCACGCGTTCCTTGCGCAGGAACTCGGTCAGTGCCAGCACCACGTCGGTAGCGGTGATGCCCGGCTGCGGCTTGCCGGTCAGTTCCACGCCGATGATGTCCGGCAGGCGCATCCACGAGGCGCGGCCCAGCATCACGTTCTCCGCTTCCAGGCCGCCTACGCCAATGGCGATCACGCCCAGCGCGTCCACGTGCGGGGTGTGGCTGTCGGTGCCCACGCAGGTATCGGGGAAGGCCACGCCGTCCTGCACATAGACCACCGGCGACATCTTCTCCAGGTTGATCTGGTGCATGATGCCATTGCCCGGCGGAATCACGTCCACGTTCTGGAACGCCAGCTTGGTCCAGTCGATGAAGTGGAAACGGTCTTCGTTGCGGCGGTCTTCGATGGCGCGGTTCTTCTCGAACGCCTGCGGATCGAACCCACCACACTCCACCGCCAGCGAGTGATCGACGATCAGCTGCACCGGCACCACCGGGTTCACCTTGGCCGGATCGCCGCCCTTGTCGGCGATCGCATCGCGCAGGCCGGCCAGATCGACCAGGGCGGTCTGCCCCAGGATGTCATGGCAGACCACGCGCGCCGGGAACCACGGGAAATCCAGATCGCGGCGGCGTTCGATCAGCTGCTTCAGCGAATCAACCAGCGTGGCCGGCTCGCAGCGGCGCACCAGGTTTTCAGCCAGCACACGCGAGGTGTACGGCAGCGTGGCGTAGGCGCCGGGCTGGATGGCATCGACGGCGGCGCGCGCGTCGAAATAGTCCAGCGTGCTGCCGGGAAGGTTCTTGCGGTAGTCGGTATTCATGGGCTGGCGGAATGCTTGGGGCGGGCCGGGTGCCGGCGATGCGGCGGCGAAATCACCCGGCCGGCAACGGGCCGGCCGGGTGCAGACAGCAGGTGGATCAGGCGCGCTTGTCGATGGCGACGAACTCGCGGTCTTCCGGGCCGATGTAGTTGGCACTCGGGCGGATGATCTTGCCGTCGATGCGCTGTTCGACGATGTGCGCGCTCCAGCCGGCGGTGCGGGCGATCACGAACAGGGGGGTGAACATGGCCGTCGGCACGCCCATCATGTGGTAGCTGACCGCGCTGAACCAGTCCAGGTTCGGGAACATCTTCTTGATGTCCCACATCACCGATTCCAGGCGCTCGGCGATGTCGTACATCTTCATGCTGGACTGCTCTTCGGACAGCTCGCGGGCCACGTCCTTGATGACCTTGTTGCGCGGGTCGGACACGGTGTAGACCGGGTGGCCGAAACCGATCACCACTTCCTTGCGCTCGACGCGGGCCTTGATGTCTTCCTCGGCTTCATCCGGGCTGTCGTAGCGCTTCTGCACTTCGAAGGCCACTTCATTGGCGCCGCCATGCTTGGGGCCGCGCAGCGCGCCGATGCCACCGCAGATCGCGCTGTACATGTCGCTGCCGGTACCGGCGATGACACGGCAGGTGAAGGTGGAGGCGTTGAACTCGTGCTCGGCGTACAGGATCAGCGATGTGTGCATCGCACGCACCCACGAATCCTGCGGCTTCTCGCCGTGCAGCAGGTGCAGGAAGTGGCCACCGATGGAGTCGTCGTCGGTTTCCACGTCGATGGCGCGGCCGTTGTGGCTCCAGTGGTACCAGTACAGCAGCATCGAGCCCAGGCAGGCCATCAGCTTGTCGGCGATGTCACGCGCGCCCGGATGGTTGTGGTCATCCTTTTCCGGCGCCACGCAGCCAAGCACCGATACACCGGTGCGCATCACGTCCATCGGGTGGGCCGACGGCGGCAGTTCTTCCAGCGCGGCCTTCACCGCGGCCGGAATGCCGCGCAGCGACTTCAGCTTGGCCTTGTACGAGACCAGTTCGGCGCGGGTCGGCAGCTTGCCGTGCACCAGCAGGTAGGCGATTTCCTCGAACTCGCTGGTGTTGGCCAGGTCCAGGATGTCATAGCCGCGGTAGTGCAGGTCGTTGCCACTGCGGCCCACGCTGCACAGCGCGGTGTTGCCGGCGGCGGTGCCGGACAGGGCGACGGACTTCTTCGGCTTGAAGGTCGGGGTTGCGGTCGTATCGTTCATGTTTTCCCTCCGAAAACTGATGGTGCAGGGTACTGCTTATTTCTTGGCGGCGAACAGGGCGTCGAGCTGCTGTTCGAAGGCGTGGTAACCGATGCGGTCATACAGCTCTTCACGGGTCTGCATGGCGTCGACCACGTTGCGCTGGTGGCCATCGCGGCGCACCGACTCATAGACGTTCTCGGCAGCCTTGTTGGCGGCACGGAAGGCCGACAGCGGGAACAGCTGGATGGCCACGCCGGCCGAGGCCAGTTCGTCGCGGCTGAACAGCGGGGTGGCCCCGAATTCAGTGATGTTGGCCAGCACCGGCACCTTCACCGCATCGACGAAGCGGCGGTAGGTGTCCAAGTCGTAGGCGGCCTCGGCGAAGATGCCGTCGGCGCCGGCCTCGACGCAGGCGATGGCGCGTTCGATGGCCTTGTCCACGCCGTCCACCTGGATGGCGTCGGTACGCGCGATCAGGAAGAAATCCGGATCGGTCTTGGCATCGGCGGCGGCCTTCACCCGGTCGACCATTTCACCCTGCGAGACGATTTCCTTGCCCGGGCGGTGGCCGCAGCGCTTGGCACCGACCTGGTCTTCGATATGGCAGGCGGCCGCACCAGCCTTGATCAACGACTTCACCGTGCGCGCGATGTTGAAGGCGCTCGGGCCGAAGCCGGTATCGATATCCACCATCAGCGGCAGGTCGCAGACATCGGTGATGCGGCGCACGTCGATCAGCACGTCTTCCAGGGTGTTGATGCCCAGGTCCGGCAGGCCCAGCGAGCCGGCGGCCACGCCGCCGCCGGACAGGTAGATGGCGCGGAAGCCGGCGCGCTTGGCCAGCAGCGCATGGTTGGCGTTGATCGCGCCGATCACCTGCAGCGGCGATTCGGCAGTCAGGGCCTGGCGGAAGCGGGCACCGGCGGAAGCAGGGGTGGAAGCAGTCATGCGGCAGTCCAGTAGATAAGTCATGGGTACAGCCGCAAACACCGTGCCAAGGTGCAAGCCATTGATTTCAAAAGGGTGACCGTGACCACAACATGAAACACATGAAACATTGAAACAGGCGTATCATGAAACATCCACAGTAAGTGCCGCGCCATGTACCTGCCGCGCTCGCCCCTGCCCCCTGTCGATGCCGACCGCCCGGTGATCTGGACCGTCAGCGTTTCGCGCCTGACCGGCCTGCTCGGCGATGTCATTCCCGAATTCGACCGCCGCGCGCGCATCGAACAGATCAACCTCGGCTTCGAGGAGGCGGTGGAGGTGATCGGCCAGCGCCTGCGCCGCGAGCATTGCGACGTGGTCATTGCCGGTGGCTCGAACGCGGCCTGGCTGCGCGGCCGCCTGGATCTGCCGCTGGTGCCGATCCAGGCCAACGGCTTCGACCTGATGGAAGCGCTGGCGCGGGCGCGGCGCATCGCCAGCCGCATCGGGCTGGTCACCCACGCCAGCGACGTGCCGGTGTTCAGCAACTTCCAGCACAGCTTCGGGCTGGACATCGAGCACCGCCGCTTCGTCACCCGCGAGGACGCGCGCGACTGCATCGCCGATCTGCGCGCCAACGGCATCGAGGTGATCGTGGGCACCGGCATGGCCATCGACCACGCCGAACAGATGGGCCTGCCCGGCGTGCTGCTGTACTCGGCCGACTCGGTGCGGCAGGCCTTCGAGCATGCGCTGGAACTGACCCAGGCCCTGGCCCGTTCCGGTGGCGCCCGCCCCGCGCCGCGCCGGCGTGCAACGGCGCGCAGTGAGGCGCACGAGCTGCTGGGTGACAGCGATGCGATGGCACAGGTACGTGCACAGATTGCGCTGTATGCGCCCCACGACAGCACCGTACTGGTGACCGGCGAGACCGGCACCGGCAAGGAACTGGTGGCGCGCCAGCTGCACGCCGCCAGCGGCCGCCGCGGTCGTTTCGTAGCACTGAACTGCGGAGCCATCAGCGAATCACTGCTGGAGTCGGAACTGTTCGGTTACAGCGATGGTGCGTTCACCGGCGCACGCCGGGGCGGCCGCGTGGGCCTGGTGGAAGCGGCCGATGGTGGCACCTTGTTCCTGGATGAAATCGGGGAACTGCCGCTGCCCCTGCAGACGCGGCTGCTGCGGGTGCTGGAAGAACGCGAAGTGCTGCGCGTGGGCGCCACCGAGCCCACCTCGGTTGACCTGCGCGTGGTGGCCGCCACCCTGCAGTCGCTGGAACAGCGCGCGGCCGCAGGCAGCTTCCGTCGTGATCTCTATTACCGCCTGGCCGCACTGCGCATTGCCCTGCCCCCCCTGCGCGCGCGCCGCAGCGATGTGCCACTGCTGGTCCAGCACTTCTTCCGCCAGCTGCGCGGCATCGATGCGCCGTTGGCCGAGGACGCCATGACCGTGCTTACCACCGCCGGCTGGCCCGGCAACGTGCGCGAGCTTCGCAACCTGGTGGATCGCCTGCGCATCCACTGGCAGCCGGGCGAAGGGCTGATCGACGCTACGCGCCTGCTGCAGCTGGCGCCGGAGCTGGTGCACGAAGGCATACCGGCGCTGCCACTGGAAAGCAACGGCAAGCGCCCGCCCCGCGCCCAGCTGGAAGGCCTGCTGCAGGAACACCGCAACGACCGCGAAGGCATGGCCCAGGCACTGGGTGTATCGCGCACCACGCTGTGGCGCTGGCTGCGCGCAGAGGGTTTGTAGAGTCGAGCTTGCTCGACTTATCGAAGACCCGAGACGCTCCTTTGCCGTCCCCACCGCGCTTCGACGGCCAACCGGCCACTGCCGGCCGAGGCAATCCACAACAGCAACATACCCAACGCAACTTCGCTCAGATAGAAGAACCAGCTCAACCAATCCAGCACGCCCATCCCCGCCGGAATCCGTGCAATGCCATCGGTCAGCGCCGCCACCGCGCATATCGCCGCGAGCATCAGGGCCGAGGGGCGGCTCAGAACCCCCAGTACCAGCAGACCGCCAGCAATCCATTCACCTGTGCCCAGCACTGGCGCACTGAACACCGGAAACGGAATACCTGCCTCGACCAGCGTATGCACCATACGCTCGCGCCCCTCGTCGGTGAACACCTTGTTCCAGCCGGACACGCTGAACATCACCCCCGCCACGATGCGTGCTGAAAGCAGCAGCAGACCTTCAATACCACCGCGCGGGGACGGCACGGCAAACAGACAGCGCCAGGACGGCATGGCAACTCCGGAGCAGGGAACATCATCCCGAGTGTGCCGAGTCGCGGCCATCTCGGAGATGAAGCTGGCCGGTCCATTGGCGACATATTGTCCCCTGCAGAACCGCAGAGGTGCGAGAGGAACCGAATGATCAATGCTGTACCCGTTCCCAGAGGATTCCGCATTCGCGCCTGTGCACGACGGAGACCCACCAGCACTCCCGCACGACTGTATATGCTCGAAAATTCTGCTCGTTGATGGAAGCTGCGGCCAGGGCATGCTCGCGGATGGAACGAACTGCCAAATGGCTCACACCAGACTGCACCGGCACGCGATATCAATCAGAACCATGACGTTCAAGAAATCACTCCGCCAATCCCGATGAAAGGACGTCATATCCACGCACACCCTGACAATCGATAAGGAAATCCAGTGAAAACCTCATCCGGATCACGCAACATCCTGACTGCAACCGTCACCCTGCTTGCAGCATCTGCGATATTCAATCTGAACGCAGCGACTCAGGACAGGGACATGGTTTCTGAGAAGTACGCAGACACTTACAGGACGTCCACCGAAGAGGCGACACAACGACTCGCCGCGTCGAGAGACGCCGGTCGACTGCAGCAACGCATCGCGACGGAAAACCCGGAAACGTTCGCAGGCCTCTACATCGAGCACTCGCCCGAATTCCAAATCGTCGTGCTGTTCACCAAAGATCCAGAGCGAAATCTAGCCAGGTATACGCAGAGCAGATTGTATTCCGCGAGAGTCGCGCCACGCTCCCTTGAAACGCTACGGGCGGCACAAGAAAAAAATGGGCGAACAGCTGTCGAAATCGGGGGTGCGTTTCGAAAGCGGAATCGACATCAGAATGTCGGAAGTCCAGATCCGGGTATTGGATGGCAGAAGAGCGAGAGAGGTGCTGGCAAACCTCCTTGCTGCAACAGACTTCATCAGGATCCATGAAACAACGGGATTACCCCAACCAACGGCACTGATTGGCGGAACCAAGGTAAGCGGCCCCAGAAATCACTGCACCATGGGAGTCAACGTCGTAGAGGACGACACGCGGGAACTGGGGATCGTAACGGCCGGGAATCGCGACAACAATCTGACGTACTCGAACTCCACCCTACAGCCGGTCACGGCCCTCTTGGCAGATAGGACGGGCTCGTAGAGTCGAGCTTGCTCGACTGCCCAGGCAGTCGAACAAGCTCGACTCTACAAAGGCGGCCCCGCCCCCTGTCCGGTTGCGCACGCAACCTGCGTAGGGCTATCGGCATAGGGGGGAAGCCTGATGAGCCACGCCGTACCGGGTCCGCGCCAGTTCCGCATCCGCGTCCATATCACCGCGCTGACCATGACCTGCATGGCCCTGGTCGCCGCACTGCTGATCGGCTGGGGCGTGATTGCCACCTACCAGCGCCTGGGCGCGGATGCCCGGCAGCGCGCCCTGCGCGATACCACCCTGCTGGCCGAACAGTTGCGCCTGCAGTTTGCCCCGGCACAGGTGGCGCTGGGCCAGATCGGCGCCGGCCAGCTGCCCGCCCTGGCCGACGAACGCAGCCGCCTGGACCATGCCGCGCCGCTGCTGGCCGCACTGCGCGCGGCGCCGGTGGCAGCCTCGGTGTACGTGGCCTACCCCAATGGCGATCTGCTGCTGGCCCGATCACTGGCGGTGCCGGCCGTGCGCGAAAGCGTGGCGGCGCCCAGTACTGCCGACATGCTGCTGCAGACGCTCAGCCAACAGGTCGACGGCACGCGCGTGGCACGCTTCCACTTCCTGGATGCGCAAGGCCAGCCGCTGCCGACACGCCCATGGCCCAGCCACGACTTCGATCCGCGCCAGCGCAGCTGGTACCAGCAGGCGTGGCAGCGCCCGGGCAGCGTGCATGTCTCGGTGCCGTATCGCTTTGCCACCACCGGCCGCATGGGCGTCACGCTCAGTGAACGCGCCACCACCGCCGACGCCGTGGTCGGCGTAGATGTGGCACTGGACGATCTGGCCCAGGTGCTGGCCACGCTGCGGGCAACACCGGGTACCGAGCTGGCCCTGCTGCACGGCAACGGCGAGATCGTTGCCAGCACGTTGGCCGCGCCAGCAGGCCACACCCCGCTGGCGCAGGCCCAGGCACGCGCCACGCACAGCGGCCTGCCCGTGCAGTTCAACACCGCAGGTCGCACCTGGATCGGGTTGCGTTCGCGGCTGCAGACCGGGCACGGGCAGACCTTCGATCTGCTGGAAGCGCTGCCGATGGATGAGCTGGCGGCCGACGCGCGCCGGCGTGCCGCGCAGACGCTGGGCCTGGCGCTGTTGCTGACCCTGCTGCTGTTGCCACTGGGCTGGCTGGCCGGGCGCGCCCTGGGCCGCAGCCTGGTCGGCCTGCGCGAACGCAGCCTGCGTATTGCCCGCTTCGACTTCACCGGCGCGCCCTTGCCTGCCAGCCGCGTGCGCGAGGTGAGCGAGCTGTCGCAGGCCATCCAGCATATGGGCGGCACGATTGCCGCGTTCCTGGACCTGACCGAATGCCTGGCCACCGAGCCGCAGATGGAGCGCATGCTGCAGCGGGTGCTGGAGCAAATGGTCAAGGCCACCCAATCTCGCGCGGCGGCGGTCTATCTTCCAGATGCACCCACCGGTGCCCTGCACCGCGCGGCTCTGGTGGGCACGCTGTACACGCCCTTGCCGGCGCACATCGCGTGGCCGACCGACGCGGTGCACGACCAGCCACCGGCCGGACAACTGCGACTGCCCCTGCGCGGCCGGCAGGGCAACCTGCAGGGACTGCTGGTCCTGGAGCACCCGACCGATGCCGCCCACGACGATGCGGCCTTCCTGCAGTTCACCCAGCGCCTGTCGGGCATGCTGGCGGTGGCCATCGAGACCCGCCAGCTGTCCGAGGCGCAACGGCAGTTGTTCGAGGCACTCATCCGCCTGCTGGCCGATGCGATCGACGCCAAGAGCCCCTACACCGGCGCCCACTGCGAGCGCGTGCCGCAGATGGCCATCGAGCTGGCCGAGCACCTGCACCAGGCCGATGACGGGCGCTACGCTGCATTCCGCATGAGCGAAGGCGAGCGTGAGGCGTTCCGGCTTGGCGCTTGGCTGCACGACTGCGGCAAGGTCATCAGTCCCGAGCACATCGTGGACAAGGCGACCAAGCTGGAGGTCATCCGCAACCGCATCCACGAGGTGCGCCTGCGCTTCGAGATCCTCTGGCGCGATGCGGAACTGTCGGCCGCACGTGGCGAAACCACTGCACCGCAGCTCGCCAGCCGACAGCAGCAGCTGCAGGATGATTTCGCGTTCGTGGCCGGCTGCAACCTGGGCGGCGAATTCATGGCCGATGAAGCCATCGCGCGGCTGCAGGCCATCGGCCAGCAACCCTGGCAGCGCAACTTCGACGACCGCCTGGGCCTGTCGGCCGCCGAGCTTCGCCATCTGCAAGCACAGCGCCCGCAGGCTCCGTCCCTGCCGGCCGCGGCCACCCTGCTGCAGGACCTGCCCGAACACCGCGTGCCGTGGGGCAGCGACCGCCCGGCCGTGGAAGCAGGCGACCCGCGCAATACGCTCGGCTTCAACATGGAACTGCCCCCGTGCCAGCAGAACATCGGCGAGCTGTACAACCTGGGCATCCGCCGCGGCACGCTCACCGACGAAGACCGCTTCCGCATCAACAACCACATCGTGCAGACCTACGTGATGCTGAAGGCCCTGCCCTGGCCGCCGGGCCTGGAAATGGTGCCGGAGCTGGCCGCCACCCATCACGAGCGGCTGGACGGCAAGGGTTATCCGCGGCGCCTGCCCGGCGACCAGCTGGGGTTGCTGGACCGGGTGATGGCACTGTGCGACGTGTTCGAAGCACTCACCGCCGCCGACCGCCCTTACAAGCCGGCCAAGCCGCTCAGCGAAACGCTGCGCATCATGGCGTTGATGTGCAACGAGCAGCATCTGGATGCCGAGCTGTTCCGCTACTTCCTGCGCAGCCGGTTGTGGGATGTATTTGCCGAGCGATTCATGACGGCTGCACAGCGCGACCCTGTGGACGTGGAGGCGCTGGAAGGCCTGCTGACAGCGCCACGGTAGGTGTCGACCTGGGTCGACACAGCAAACCGCCAACCAAGGTTGGCCACTACCAGAACAGCGCGGCCGCGGCGTCGATCACGGGTACAGCAGGCGCTTGCTCCAGCGCCCTTCGGCACCCACTTCGTAGCACCAACGCTCGTGCAGGCGGAACTGCGCGCCGTACCAGAACTCGATGCGGTCTGGCACCACGCGCAGGCCGCTCCAGCCATCCGGGCGCGGCACGTCCTGGCCTTCGAAGCGTGCTTCCACCTCGGCCACACGCGCATCGAATTCCTCGCGGCTGGCCAGCGTCTTCGACTGCAGCGATGCCCAGGCGCCGATCTGGCTCATACGTGGGCGACTGGCGAAATAGGCATCGGCCTCGGCATCGGCCACCTGCTCCACGCGCCCTTCAATGCGCACCTGGATGCCGGCCTCGCGCAGGCTGCGCCACAGGAACAGCAGTGCCGCCTGCGGGTTGGCCTGCAGCTCGCGGCCCTTGTGACTGTCCAGGTGCGTATAGAACACGAAGCCACGCTCATCGAAGGCCTTCAGCAGCACGGTGCGCGCCGACGGACGGCCCTGCGCATCTGCGGTGGCCACGGTCATCGCATTGGGCTCGACCTCGCGGCTCTGCCTGGCCTCCTCGAACAGGGCGGCAAAGGTGGACAGGGCTTCGGCGTAAAGGTCGCTCATGGTTCGCTTCTTCTCACTCGGATTGGGCTATTGTGGCGGCATGGTTGCTGCTGCGTACATGCCCGTGGTGAAAGGATTCCCCGAAGCGCTCGCCGAGCAGGCGCTGGATGACGCGCTGGCCAGTACCGCCACGGTGCCAGTATTGGCCATCAGTGGCGTGCAGGGGAGCGGCAAATCGACGCTGGCCGCGCAGGTGGTGGCGCGCGCCCGGTCACGGGGCCTGAACGCGGCGGCCCTGTCCATCGACGATGTCTACCTGACCCGGGCGCAGCGCCAACGTCTGGCCCGCCAGGTGCATCCGCTGCTGATCACCCGCGGCCCGCCCGGCACCCACGACCTGCCGCTGGCCCACGCAGTGCTCGACGCGGTGGCCGCGCGCCAGCCGCTGGCGCTGCCGCGCTTCGACAAGCTGGCCGATGAGCGCCTGCCCGAAGCGCAGTGGTCGGCGCTGGACGCACCGCTGGACCTGCTGGTGTTCGAAGGCTGGTTCCTGGGCACGCCCGCGCAGGCCGATGCCGAACTGGACAGCCCCTTGAACGCGCTGGAGCACGAGGCCGACCCGGACGGGCGCTGGCGGCGCTGGTGCAACCAGGCCCTGGCCGACCACTACCCGGCGCTGTGGCAGCGCTGTGACCGCCTGTGGTTCCTGCAGCCGCCGGATTTCTCGGTGGTTCCGCGCTGGCGCTGGCAGCAGGAGCAGAACCTGCAGGCAGCGCAGCCCGGTCGCCATGGCATGACCCGCCCACAGCTGGAGCGCTTCGTGCAGTACTACGAGCGTGTCAGCCGCCAGGCGCTGCGCGCCCTGCCCGCGCTGGCCGACCACGTGGTGCAGCTGGACGGGCAACGGCAGGTGCAGGCCGTGCGCTGACAGCGACGCGCGGATGCTTCCAACCGCAACCATCGTGCCGGGCCCGGGGCGTGAAGGTGTTAGCATCACAGGGCATGAATCCTGCTCCGAACCTGATCCTGATCGGCCCGATGGGCGCCGGCAAAACCTGCATCGGCCGCCGCCTGGCCGAACGCTTCACGCTGCACTTCGTGGACGTGGACCAGGCCATCGTCGATACCGCCGGCGCCAGCATTCCGACCATTTTCGAGCACTCCGGCGAAGCCGGCTTCCGCGCCCATGAACGCCAGGCCCTGGCCCAGGTACTGGCTGGCCAGGGCCAGCTGGTATCCACCGGCGGCGGCGCCGTGCTGGACCCGGACAACCGCGCCCTGATCGCCCAGCGCGGCTTCGTGGTGCACCTGCATGTGAGCGTGGCGGCCCAGCTGGAACGGCTGGCCCGCGACAAGGGGCGCCCGCTGCTGCAGCGCCCGGACCGTGAACAGGTACTGCACGACCTGGCCGCCGTGCGCGACCCGCTGTACCACGCGCTGGCCGACATCACGCTTGACACCGACCCGTACACCGCCGCCGATGCGACCGCCCAGCTTGTCGTCAAGCTGGCCGCGCAATGGCAGCGCCAGGACCTGAACGCATGACCACCCCTTCCCTGCTGCAGGTCGCCGTTGCCGGCGACCGTCCCTACACCATCACCATCGGCGCCGGCGCCCAGGCCGACGGCGCTGCGCTGGCCTCGCACGTACGCGGCCGCCATGTGCTGCTGCTCAGCGACAGCGAGGTGGCGCCGCTGTACCTGGCCGCCCTGCGCAATGCCCTGCTGGCCGCACGCCCGGACCTGATCGTGGGCGAACACGTGCTGGCCGCTGGCGAAGCGTCCAAGACTCTGGCCGAATTCGGCCATGCCATCGAAGCACTGGCCGCGCTGGGTGCCACCCGCGACGCCTGCGTGTTCGCCCTGGGCGGCGGCGTGGTCGGCGACCTGGCCGGCTTCGCCGCGGCCTGCTGGATGCGGGGCGTGGACTGCGTGCAGCTGCCCACCACCCTGCTGGCCATGGTCGATTCGTCGGTGGGCGGCAAGACCGCGGTGGATATTCCGGCCGGCAAGAACCTGGTCGGCGCCTTCCACCCGCCGCGCGCGGTGATTGCCGATACCCGCGTGCTGGCCACGCTGCCGCCGCGCGAACTGCGCGCGGGCCTGGCCGAAGTGGTGAAGTACGGTGCGCTGGGCGATGCGGTGTTCTTTGAATGGCTGCAGCAGCACGCCGAGGCGCTGGTGGCCGGTGAGCAGGCCGCGCTGGCCGAGGCCATCGCACGCAGCTGCCGGCACAAGGCCGCCATCGTCGAACGCGATCCCTTCGAGAAGGGCGAGCGTGCGCTGTTGAACCTGGGCCACACCTTTGGCCACGCCATCGAGACCGAGCAGGGCTACTCGGCGCCCGGCCGCGATGCCCTGAACCACGGTGAGGCGGTGGCAGTGGGCATGGTGCTGGCCGCGCGGCTTTCCGCCGACCTGGGCCTGGCCGACGATGCCGACCGCGTGCGCCTGCAGGCGCTGCTGGAACGGCTGGGGCTTCCGGTGGCCATTCCCGCCGGGCTGGACCCGCAGGCCCTGCTGGGCCGCATGCGGCTGGACAAGAAGAACGTGGCCGGCCGCCTGCGTCTGGTGCTGTGGCGGGGCATGGGCCGCGCCGAAGTGGTGCCGGACGTGGATGAAGCGGCGGTGCTGAAGGTGCTGGGCGCGGGCTGAGCGGGTCCATGTTCACCGGGCATGGCCCGGCGCTGCCCAGCGGGCGTTGCGGCAGGGCTCACCCCTGCCCCGCTACAATCGGCCCATGCATGTCTACCTGCAACATCCCGATGCCGGTGCGCAGGCACCGCGTTTCCTGCGCCTGACCCTGCTGCCGGACCTGTTCGGCGGCTGGGAACTGCTGCGTGAGAGCGGCCGCGTCGGTGCGCGCTCGCAGCTGCGGCGCGAGCTGTTCCTGCAGGCCGATGAAGCCCGCCATGCCTTCGACAAGGCCCGCGATGCCGAACTGCATCGCGGCTTCCAGATTCTTTCGCACGGCGATTGAGCCGCTGCCCCTCTTCGCCCAAGGAAAGCCCATCGTGACCAGCCCCCTTCGCAACGATCGCCTGCTGCGCGCCCTTCGCCGTGAACCGGTGGACTGCACCCCCGTCTGGCTGATGCGCCAGGCCGGCCGCTACCTGCCGGAATACCGCGCGACCCGGGCCAAGGCCGGCAGCTTCCTGGGCATGGCCAAGAACCCGGAAATCGCCTGCGAAGTGACCCTGCAGCCGCTGCGCCGCTTCCCGCTGGATGCGGCCATCCTGTTCTCGGACATCCTGACCATTCCCGATGCGATGGGCCTGGAGCTGTACTTCGTCGAGGGCGAAGGCCCGAAGTTCCGCCATCCGGTGCGTGACGAGGCCGCCATTGCCAAGCTGGCCGTGCCGGACATGGAACAGGACCTGGGCTACGTGATGGATGCGGTGCGCCTGATCCGCCGCGAACTGGACGGCCAGGTGCCGCTGATCGGCTTCTCCGGCAGCCCGTGGACGTTGGCCTGTTACATGGTGGAAGGCGGCGGCAGCAAGGATTTCGCGCGCATCAAGGCGATGGCGCTGAACCACCCGCAGGCCCTGCACCGCCTGCTGGAGGTGACCACCGAGGCGGTGATCGCCTACCTGGGCGCGCAGCGTGCCGCCGGTGCGCAGGCCCTGCAGGTGTTCGACACCTGGGGCGGCGTGCTTTCGCCGGCCATGTACCGCGAATTCTCGCTGCGCTACCTGCAGCGCATTGCCGAAGGCCTGGAGCGCGGCGAAGGCAGCGAGCGCACGCCGCTGATCCTGTTCGGCAAGGGCACCGGCCTGCATCTGGAGGCGCTGTCGCAGACCGGTGCCGATGCACTGGGGCTGGACTGGACGCTGGACCTGGACGAGGCCCTGCGCCGCACCGGCGGCCGGGTTGCCCTGCAGGGCAACCTGGACCCGACCACGCTGTACGCCTCACCCGATGCGATCGCTGCCGCGGCCGCGCGCGTGCTGGACACCTACGCCGCCGGCAACGGCGGTTCGCGCGAGGGCCACGTGTTCAACCTGGGCCATGGCATGTCGCCGGACATGGATCCGGCGCACGTGCAGGTGCTGGTGGACGCGGTACACAGCCACAGCCGCCGCTGATCGTGTCAAATACGTCACGGTGCGACGTTTATCGCGCCGTGACTTCACATGGGCGATCATGGCCGCCCCGCTCCACCGGCTCCCCACGCCATGTCCGACCCGTCTGTGCCGGCTTCGCCGTCCGACTACGCCCGTTTCCGTCCCCTGCTGTGGCTGGTTTCACTGGCCATCTTCATGCAGATGCTGGACTCGACCATCGTCAACACCGCGCTGCCGGCCATGGCCGCCAGCCTGGGCGAAAGCCCGCTGCAGATGCAGTCGGTGGTGTTCAGCTACGCGCTGGCGGTGGCCACGTTCATTCCGGCCTCCGGCTGGATCGCCGACCGTTACGGCACGCGCCGCACCTTCCTGGTGGCGATCATCCTGTTCACCCTGGGCTCGCTGGCCTGTGCGCTGGCCCAGCACCTGCATCAACTGGTCGGCGCCCGCGTACTGCAGGGCATCGGCGGCGCCATGCTGCTGCCGGTCGGTCGCCTGGCGGTGATGCGCTCGGTGCCGCGCGAGGATTTCCTGCGCGCGATGAGTTTCATCGCCATTCCCGCGCTGATCGGCCCGCTGATCGGCCCCACCCTGGGCGGTTGGCTGGTGGAGATCGCCTCGTGGCACTGGGTGTTCCTGATCAATCTTCCCATCGGCGTGATCGGTTTCATCGCCGCCATGAGGATCATGCCCGACCACTACGCCAGCCACCGCGTGCGCTTCGACCTGCGCGGTTACATCATGCTGGCCTTCGCCATGGTGGTGCTGTCGCTCGCACTGGATGGCATTTCCGGACTGGGCACGCCGCACGCACTGGTGATGCTGATGACCGTGGCTGGCCTGGCAGCGCTGGTGGGCTACTGGCTGCACGCGGCCAATTCCACTGCGCCGCTGTTCTCACTGGCGCTGTTCCGCGTACCCAGCTACCGCATTGGCATCCTGGGCAATCTGTTTTCGCGCATCGGCAGCAGCGCCATGCCGATGCTGATTCCGCTGCTGCTGCAGGTGGGCCTGGGCCTGGGGCCGATGCATGCGGGCCTGATGATGGTGCCGGTGGCCGCAGCGGGCATGGTGTCGAAGAAGCTGGCGGTGAAGCTGGTGGAGCAGTACGGCTACCGTCGCGTGCTGATGGTGAACACCGTGCTGGTGGGCCTGGCGATGGCCAGCTTCATCCTGATGACGCCGGGCCAGCACCTGGGTTGGCGCCTGTTGCAGCTGGCGTTCTTCGGCGCGGTCAATTCGCTGCAGTTCACCGTGATGAACACCGTGACCCTGCGCGACCTGGACCGCGAGTTCGCCAGTTCCGGCAACAGCCTGCTGTCGATGGTGATGATGCTGGCAGCCGGTTTCGGTGCGGCGGCGGCAGGCAGTCTGCTGGCAGCGTTCGGCACGCACCTGGAAGGCCATGGCGCCACCGCGGCTCTGCATGCCACCTTCATCTGCGTGGGTGCGATCACCCTCACCTCGACGATGATCTTCTGGCAGCTGCCCGACACCAAGCCCGAACCGCGCCAGGTCGAATCGGTCGCGGAGTAGTGTTTTCGGCAGGGCTTGCAGCCCTGCACCTGCTTGGAGCAACGGCAAGGTCAACGTCAAAAGCTGGGTATCCGAGGGATGGCGGGATGGGTCCGGTTGCGGGGGACGCCATAAATACGTCACTGTAGGCTCGGTCGCGCCATCCATGGCGCTCACGCCCCCGCAACCGGACCCACCCCGCCTTCGACAGTTGGCCGCGATCTGTCGGAACGGCACGGGGTCGGATCCCTTTGCTTCGCAACGGGCTCTGACCCCAGAGATAATTCGATATCTGACAGATTGTGTCGACCAAGGTCGACACCTACCAACAGACGCCGGCCACCTGTCAGAGGTGGGGCGGTGTGGGTGGGCAGGACCGCAGGCGCCATGGATGGCGCCTACGAGCCTACACGGACGTACTTGCGGCGTGTCCTGCCCACCCACACCGCCCCGCCATCCCACGGGTACCCGCTTTTGCTTTTGCCGTTGACGTCAGCAGGTGCAGGGCTGCAAGCCCTGCCAGCACGCCCTAGCGCCCCAGCACGCGGGCGATGGCTTCCACCAGCAGCTCACCGGTCACGGGTTTGCGCAGGAAGCCTTCAATGCCGGCCGCTTCCACCTGCTGCTGCAGATCCGGATCGGTGCGTGCGGTCACCGCCAGCAGCGGCAGGGTGTAACCCTGGTTGCGCAGGTGCTGGGCCAGTTCGAAACCACTCAGGCCGGGCAGGTCCAGGTCCAGCAGGCCCACATCGAATTCGCCCGCGCTGATCTCGCGCAATGCCGCCAGCGCATGCTCGGCATGCACCACCTCGTGACCGCGCGCGGTCAGCAGGCCCGTCACCACGTCCGCCACGGTGCCATCGTCTTCCACCAGCAGCACGCGCAGCGCCGGCAGTGGGCTGGCCGTGCCATCACCCTGCAGACCGGCAGCGGGGTCACTGCCCTCCTCCAGGGCCAGTGGCAACGGCAGCCAGACCGCGAACGCGGTTCCCGTTCCCAGCTGGCTCTCCACCCGGATGCGGCCCTGCATGGCCAGCGCCAGTTCGCGGCAGATCGCCAGGCCCAACCCGCTGCCGCCGTACTGGGCGGCGGTGCGTGCGCCATCGGCCTGTTCGAAACGCCGGAACAGACGCTGCTGCTGCTCCTGGCTGATGCCCGGACCGGTATCGCGCACGTCGAAGTACAGGCCATCATCGTCGCAGCGCGCGTGCAGGGTAATGCCGCCGCGCGAGGTGAACTTCACCGCGTTGGACAACAGGTTCAACAGAATCTGACGCACGCGCATGGCATCGCCGGTGGCCTGCAGCCCCGGCGGCAGGGCGTTGTCCAAGCTGAAGCGCAGGCCCTTCTGTGCGGCAAGCGGCCCCATCAGCGCCGCCAGGTCCTGCAACAGGGCGTTCAATGCGAACGGACGCGACTGCAGTTCCAATCGCCCCGATTCGATCCGCGCCAGGTCCAGCGCGTCGTTCACCAGATGCAGCAGGTGCTCGCCGGCGTGTCGGATGGACTGGGTATAGCCGCGCTGCTGCGGGTCCAGCGGCGATGACAGCAGCAGCTCGCTCATGCCCAGCACACCGGTCATCGGTGTGCGGATCTCATGGCCCAGGTTGGCCAGGAAGCGGGTCTTGGCCGCCGATGCCTGCTCGGCCAGTTCCTGTTTGTGCAGCGCCAGCTGGTAGGCGTGGCGGCGCTGCAGGCGGCGACGGTAGAGCCAGGCGAACCAGCTGGTCAGCAGCAGTGCGATCGAGGCCAGCACCAGCAGCCCGGACAGGCTGCGCCACCACGGCGGCTGCACATGGAATTCCAGGCTCTGCACCCGCGACCAGACATGGTCGGCCGAGCGTGCCTGCACTTCCAGGCGATAGCTGCCCGGCGGCAGGCGCGAGAACAGACGCTCACCGGCCGGGCCCACTTCCACCCAGTCCGGATCGTAGCCAGCCAAGCGGTAGCGGTAGGTATTGGAGGCCGAATCGGCAAAGGACAGCAGGCGCGCGACGATGCGCAGGTCGCGGTCACCGTCGGCAATCTGCAGTGGCGTGTCGTGGGTCAGGTCCAGCACCTGTTCGTTGCGGCGCACCTCCACCCGCTCGATCACCAGCGGCGCGCGGCGCGTGGACGGGCGTACCTGTTCGGGGTCATACACCACCACGCCTGCCGGGGTGCCTGCCACCATGCGCCCGGACGCGGTGCTGATCAGCGTATGTTCGCGGAACTCCTGGCTGGGCAGGCCGTCGTGTACGCCATACAGGCGCACGCTCTGCCCGTCGGCGCCTACGCGCACCAGACCGCGGGCGCTGCTGGCCCAGACCACGCCCTGCGCGTCGACCACCACGCCGGTGGCGGAGATGGCCGGATAGCCCTGCTCGGCGCCGATCACCGCCTGCCGCTCCAGCCTCCCCTGGCGCCAATGGTAGCGGGCCAGTCGACCATCTTCGGACAGCCAGACCTGGCCATCGTGGCCCACATGCATGGCGTAGACCGCCGACGCAGGCGCGCCGGGCACGGGCTGGAAGCGGCCGGTCTCGGGCAGCCATTGCAGCAGACCGCGGCTGCTGGCCAGCCAGATGTGGTCCTGCGGGCCGCATTCCACGTCCAGGTTCAACTGCCCCAACTGCAGGCCGTCGCGACCACTTTCCAGTTCGCGCCGCACATGGCCATCCAGATCGCGCTGCTGCAATCCCGACGGCAGCATCAGCCACAGGCTGTCGCCATCGCAGGTCATCATCGCCTCGACCGTGCCCTCCATGGGCGCGTCGGTGGCCGCCTCACGTCCCCAGCGGCGCAGCTCGCGGGTACGCGGGTCATAGCGCATCACCGCATCGCTGGACCCGATCCAGACCTGGCCGCGTCGATCCTCGCGTACCGAGGTCAACCAGTGCATGCCGTTGACGAAGGTGCGGTGCTGCTCGATCTGTCCGCTCAACGGGTCGAAACGGTCCAGCGCGCCATGGCTGCCCACCGTCCACACCCCGCCGCTGCTGGACGGGCTGGTGCCCAGCACGAAGGCATTGCGCAGCGACGCGGGATCGTCTTCCAGCCGCGAAAACACTGAGAACTGCCACCAGCGCGGCAGCAGGTGCCACAGGCCAGCATTGGTGCTGGCCAGCCAGATGCCGCCTTCGCGGTCTTCATACGCGCCGGTCCAGTTCGGCCGTACCCGGCCGCGGGCAATGGCGCTGTACAGCGGTACGTTCTGGAACTTGCCGTCCACGCCCCGGCCCAGGCCACTGCGGGTGTCCAGCCAGTGCCCGCCCTGTTCGTCGCGCAGCATCATGCCCAGTACCTGGTCACCGGCCGGCAACGCCCACGGTGGCGCCTCGAAGCGGCCGTCGGGCCGCCGCACGATGGCGCCGGCCAGCGTACTGATCCACAGACTGCCATCGGGTTCGGTACTGAGGCCGTTGATCATCGGGCTGGGAATCACATCGCTGCCGATCCGCTCGAAATCGGTGCCGGTCCAGCGCGCCACGCCGTGCTTGGTGCCCACCCACAGGCTGCCGTCGGCCAGCGTGGCCAGATAGGGCACGGACACGGCCGGCACGCTTCGCGGGTTGTTCGCCTCGGGCAGGAAGCGCTGCAGCCGTTCATTGCGATCCAGCCGGTACAGTCCGCCCTCATGGGTGCCGAACCAGATCGCGCCATCAGGCGTGGTCGCCAGGCTCCACACGGTGTTGCTGCCCATCAGCGGCTGGCTGCTGCGGTCGTAGAAGCGCAGTTGCCGGCGGTCGGCCGACATGCGCACCAGCCCGGCGTTCTCGGTACCGATCCACAGTTCATTGTGGGCGTCGACCAGCACGCTCCAGATACGGTTGTCGCGCAGGCCATCCTCGGAGCGCCAGATCCGGTAGTTGCGGCCGTCGTAGCGTGCCAGCCCGTCGTTGGTGGCGATCCACAGATAACCGTAGCGATCTTCGGCCATGCGATTGACCGTGTTCGATGGCAGGCCGTCGAACACCGTCACCTGGCGGGGCGTGGGCGCCACCGGCTGGGCCAGGGCGGGCACCAGGGCGAACAGGATCAGCAGCAGCGTCGCCGCCCGCAGATACGCCACCGATTGCCTCCTCACGCGTCCATGGATGGTGCCCGCAGGGCGGGCGTCGGCATGGTAAACCGAAAGGCGCGCAATTCACGCCATTAAGCTGCGCAACTACGCCGTGATCTGACGTTTGTTGCGTGCATGGGCGATGGCCGACACCAGCAGATCACCGGTCACCGGCTTGCGCAGGAAGCCATCGAAACCGGCGGCCAGCACCTGTGTTTCGGCATAGGCGTCCGACCGCGCCGTGACTGCCACCAGTGGCAATTCGTAGCCCATCGCCCGCAGCTGGCGCGCAATGGCGGTGCCATCCAGGGCCGGCAGGTCCAGATCCAGCAGCCCCACATCGAAGCCGCCTGTGGCGATTTCGGCGAGCGCGCCCAGGCCATGCAGCACATGCACGACCTGGTGACCCCGTGCGCGCAGCAGGCCGGCAATCACCTCGGCCACGGTGGTGTCGTCTTCCACAAGCAGGATGCGCAACGCCGGCAGCACCGGAACGACGGCAACCGATTCGCCGGCCGGTGGCGACGCCTGCGGCGCCCACGGCAACGGCAGGCGGACGCGGAAGCGCGCTCCGCGCCCCAGCTGGCTGTCCACGTCGATACGACCGCCCATGGCCACCGCCAGCTCCTGGCAGATGGCCAGGCCCAGCCCACTGCCGCCATAGCGCGACGCGGTGCGCGGCCCATCGGCCTGTTCGAAGCGGTGGAACAGACGCTGCTGCTGCTCGGTGCTGATGCCGGGCCCGGTGTCGCTCACTTCGAACACCAGCACGCCACCATCGTCCTGCAGCTCCACGCCCAACGCGACGTGGCCGCGCTCGGTGAACTTGATCGCATTGCCCAACAGGTTCAGCAGGATCTGCCGCACCCGCATTTCATCGCCACTCACGCTGACCGGCCCGGGCAGGCGGTCTTCGCGCAGGAAGCCGAGCTGGCGCTGGTGGGCCATCGGCTGCATCAGGGCTTGCACCTGGTCCAGCAATCCGGTCAGATCGAACGGGCGGATATCCAGCTCAAGGCGGCCGGCTTCGATGCGGGCCAGATCCAGCGCGTCGTTCACCAGCCGCAGCAGATGGCTGCCGGCCTGCTGGATGGACCCGGCATAACTGCGCTGCACCGGGTCCAGTTCGGTGGCCAGCAGCAGTTCGCTCATGCCCAGCACACCGGTCATCGGCGTGCGCACTTCATGGCCAAGGGTCGCCAGAAAGCGGCTCTTGGCCTGCGACGCCTGCTCGGCCAACTGCTGCTTGTGCACGGTCAACTGCCATTGCTGCCGCCGCCGCAGCCGGCGCCGGATCGACCACACCAGGGCCAACAGCAGCAGCGAGCCCAGCATCACGTAGCCGAAGATGGCCATGCCGCTTCGCCACCACGGCGGCAGCACCTTCACCTGCAGCTGTTGCGAGGGGCTCCAGGCGCCGCTGCTGCTGGCCGCCTGCACTTCGATCAGGTACGGCCCGGGCGGCAGCCGCGACAGCGTGCGCTGGCCGTCGCTGCCCTGCTCCACCCAGTTCTGGTCGTAACCACCGACGCGGAAGCGGTAGCGGTTGCCCTGCGGGTTTGCATAGGACAACAGCCGCGCATCGATCTGCAGGTCACGGTCATCCGGGCCAAGCAGCAGCTCGCCGCCCGTCGGCAGCGGTTGCCACCCGCGCGCGTCGTCGCGGCGCACGCGCACCTGCGCGATCACCAGCTGCGATGCGGGCAGCGCGACGTCAGCTGCGTTCGGGTCGAACCCCACCATGCCGGTCTGGGTGACGGCCAGCACACGACCGTCGGCCCCCACCGCCGGCGGCCGCCCGGTGAATTCGGCGTCGGGCAGGCCGTCGCGTTCGTTGATCTGCTGCAGGCGCCGCTGCTTGGGGTCCCAGCGCAACAGGCCGCGTGGCGAGGTCGCCCATACGCGCCCATCCTCGGCCAGGGCCAGGCCGCCCATGCTGACCGGCGGCATGCCGTGGCTGGCGTCGATGCGCTGGATCAGGCGCAGGGTCAGCCCGTCCCACTGGTAGCGCTCGAACGCGCCCTGCCGGGCCAGCCACAGCTGCTGCGGATCGACCCACACCAGATCGTAGATGGCGCCACTGGATACCCCCGGCACCGCTTCGAAACGGTCGGCCTGCTCGCGCCACAGCCCCATTTCGCCCATGGCCCAGACCCGGCCGCGCGCATCGAAGCGGATCTGTTCGATCGGCACATCCGAGGCGCCGTGCAGGGCCGACAGCGGAACGGTGCGCAGCAGGCGGCCGTCAGCGGCACGCTGCTGCAACCCCAGGTTCATCACCGAAATCCACACCGACCCGTCCGGCGCCTGCCGCATCAGGTCGATGCGCTGGCGCAGGTCAGCGCCGCCGCCGATCGGCAGGTTGCGCAGTGCGCCGCTGGCCGGGTCGTACACGCTCAGCCGACCGGCTCGCCCCAGCCACAGGCGTCCCTGCGGGCGCGGCAGCACCGACCAGACCGCACCGCTGCCCAGCTCTTTGTCGCTGGCCAACAGACTCAAGGTGCCCTGCGCATCGATGCGATAGACGCCATGGGCCGAGCCCACGTAGTAGTTGTTGCCGTCACTGGCCGCGCTCAGCAGGTACTGGCTGTCCAACGGCTTGCCGTCCAGCTGGTACCAGGTGGAAAAGCGCCGCCAGTCGGGGGGCAGATAAGCCAGGCCCTGGGTCAGCAGGCCCACCCAGAGCCCGCCTTCGTGGTCCTGCAGCATGTCCAGCACGCCGCTGTGACCGGTCAGGAAACCACTGCCGCGATCACCCTGCAGGCGCCACAGCGCATCGGCGTCGCCGCGCAACAGACCATCCGCAGTACCGGCCCAGTAGCCGCCCTGGCGATCCGGGATGACCAGGGCCGCGCGCAGGGCCGGGCTGTCTGGCCACGCCGGGCGGCTGACCGCATCGTGGGCGTCGACACGATAGAGCCCGTCGTTCTGGGTGCCGATCCAGACCGCGCCATCGGTGTCGCGGCTCAGCCGCAGCACGCTCACATGGCTCAGCGCGCCGGCCGCGATGGCCTTGAAGCGGGTGCCATCCCAGCGTGCCACGCCCGCTTCGGTGCCGATCCACAGCCGCCCCTGCGCATCCACCAGGCTGCTGTAGATGGTGTCGCTGGGCAGGCCGGAAGGATCGGACGCATCGTGGCGGAACACCTGCAGCTGGCCATCTTCGGCCAGCCGGCACACGCCATGGGTGCTGGTGCCGATCCATAACGCATCGTCGGCATAGGCCAGGGTCCAGAACTGCCCCTGGCACTGCGCATCAATGCCATCGAAGGTACGGAAGCGATCGCGGTCGGCATCCAGGCGGGCCAGACCCTTGCCGTTGATGCCCAGCCAGACGCGGTCGCGCGGATCGATCAGCAGGGTTTCGATTTCGTTGCCCGGCAACGACCCGGCCTGTTCGGGGTCATGCTGCCAGACCCGCAGGACGTTGCCGTCGTAACGGGCCAGGCCGCCATCGGTGGCCGCCCAGATGTGTCCCTGGCGGTCTTCGGCCAGTGCCACCACCATGCGCGAGGGCAAGCCTTCGGCCGCACCGAAGCGGCGCAGTCGCGGCGTTTCCCCTGCCATCTCCTGTGGTGTGGCCGCCGCCGCGAGCGACACCACCAGTGCCAGTGCGGCCAAGCCACGGCACCACCTGTGCCAACCGGTCTTCATCCTGAACCCCCTGTCCTGGCCCCGATTGTCACACAGCACCGGCGGCACTGCTGCAACAGCCTGTTTCCAGCCGCATTGCCACCACGAACTGTTGCAGCCGTGCACACGTCCAGAGCGCGGTGCTGTGCGTATGATCGGGGCTTCTTCCAACCGAGTACGTGCCCGATGCGTTCACGCCTGGCCCTGCTGCCCCTGCTGCTTGCGGTTGCACCGGCCTGGGCCGCCCCCGACGCCTGGCGCATCGACCCGGTGCACACCCGCGTGCTGTTCGCCATCGACCACGCCGGCTATTCGCAGGCACTGGGCACCATCTCCGGCAGCCAGGGCATCGTGCAGTTCGATGGCGACAGCTGGCGCGAGGCCACGCTGGAGGTCGAGATTCCCGTGGCGCGACTGGACCTGGGCGATGCCAAGTGGAACCAGGCCACCCTGGCCAGCAGCCTGCTGGACGGCGAACGCTTCCCCAGTGCGCGCTTCGTATCGACCCGGGTGGAACCGATCGATCCCACCCATGCACGCGTGGTTGGCACCCTGACCCTGCGCGGGGTCAGCCAGGAAGTGGTGCTGGATGTCACCCTCAACGCGGTCAAGCGCTACCCGCTGCCGCCGTTCCGCCGCACCGCCGGCTTCTCGGCCACCACCACGCTCAGCCGCCGCGCCTTCGGCATCACCGCCTGGCCGGGTGTGATCGGCGACAGCGTACAGATCAGAATCGAAGCCGAAGCGGCACTGGACCGCAGCGCGCGCCCGGGAACTCCTGACCCCGACAGCCACTCCGACAGCCCGACGGCCCCGAAGGACACGCCATGACCGCCAAGAACACGCCCGCTGCCTGGGGCAGCGTCAGCCAGACCCTGCACTGGTTGATCGCCCTGCTGATCCTCGCCTTGGGCATCGTCGGCCTGACCATGGGCGAACTGCCGAAGACACCGAAGTATTTCTGGGTCTACACCGCGCACAAATCCATCGGCATCACCGTGCTGGCCCTGGTGCTGCTGCGCCTGGTCTGGCGCCTGTACGCCGGCGCGCCCAAGCCGGTGCCGGGCACGCCCAGCTGGCAGGAGCGCATCGCCAGCGCCACCCACGTGCTGCTGTATGTACTGATGTTCGCCATTCCCCTTTCCGGCTGGCTGTACGACTCGGCCAGCGGCCTGCGCCCGTTCCGCTGGTTCGGCCTGGTGGATGTGCCCAAGCTGAGCGGGCCCGATCCGCAGGTGGTGGCCGTCTCCCACGCCCTGCACGAATATGGCTTCTGGCTGTTGATCGCGGTGGTGCTGGCCCATGCCGGCGCTGCCTTCTACCACCACCTGTTCCAGCGTGATGCCACCTTGTCGCGGATGCTGCCGCGTGGCTGGCTCGCCACCCCACAGAAGGACTGACCGATGACCCTGAAACTGACCACCCCGGCCGCCGTGGCCGCTGCCTTGGCCGGCCTGCTGGCCACTGCCCCGGTGCTGGCCGCCGATTACACCCAGGCCGCCGGCGCCGGCTCCATCCTGGTGTTTGCCAGCAAGTACGACGGCGAAGTTTTCACCGGCACCTTCCCGGGATTCAGCACCAAGCTCAGCTTCGACCCGGCCAATCCGGCCGCAGGTTCGCTGGACGTGACCATTCCCCTGGCCGGCGCCAAGAGCGGCAACAGCGACCGTGATTCCACCCTGCAGGGCGCCGACTTCTTCGATGTCGGCAAGTTCGCCACCGCCCACTTCACCGCCAAGGGCTTCCGCGCGGTGGGCAACGACCAGTTCGCCGCAGACGGCACGCTGGAGCTGCGCGGGGTGAGCAAGCCGGTCACCTTCACTTTCAGCTGGAAGCCGGGCACCCAGCCGGTGCTGACCGGCAAGGCCACCGTGAAGCGCCTGGACTTCGGCGTGGGCGGTGGCGATTGGGCCGATACCAAGACCATCCCGGACGAGACCGCGATCAGCACCATCGTCAAGTTCGACGCGAAGTAATGTGGGACCGCCGCCGGGCATGGCCCGGCGCTACCGTGGAACGGAGACACAGGGTAGCGCCGGGCCATGCCCGGCGGATTCAACCTGCCGCCAGCCAGGTCTGCACGGTCGCGGCATCGAACGGCCAATCCAGTTCGCGGCCGCTGGCCTCATGCCGCAGCACCGGCACCCGCGTGCCGTAGCGGCTTTCCAGCGCCGGCTGGTCATCCAGGAACACCGAATCGAAGTCCGGCGCCCGCGCCTTGGCCAGTTCGGCCAGGGCCAGGTCACACAGATGGCAATCGTCTCGCTGGAACAGGGTCAGCACGGTTCAGGCTCCGCCGGCGGAAATGCTGCGCCGCAGGCATGGCCCTGCAGCACGAACGGCTAGAATAGCGGCCTCTTCCGGTACCCGCAGTACGGCAACCATGGCTGTCAGCACGTTCGACGTTTTCAAGATCGGCATTGGCCCGAGCTCCTCCCACACCGTCGGGCCGATGAAGGCCGCCGAACGCTTCATCCACCGCTGGCTGCTGGACCCGGGCCGCCTGCACGAGGTGGCGCGCATCCGCGCCGACGTCTACGGCTCGCTGGCCCTGACCGGGCGCGGCCACGGCACCGACAAGGCCATCCTGCTCGGCCTGGAAGGCCAGCGCCCGAACCTGATCGACCCGGACATCATTCCGGCCACGCTGGAACGCATCCGCAGCAGCAAGCGCATCCTGCTGATGGGCCAGCACGAGATCGCCTTCGACGAGAAGCGCGACCTGGGCATGAACAAGCGGCAGAAGCTGCCCTACCACACCAACGGCATGCGCTTCACCGCCTACAATGCCGACGATGAAGTGATCGCCACCCGCGACTATTACTCGGTGGGCGGCGGCTTCGTGGTCAACCAGGACGATGCCGCCGACGACCGCATCGTGCCCGACGAGACCCCGCTGCCCTACCCGTTCAAGAGCGGCGACGAGCTGCTGGCGCAGACCGCGCGCAGCGGCCTGAGCATTGCCCAGCTGATGTTCGAGAACGAGAAGTGCTGGCGCAGCGAAGAGGAGATCCGCGAGAAGCTGCGCGAGATCTGGAGCGCGATGCAGTCGTGCGTGGCACGCGGCATCCGCGAGGAAGGCGTGCTGCCCGGCGGGCTGAAGGTAGGCCGTCGCGCACCGGCGCTGTACCGCGAGCTGTCCTCCAAGCCCGAGGCCGCCATGCGCGACCCGCTGACCACGCTGGACTGGGTAAACCTGTACGCGCTGGCGGTGAACGAGGAGAACGCGGCCGGTGGCCGCGTGGTAACCGCACCGACCAACGGCGCCGCCGGCGTGCTGCCGGCCGTGCTGCATTACTTCGACCGCTTCTGCCCTGGCGCCAACGAACAGCGCGTGTTCGATTTCCTGCTTACTTCCGCAGCGATCGGCATCCTGTACAAGGAAAACGCCTCGATTTCCGGCGCCGAAGTGGGCTGCCAGGGCGAAGTGGGCGTTGCGTGTTCGATGGCCGCCGGCGGCCTGGTCGCCGCGCTGGGCGGCAACCCGAGCCAGATCGAGAACGCTGCCGAAATCGGCATGGAGCACAACCTGGGCCTGACCTGCGACCCGATTGGCGGGCTGGTGCAGATTCCCTGCATCGAACGCAACGCCATGGGGGCGGTGAAGGCGATCAACGCCTCGCGCATGGCCATGCGTGGCGACGGCAAGCACAAGGTGTCGCTGGACAAGGTGATCAAGACCATGCGGGATACCGGCCGCGACATGCAGGACAAGTACAAGGAAACCAGCCGCGGTGGTTTGGCGGTGAACGTGATCGAATGCTGATCGCGTGTGTGGGGGTGGGGGCGCGCGCTGCGCGCGATAGTCGAGCAAGCTCGACTCTACCTGCAGGCTGCGTGAACCCGCGCTACGCGCGGTGGCGGTAGAGTCGACTGTCAGTCGACTGCTCTACCGGCAGGCTGCGGGAACCCGCGCTGCGCGCGGTAGTCGACTGACAGTCGACTCTACCGGCGGAGGCGGCGGCGGTAACGTTTTGCGGTTAGGCTCGGGGTTCCCTGCCACGGAGAACCCCATGCGCCTGGTCGCTGCCGCCCTGCTTTCCTGCCTGCCCCTGTCCGCGCTGGCCGCGCCGCCCCCGACCTACGGTGCGCGGCTGGAGGGCTTCGACTACGGCTACCCGGTCAAGACCTTCAGCCTGGAATCGCAGCAGCAACCGCTGGAAATGGCCTACCTGGACATCGCGCCGAAGAAGACTCCCATCGGCGTGGTCGTGCTGCTGCATGGCAAGAACTTCTGCGCCGCCACCTGGAAGGAAACCATCAAGCCGCTGGTAGCCGCCGGCTACCGGGTCATTGCCCCCGACCAGGTCGGCTTCTGCAAATCCAGCAAGCCCGAGCGCTACCAGTATTCGTTCGGGCAGCTGGCAGCCAACACCCACGCCCTGCTGCAGCACCTGCAACTGGGCGAACTGCCGGTCCACCTGGTCGGCCATTCGATGGGCGGCATGCTGGGCGTGCGCTACGCGCTTACCTACCCGCAGGACCTGCGCAGCCTGTCGCTGGTCAACCCGATCGGGCTGGAAGACTGGAAAGCGCTAGGCGTGCCGTGGCGCAGTGTGGATGCGTGGTACGCCGGTGAAATGAACATCAGCTACGACAGCATTCGCCGCTACCAGCTGGACGTCTACTACGACGGCAAATGGAAGCCGGCCTACGAAACCTGGGCACGCATGCAGTCGGGCATGTACGCCGGCCCGGGCAAGCAGGCAGTGGCCTGGAGCCAGGCGCTGACGTCGGACATGGTGTTCAACCAGCCGGTGGTCTACGAACTGAAGAACCTGCAGGTGCCCACCACACTGTTCATCGGGCAGAAGGACCGTACCGCCATCGGCCGCGACCAGGCACCGGCGGAACTGAAGGCGACGCTGGGCAATTACCCTGCACTGGGCAAGGCGGCGGCCGCCGCCATTCCCGGGGCAACGCTGGTGGAATTCGCTGCGCT
Source organism: Stenotrophomonas sp. SAU14A_NAIMI4_8 (assembly GCF_003086695.1). Classification (NCBI taxonomy): domain Bacteria; kingdom Pseudomonadati; phylum Pseudomonadota; class Gammaproteobacteria; order Lysobacterales; family Lysobacteraceae; genus Stenotrophomonas; species Stenotrophomonas sp. SAU14A_NAIMI4_8. The sequence continues at coordinate 3,269,669 of NZ_CP025999.1, forward strand.
GGGGCATTCGCCGCAGGTGCAGGACCCGAAGCAGTTCAATGCCGCATTGCTGAAGGCGTTGAAGACGCGTTGACGGCGGTCCGCCGGGCATGGCCCGGCGCTGCCCTTGCAAGATCGGGGTAGCGCCGGGCCATGCCCGGCGATGTGTCAGCCCACGATGCGCAGCACATCATCCAACAAGGCGGCCGCCGTCACTTCGGCACCGGCCCCGGGCCCCTGGATCAGCAGGGGCTGCTGGCGGTAACGATCACTGTGGATGGCCACGCGGTTGTCGGTGCCAGCGCCCTGTGCCAGCGGATGATCGGCGGCCAGCTCGCGCAGGCCCACCTGTGCGCCCTGCGCATCCACGCGACCGACGAAGCGCAGCACGCGGCCCTGCGCGTGCGCCTGCTGCCAGCGCGCCTGCAGCGGCGCATCCAACTGTTCCAGCGCCGCAAGCGCCTGTTCCAGCGGCAACGCGGCCAGCGCGTCAGGCACCAGCGATTCCACCTGCACCTGTGCCGCGTCCAGCGCCAGACCGCTGCTGCGCGCCAGGATCAGCAGCTTGCGCCGCACATCCTCACCGGACAGATCCACCCGCGGGTCCGGCTCGGTGTAGCCGGCCGCCAGCGCTTCGCGTACCGCGGCCGAGAACGGCGATTGGCCGTCGTAGCGATGGAACAGCCAGGCAAGCGACCCCGACAGCACGCCCTCGATGGCATGGATGTGGTCACCGCCGGCCACCAGCGCGCGCAGGCTGCTGAGCAGCGGCAGGCCGGCACCGACCGTGGCGCTGTCGCCGTAGCGCGCACCGCTGTCGGCGCAGCTGTGGGCGATGGCCTGTGCACGCGCCAGCTGTGCACCACGGCCCAGCTTGTTGGCGGTGACCACGTGCACGCCCCGCGCCAGCCACTGCACGTGGCGTGCGGCCACCTCTTCGCTGGCCGTTGCATCCACCACTACGTCGCCGCGTTCCAGGCCTTCGGTACCGGCCCAGCGCGGTGCGCCCTGGCCGTCGCGCGGGGCACGCCGCGCCAGTTCCAGCGGCACCGCCAGATCGCGATCAATGGCCAGCGCGGTGCGCGAATTGGCCAGCCACTGCACGCCCGGCAGTGTCAGCCCGCGCGCCTGCAGCGCCTGGTAACGCTGCACGAAGGCCGTGCCCACCGTGCCGGTACCCAGCAGCGCCAATCGCCCCGTGGCAATGGACGGAACTTCAGCGGCCACTGCGCTCATGCATCCACCACCTGTTTGCGGCGTGCGGCATGGTCGATCGCCGCTTCGGCGCGCTGCAGCGCCGCGTCCAGGTCGGCCAGCAGGTCCCGTTCGGCCTCGATGCCGACCGACAGACGCAGCAAGCCCTCGCTGATCCCAGCCGCGGCACGGGCTTCGGCGGTCATCGCCGCATGGGTCATGGTGGCCGGGTGTGCGACCAGGCTTTCGACGCCGCCCAGCGATTCGGCCAGGGTGAAGCAGCGCAGGCCATCAACGAAGGCGCGCACCGCCGCTTGCGGATCGTCGCCTTCGCAGTCGGCCAGTTCGAAGGACAGCATCGCGCCGAAGCCACTCTGCTGGCGCGCGGCAATGGCATGGCCGGGATGATCGGCCAGGCCCGGGTAGTAGACCCGCGCCACCGCCGGGTGCGCGTCCAGCAGCGCGACGATGGACGCGGTGTTTTCCTGGTGTACGCGCAGGCGCGCATCCAGCGTGCGCAGGCCGCGCAGGGTCAGGAAGGCGTCGAACGGCGAACCAGTCAGGCCCAGCGCATTGCCCCACCACACCAGCTGTTCATGCACGGCCGGGTCGCGCGCGATCACCGCGCCACCCACCACATCGCTGTGGCCATTGATGTACTTGGTGGTGGAATGCAGCACCAGATCGGCGCCGAAGGCCAGCGGCTGCTGCAGTGCCGGCGACAGGAAAGTGTTGTCCACCACCACCCGCGCACCGGCCTTGTGCGCGGCTTCGATCACGAAGCGCAGGTCGGTGATGCGCAGCAGCGGGTTGGACGGGGTTTCCACCAGCACCAGCTTCGGCTGGGTGGCCAGGGCCTGGGCCAGCGCGCGCGGATCGGTCAGGTCAGCGGTGACCAGTTCGAAGTGACCCTTCTTCGCCAGCGCGTTGAACAGGCGCCAGCTGCCGCCGTAGGCATCGTGCGGCACCACCAGCGTATCGCCGGGCTGCAGCAGCGCGTTTAACACCAGGTTGATGGCGCCCATGCCCGTGGCAGTGACCACGCCACCCACGCCGCCTTCCAGCTCGGCCAGGGCTTCGCCCAGCAGATCGCGGGTGGGGTTGCCGCTGCGGGTGTAGTCGTACTGGCGCTTGTTGCCGAAGCCTTCGAAGCTGAAATTCGAAGACAGCACGATCGGCGGGGTAACCGCACCGTGGGCGGTGTCGCGGTCGATCCCGGCGCGGACCGCGGCGGTGGTGCGGCTACAGGACGGCTCGGTGGCGTGCAGGCTCATGCGGTCTCTCCAGAAGTGCGGAAGGCGGTAGCGAGGATCGCGTCGATGCGATCGGTTTCTTTCAGGAAGGCATCGTGGCCGTAGGGCGAGCGCAGCACGCGCAGGCTGCCGCGCGGGCCCAGGCCCTCGACCAGGCCGACCAGGTCGGCCAGCGGCACCAGACGGTCGCCTTCCACGGCCACCACCACGGTGGGCGGCAGGATGGCGGCGGGGTCCACCCGATGCAGGTCGATCGATTCGGACAGGCGCAGGTAAGCGGTCACCGACGTGCGCGCCACGTACTGCGCACCGGCCGCGTCCAGATAGTCTTCGGCCGCAACCCGCACGCGCCCGTTGACCACTTCCGGCGCAGCGTCGAAGCGCTCGCCGAACTCTTCCGGGGTGCGGTAGCTGAGCATCGCGAACTGACGGGCCAAGGCCAGGCCGTGGTCTTCGCCACACTGCAGCTGGCCCAGCGCAACGGCACGGCGCTGCAGCGCGCGCCAGGCGGCGGCGTAGGGATGCGGGCGGTGCGCACCGCTGGCCAACACCAGCTGGCGCACCCGCGCACGGTGGCGCACGGCGAACTGCTGGCCTATCAGCGCGCCATAGGAATAGCCGACGAAGGCCTTCAGCGTGCGCACACCCAGGTGGTCGAGCAGCAGGGCCAGGGCGTCGGCCTGGTCGGCCGTGTCGATCGGCACATCCAGCGCGCCGTCGGCGCCGATGAAATCGAAGGCGAGCACGCGCAGCTGCTGCGGGTCCAGCGCGCGCCCGGCGCCGACCAGGCCTTCGGCCCAGCCCTTTTCGCTGAACTGAGGGTTGCTGGCCACATGGCGGTGGGCGGAAATGCCACCGGCCAGCACCACTACCGGCGCAGTGGCCGGGCCGACCCACTCGTAGCGCAGGCGCACCGGGCACGGGCCGGCGTGGCGCATCGACAGCACCGCGGCGAACTCGCCGCGCTCGGCGTGCACGCGGTCATCGACCGGCACGCTGACGGGGGCAAAGGATTCGGGGCGAAGCACGGTGCTGGGGGCGAAGCTCATGGCGGGATCCAGTTGGGAATCGGCCATCGAGCCTTCGCGGGGCTCGCGTTCAAGATGCACCGGCGGTGCACGCTCGAACCATCTTTCGGTGGACGCCACGGTCCCCGCAGGATTTGGCACCTACGCCGGCATTTGCATGCCTGCGGGCTGCCCCGGCTTCAAAGGGCCTGTCCCTCTGCCGGTCTCGATGGTGGAACCACGATGCCAGCGGATTCCGGGCGTGTCAATCCCTTCATGCGGATAAAGCGATGAATGAATCCCCAGCGACGAACCGGGAAGCAGTACCGTCACCGCTGTTCAGGATCAGCTACAGTCCCGCCGCCCCTCTCCCGCTGGAACCGCCGATGCCACGCCCGGCCCTGTGCTGCCTGATGTTTGCCCTGCTGGGCGCTCCCATCGCCGACGCCAGCGATTGGCGGCAAGGCTGGGGACTGGTGCCGGCGGGCCCGACCCGCGCAGCACCCGCGGCGGCGCCCTCGGCCGCACCGCTGGCACAGTTGCGCCTGCAGCCCGTGGGCGAGCAATGGCAGGCACGCATCGACAATCCGCTGGCCGGTCCGCTGCAGATCGAACTGCGCGCCGCGCCCGGCCAAGCCATCGAAGGGCTGCCCGTGCAGTCGCTGGTGCAGGGCGGCGGCACCCTGGTGGTCGGTCATCTGGCGGCCCCGGCCGATGGGCGCCCCCTCGAAGTCCGCATGAACGCCGTGCCCGGCGCGCCAGCGGCGCAGGCCGAGGACGTGGCCTATCGCCTGCCCTTCGAAGCCACGCAGCTGCGCGTGGACCAGGCGCCGAATGGCCGCTTCAGCCACCAGGACGAAGAGAACCGCGATGCGGTGGATTTCGCCCTGGCCGAAGGCACCTTGGTCATGGCCGCGCGCGAGGGCACGGTGATGCAGGTGCAGGACGGCTTCCAGGCCAATGGCCAGGACCGCCAGCGCGATGGCGGCCGGGCCAACTTCATCCGCGTGCTGCACAGCGACGGCAGCATGGGGCTGTACGCGCACCTGCAGGCCGGCGGCATGCGGGTGCGGCCCGGCCAGGCGGTGCAGGCCGGGCAGCCGCTCGGCTTGTCGGGCAACAGCGGCTTCAGCACCGCCCCGCACCTGCACTTCGTGGTCCAGGTGAACCGCGGCATGGGCCTGCGCTCGGTGCCGGTGCGCATTTTCACCGCGCAGGGGCAGCTGCAGTTCGCCCGTGACAGCAGCGCCGAAGGCAGTGCCGGGCGCTGACCGGCCCCGGCCGGTATAATCGGCCGCTTATCTCTTTGAAAAGCGCCCCGGGCGGGCGCCACTGCCATGTCCGAAGTCGCCACCGAAGCGTCGCGCCGCCGCACCTTCGCCATCATTTCCCACCCTGACGCCGGCAAGACCACGCTGACCGAAAAGCTGCTGCTGTTCGGGGGCGCGATCCAGATGGCCGGCTCGGTGAAGGGCCGCAAGGCCGCCCGCCATGCCACCTCCGACTGGATGGCACTGGAAAAGGAACGCGGCATCTCCGTTACGTCGTCGGTGATGCAGTTCCCCTACGAGGGCAAGATCGTCAACCTGCTCGACACCCCCGGCCACGCCGACTTCGGCGAGGACACCTACCGCGTGCTGACCGCGGTGGACTCGGCGCTGATGGTGATCGACGTGGCCAAGGGCGTGGAAGAGCGCACCATCAAGCTGATGGAAGTGTGCCGCCTGCGCGACACCCCCATCATGACCTTCATCAACAAGCTCGACCGCGAGGGCAAGGACCCGATCGAGCTGCTGGATGAAGTGGAAACCGTGCTGGGCATCCAGTGCGCCCCGGTCACCTGGCCGATCGGCATGGGCCAGCGCCTGAAGGGCGTGGTGCACCTGCTGACCGGCGAAGTGCATCTGTACGAACCGGGCCGCAACTTCACCCGCCAGGATTCGACCATCTTCCCGTCCATCGATGCGCCGGGCCTGGCCGAGAAGATCGGCGCGCAGATGCTGGCCGAGCTGCGCGACGAACTGGAACTGGTGCAGGGCGCCAGCCACCCGTTCGACCTGGACGCCTACCGCGCCGGCAAGCAGACCCCGGTGTTCTTCGGTTCGGGCGTGAACAACTTCGGCGTGCAGCCGCTGCTGGACTTCTTCGTCGAACACGCCCCTGCCCCGCAGGCGCGCGCCACCACCGGCCGCGAGATCGCCCCGCAGGAAAACAAGCTGACCGGCTTCGTGTTCAAGATCCAGGCCAACATGGACCCGCAGCACCGCGACCGCGTGGCCTTCATGCGCATCTGCTCGGGCCGTTTCAACGCCGGCATGAAGACCTTCCACGTGCGCACCGGCAAGGAGATGAAGCTGGCCAACGCGCTGACCTTCATGGCCAGTGACCGTGAAATCGCCGCCGAAGCCTGGCCGGGCGATGTGATCGGCATCCACAACCACGGCACCATTTCCATCGGCGATACCTTCACCGAAGGCGAAGCGGTCACCTTCACCGGTATTCCGAACTTCGCCCCGGAACTGTTCCGCCGCGCGCGCCTGCGCGATCCGCTCAAGCTGAAGCAGCTGCAGAAGGGCCTGGCCCAGCTGTCCGAAGAAGGCGCGACCCAGTTCTTCCGCCCGCTGACCAGCAACGACCTGATCCTGGGCGCGGTGGGTGTGCTGCAGTTCGACGTGGCCGCCTACCGCCTGAAGGATGAGTACGGCGTGGAAGCGACCTTCGAGCCGGTCAGCGTGACCACCGCACGCTGGGTCACCTGCAGCAACGAAAAGAAGCTGGAGGAGTTCCGCGAGAAGAACGCGCTGAACCTGGCCCTGGATGCGGCCGGCCAGCTGGTCTATCTGGCCCCGACCCGGGTGAACCTGCAGCTGGCGCAGGAACGCGCGCCGGACGTGCGCTTCTCGGCCACCCGCGAAGCCGCCCACACCGTCTCGGTGGCCTGACCGGCCGGGGTCGGATCCCTTTCCGCCAGGAAAGGGCTCCGACCCCGGCGGCACCTCCGTTCATCCACGCATGGCGTGGATCTACTGTGGAGACGTGATCGTCCGTTCATCCACGCCATGCGTGGATGGGCGCCGATTCCCCCACCATACGGTGGCGGGGGTGCAAGCAACCGCCATCGCGGCGATGATAGGGGGGCTGCGGGTCCCCCTCCCCGCGAACCACCTCATCGCCATGTCCACCACGACTGTTGCTTCCATCCGCGAAGAAATCGCCAGCGCCCTGACCCACGGGCTCGGCGCCGTATTCGCGTTGGCCGCCGGCGCCGTACTGATCACCCTGGCCGCCATCTACGGCGACGGCTGGCAGCTGGCCAGCGCCATCGTGTTCGGTATCGCCCTGCTGCTGCTGTACACCGCCTCCACGCTGTACCACGCCATCCAGCACCCCACGGCCAAGGGCCGCCTGAAGGTGTTCGACCACTGCGCGATCTACGTGCTGATCGCCGGCACGTATACCCCGTTCACCCTGATCGGCCTGCGCGGTCCCTGGGGCTGGGGGTTGTTCACGGCCATCTGGGCGCTGGCGCTGGGCGGGGTGGTGTTCAAGCTGTTCTACACCGGCCGCTTCAAGGCGCTGTCCACCGCCATCTACATCGCCATGGGCTGGCTGGTGATCGTGGCGATCAAGCCGATGTGGGCCTCCATCGACGGCAGCACCCTGGCCTGGCTGTTCGGTGGCGGCCTGTCGTACACCCTGGGCACCTACTTCTACCACCGCGAATCGATTCCCTATTCGCATGCGATCTGGCACCTGTTCGTGATCGGCGGCAGTGTCTGCCACTTCGTGGCCGTCACCAGGCAGGTGCTGTAGCCCAGCTGCACCGCGCTCCTGTGCACACCACGCACATGAGCGCTTCGCGCCCCGTCCACTCCGGTAGGGCAACGATGGCAGTGTGAATGCTGCCCCTTCCCCTGCGACGCCGCGCGCTTCGCGCTGGCGCCTCCGCCGCCCCGGCCGCCGGGGCCAGCGTTGGCTGGCCGCCCTGGTCTTCGTGCTGGCCGCGATCCTGGTCCTCATCGCCCTGTGGGACTGGAACTGGTTCAAGGGCCCGGTGGAGCGTGCCGTGCAGGCCCGTACCGGGCGCGCCCTGCATATCGGCAACCTGGACGTGGACCTGGGGCGCGTCACCACCGTGCGCGCGGACACGATCTCGTTCGCCAATGCGACCTGGGCCAAACAGCCGAACATGGCCAGCGCCGACCGGGTGGAGATCGACGTGCGGGTCTGGCCGCTGCTGCGCGGCAGCGTGCAGCTGCCCGAGGTACGCCTGACCCGCCCCGACGTGCTGCTGCAGACCGCGCCGCGTGAAGGCGAGGCCGGCAACTGGGATTTCCTCGGCGACAGCAGCGGTGGCACCACGCCGCAACTGAAACGCCTGTTCATCGACGACGGACGCCTGCAGTTTTCCGATGCGCGCGGCCGCACCGATATCCGCCTGAACGTGCGCAGTGGCCAGCCGCGCCAGGGCGACGCCGCGCCGCCCCTGCGGGTGGCCGGCAAGGGCCGCTGGCAGGGCAATGCATTCACCCTCAGCGGCGGCACCGAATCGCCCCTGCAACTGACCGACAGCGCCCATCCGTTCCGCATCCACCTGGACGGCCGTGCCGGCGGCACCCATGCCGTGGCCAGCGGCACGCTGACCAATCCCTTCGCACTGCAGCTGTTCGACCTGCATTTCGCCCTCAGTGGCCAGGACCTGGCCGACCTCTACCCGCTGCTGGGCATCGCCATTCCCCCATCGCCGCCGTATGCCCTGAACGGCCGCCTTAAGCGCGACCACAACGTGTGGCGCTACGAGCGCTTCACCGGCAAGGTCGGCGACAGCGACCTGGGCGGCAACCTGCAGTTCGAAGTGGGCCGTGACCGGCCACGCCTGACCGCCACGCTGGAATCGCGCCGACTGGATTTCGATGATCTGGCCGGCTTCGTCGGCGCTCCGCCCAGGACCGGCAGCGGCGAGACCGCCAATGCCGAGCAGAAAGCCGAAGCAGCGCAGGTGGCGGCCAGCAGCCGTGTGCTGCCGGACACGCCGTACAACCTGGGCAAGCTGCGCGCGATGGACGCCGACGTGCGCTGGAAAGCGCACCGCATCAATGCGCCCTCGCTGCCGCTGGACGACATGGACGCGCACCTGCTGCTGGACGACGGCGTGCTGCGCCTGGATCCCCTGAATTTCGGTGTGGCCGGTGGTGATATCCGCAGCACGATCCGCATGGATGCGCGGCAGCCGCAGATTGCCACCTCGCTGAAGGCCAGCGTTCGCGGCGTGCAGCTGGGGCAGCTGTTCCCCGATGCGAAGCTGGCCGAGCAGGCCAAGGGCGGCATCAGCGGACAGATCGACCTGAGCGGTCGCGGCAATTCGATCGCCGCGATGCTGGGTGGCAGCAGCGGCGACGTGGGCGTGGCGATGGGCCGCGGCCACGTGGGCAACCTGGTGATGGAGCTGGCCGGGCTGGACATCACCGAATCGGTGAAGTTCCTGTTCACCGGTGACCGGCAGATTCCCCTGCGCTGCGCCTTCGCCGATTTCGGCGTGCGCGATGGCGTGATGACCAGCCGCGCACTGGCGGTGGACACCACCGACACCATCGTCATTGGCGAGGGAACGGTGAACCTGCGCGACGAATCGCTGGACCTGCTGCTGCGGCCACGGCCGAAGGACAAGAGCATCCTGGTACTGCGCTCGCCACTGCGCATCGGCGGCACCTTCAAGGACCCCTCGTTCCGCCCGGACTTCAAGGCGCTGGGCCTGCGCGGCGCAGTTGCCCTGGCGCTGGGCAGCATCGCCCCGCCGGCCGCGCTGCTGGCAACGATCGAGACCGGCCCGGGCAAGGACGCCAACTGCGGTGGGCAGTATGCGAAGTAAGAGCGGTTGTTCGCGGCGCCTCTATGGATCTTGGTTTGAGTGGGGCGGGTGGGCCAGTCAGGACACGCCGTAAAACCCATCCATGGGGGCTCGTAGGCGCCATCCATGGCGCCTGCGGTCCTGCCTGGCCCACCCGCCCCACTCTCGACAGTTTCCTGCGCGCGGAACGAGAGCGGAAATTCAAGATCAAGATCAAGAGCTGTGCCAACCAAGGTTGGCACCTACCAGAAGCGGTTGGTCGGCGGAAGCGGATGGTCGGCAGCAGCGGTTGGTCGGCGGAAGCGGAGGACGGCAGAAGCGGTTGGTCGGCACTGAAATGCACCGCGCTCGCAGGAATGTGTCCTGAGGCGGAGGGCATGGCCGTGCAGGACCGTAGGCGCCAAGGACGGCGCCTACGAGCTACATGGACGTATTTACCGCGCGTCCTGCACGGCCATGCCCTCCGCCTCCCCACGCATCAGGAAGGCGCTGCTCTTGCGCTCTGGCTCTGGCTCTGGCTCTGGCTTCAAAGGCCGGGCCGGCGGGCTGCAAGCCCGCCAGCGGAAAAAACTCACCCCGCCACGATGTACTGCTGCAGATGATCCAGCTCGCGCCGCTGCGCATCGATCACCGACTTCACCAGATCGCCGATGGAAATCACCCCCAGCACCTGCCCGCCTTCCACCACCGGCAGATGGCGGATGCGGTAATCGGTCACCAGCTGCAGGCAATGCTCCACCTGCTCACCCGGCGCCACGGTCACCACCTGCGCGGTCATGATTTCCGCCACCGCGGTATCGCGCGAGGAGCGGTCGCGCAGCACGATCTTGCGTGCGTAGTCGCGCTCGGAAAGGATGCCGACCAGGCGCGGGCCGTCCATCACCAGCACCGCACCGATGCCCTTTTCGGCCATCAGCCGGATCGCATCGATCACCGCGGCGCCAGGGGCCACCGCGTGCACTTCAGGGGACTTGCCGTCCAACAGTTGCCGTACCGACGTCATCTGCCTGCCCTCCCAGGGTGGGTTGCAGGGCCAATTCTGCCACGCCCGGTGCCAACCACGCGTCAACCAGGTACAGCGGCCGCTGCTTGGACTCTTCATACAGCCGGCCCAGGTACTCGCCGATCAGCCCCAGGGCGATCAACTGCACCCCGCCCAGGAACAGGATCACCGCCATCATCGTCGGCCAGCCAGCCACACGGTCGCCGTACATCGCCGCCTTCACGATCACCCACAGGCCGAACACGAAGGCCACTGCCGCCGTCGCCAGCCCCAGATAGGTGGCCGCGCGCAGCGGCACCGTGGAGAAACTGGTGATGCCTTCCAGCGCGAAGTTCCACAGACGCCAGAGGCCGAACTTGCTGGTACCGGCCATCCGCGCGTGGCGGTGGTAGGGCACCGCCACCCGGCGGAACCCAACCCAGCTGAAAAGCCCCTTCATGAACCGATGGCGTTCGCGCAGCTCGCGCAGCGCCTGCAGCGCGCGTGGCGACAGCAGGCGGAAATCCCCGGTATCGGCCGGAATCGGCGTGGGCGACAGGCGGCCGATCACCCGATAGAACAATGCGGCGGTGGTGCGCTTGCTCCAGCTTTCGCCATCGCGCACCAGGCGGGTGCCATAGACGTTGTCGAAGCCTTCGCGCCAGCGCGCGACGAACTGCGGCACCAGTTCCGGCGGGTCCTGCCCGTCGGCGTCCAGGATCATCGCCGCGCCTTCGCGCACCTGATCCAGGCCGGCGGTCAGGGCAGCTTCCTTGCCGAAGTTGCGCGACAGGCGCAGTGCCGAAATCCGGGGGTCCACGGCGGCCAGGCTACTGATCACCGCCCAGGTCTCATCGCTGCTTCCGTCGTCCACGTACAGCACGTGACCGTCGATGTCGGCCAGGCCATCCAGCACCGCGCACAGGCGCGGATGCAGCTGCGGCAGCGCCAGCGCTTCGTTGTGGGCGGCGATGACGAATGTCAGGCGTTCACGATTCATGCCCGGATTGTACGTTGCAGGCGCACCTGCGGCCCACCGCGCCAACGCTCCGGGCAAGGTGGATACCAGGCCGGGTTGCAGCGCGATGCGCCGCTGCCCTATTCCTGTAGGTACCCCGACCCGCCCAGCTGCCGGGCCTGGCGCTGGATCCATGCGGCACGCCGCTGCACGTACGGGCCCGGCTTGGCCGCGTTGTAACGGCGCGGCGCCGGCAGCACTGCCGCCAGGCGCGCACTCTCGGCCGGTCTGAGGCGCGCGGCATCCTTGCGCCAGAAGGTCTGCGCCGCCGCCTGCGCGCCGTAGACGCCGTCGCCGAACTCGGCAATGTTGGCGTACATCTCCAGAATGCGCTGCTTGGGCCAGAACGCTTCGATCAGCACCGTGTACCAGACCTCCAGGCCCTTGCGCACCCAGCTGCGGCCCTGCCACAGGAACAGGTTCTTGGCCACCTGCTGGCTGATCGTGCTGGCGCCACGCAGGCGCCCACCACGCGCGTTGTGGTCACGCGCCTTCTCGATGGCCTGCAGGTCGAAGCCATTGTGGTCGGAGAAGCGCTGGTCTTCGGCGGCCACCAGCGAAATGGGCAGGCTGGGGGCCATCTCGTCCAGGTCACGCCACTGGTAATGCAACCGGTAGGACCAGTCAGCCTGGCCCAGGGCTTCGCCATAGCGCCACAGCATCACCGTGGACAGCGGCGGATCGATGAACCGCAGCACCAGCACCTGCAGGCAGCTGAACGCCACGAACAGCACCGGCAGCCACAGCAGCTGCCGCCAGCGCCAGCGCCGACGCTGCGCGACCGGGGCGGCCGCCACCTTGTCCTGCTCTCCCCCTGCCCCCATTACTGGTGCATCCTTCTTCTGTCCGGTTGTCGGCGCATTATCCGGCAACCGCCCCTGTTTCCGCGCGATGTGAGCCGATGACCGCCCAATCCGATTCCCTGATCCGTTTCCTGCTGCCCGACGCCGGCGTCCGCGGTGTCCACGTGCACCTGCACGCCACCTGGCAGAAGATCCTGTCCCACGCGGTCTACCCGGACAACGCCGCCGAACTGCTGGGCCAGGCCAGCGTCGCCTCGGCCTTGTTTACCGGCCACACCAAGGTCGATGGGCGTCTGTCGATCCAGCTGCGCAGCAATACCGCCCTGCGCGCCCTGTTCGCCGAATGCACCGCCGCCGGCACCCTGCGCGGCATCGCCCAGCTGGCCGACGGCGGCGACGCGCCGCGTGACCTGTCCACCCTGGGCGAGGGCGCGCTGCTGGCCATCACCATCGAGAACCCGGGCCTGGACCCGCGCGAACCGCAGCGTTACCAGAGCCTGGTTGGCCTGAGCGCGGCCGAGCTGGACGAAGCCTTCGAGGACTACTTCCAGCAGTCCGAACAGCTGCCGACCCGCCTGCTGCTGGCCGCCGACCGCAATGGCGCCAGCGGCCTGCTGCTGCAGAAGCTGCCCGGCGACGAGGGCGACGATGATGGCTGGGTGCGCACCAGTGCGCTGTTCGAGACCCTGGGCAAGGCCGAGCTGCTGGCGACCCCGGCCGACGACCTGCTGCACCGCCTGTTCCACGAGGAAAAACCGGTGCTGGTGGGCGACAAGCCGCTGTCCTTCGCCTGCTCCTGCTCGCGCGAGCGGGTCGCGGCCATGCTCGAATCGCTGGGTGAAGAAGAAGCCCGCGCGGCCGCCGAGGACACCGGCGCGGTGGAAGTGCGATGCGAATTCTGCGGACAGGAGTATCACTTTCCGTTGACGGAGTTCGGCATACTGTTCCACGGTGCCGAGGGGAATGCACCGGCACCTGAACGGCTTCAGTAAAACAGACAGGTCTTGTGTTCTGGGGAGGATCAAGGCTTGTTAAGAATTCATAAACACCCTAGGATCGAGTTCCCGCCCCAGCGGGAACTTTCGTCGTCCGCCCCTGTCTGAACTGGTCCGATGCGTACCTTCCTGCGTCTACCGCTGGCCCTGCTGATCGCCCTTGGCGCGATCACGGGCGCGCATGCGCAGAGCAAGGACACCCGCACCGTCATTCCGGTCTGGAACAAGGGCAGCGGCAAGGTCGAAGCCCTGCTGTACCTGGAACCCACCGGCGAACAGGCCGCGGGCGCTCGCTGGCACTTCGGCCGCAACTCGCTGGATGCCGCCTTCGGTCTGTCCTCGGGCGACTCGCTGGGCCTGCTGTGCAACAGCAGCAGTGGCACCAGCATCAGCGGTCTGGCCAGCCATTGCATGCTGGCCAGCCTGGGCGATGAAGATGACGCGATCGGTGCCAACAACCGCCGCTTCACCGGCACCGCCGCACTCAACCGTGGCAGCAACCGCCTGGGCATCACCGCCGGTACCGGCCGTGAAACCCTGCCGGCATGGCTGGCCTCGCCGAACAAGACCCCTGCCCTGCGCGCCGAGCAGAACGATCTGACCGTGTTCGCCCAGCGCAACATCGGCCGCGAGGGCTTCGTCTCCATTGCCGGCACCTATGCCAAGGCCCGCCTTGTGCCGCTGGCCGACGCCGCACCGGCCATCGTCGACCGCTGGGACAGCAAGAGCCTGAGCCTGGGTGCCGGCTACGGCAATTTCAGCGGCAGCATCATCGGCCGCGTGGTCGATGTACCCGGCAAGCCGGGCAAGTGGGAAGGCTTGGGCATCGGCCTGACCTGGCGCACCCCGTGGTCGGGCCAGCTGACCGTCGGCGCGGAAAACGTCATCAGCCGCGGCAAGAATCCGTTCTCCCCGCGCAACGAAAGCAACGACGACGGCACCGTGCCGTACGTGCGCTACGAGCAGGATCTCTGATTCCACTCCTGGCCGGTAATCCGGCCATGTCACGACAAGGGCGCCTCGGGGCGCCCTTTTCTGTTTCCGCTCGCATCGTGTCGCGCCTCTGCCGGGCACAGCGGTTACACAACGACACGTCGCGACATGCATCAATTGAAACTTTTTACGCCCCCACCGCCTGTCATAAACCGTCAGCGGTTGCGCAGTTAAACTTCAACCCATTGAAATAAAAAGACTTTCCTTGAATTCCGAGGAAAGTGAGACATGAATTAACACACCTTTAATTTTCCAACGAGGCTCGTTACTATCGGTTCAGCCTTGCGTTTTTGGGGCCCCTATTGGGTCCCGTCGCCAGGCACTACCCCAGCCAAGATTTCCTTGGAGAGAGAGAGCCAATGAATTTCAAGTCCAACAAGCTGCGCGATGCCGTTGTCATCGCGCTGGTCGCCGGTGCTTCCACCGCGACCGCCCATGCGCAGGAAGCCACCAGCGGCGCCACCAACCTGGATCGCATCCAGGTCACCGGTTCGCGCATCCGTTCGGTCGACGTTGAAACCGCCCAGCCGATCTTCACCGTGTCCTCCGAGGACATCAAGAAGTCGGGCCTGGTCAGCGTCGGCGACATCCTGCAGAACCTGTCGGTTGCCGGTACGCAGAACTTCAGCAAGGCCGCCGTGCTGACGTCCAACCCGGAACAGGGTGGCCAGTACGTCAACCTGTACAACCTCAACGAAAACCGCACCCTGGTGCTGGTCAACGGCAAGCGCTGGACCACCAGCCTGGCCGGTTACACCGACCTGTCGACCATCCCGAGCGCGCTGATCGAGCGCATCGAAGTGCTGAAGGACGGCGCCTCGGCCATCTACGGCTCCGACGCCGTGGCCGGTGTAGTCAACATCATCATGCGTTCGAACTTTGAAGGCGCTGAGTTCTCCGGCCTGATCGGCCAGAACGGCCGCGGCGATGGCCAGAAGCAGTCGTACTCGTTCACCGCCGGCACCACCGGTGAGAACAGCTCGATCATCTTCGGCGCCAGCTACACCAAGGAAGATCCGGTGTGGGCCAAGGACCGCGAGCTGACCCGCTACACCTACGGTCCGCGCCACATCGGTGCCGGCCTGAGCGCCACCGGTCCGTGGGGTCGTTTCACCGATCCGCGCGCCGCCGGTACCCCGGGTGCGGGCAACTACCTGGACGAAGACGGCAACATCGTCTCCGCTGCCGACGGCAACTGGACGCCGAACATGTACGTGCTGAACCACACCGGCACCTACGACGGCGTGGGCGTTGGCGCGGCTTCCAACAGCCTGGGCAACTACCACGTTGGCGTCACCGCCAATGACCGCTTCAATTCCAGCCAGCAGATGATGCTGCAGCAGGAATCGGAAACGAAGTCGATCTTCACCTCGGTGTCCTACGACTTCAATCCGAACATCAGCTTCAAGTCGACCGTGATGTACTCCGAGCGTGACTCGGTCCGCCAGGTTGCCGGCTACCCGCTGAGCACCGGTGCACAGCCGACCTACCCGGTGTCGATCAGCGCCGACAGCTACTACAACCCGTTCGGCAACCAGGCCAATCCGGGTGCCGGCCTGGCGCTGGACAACTGGTTCCGCCGCACGATTGAAATCCCGCGTATTTCGCAGAACAACGTGAAGTCGTACCACTTCGACGGCGCGCTGGAAGGTGCCTTCGACGTCGGCGACCACGGCTGGAACTGGGACGTGGGCATGAACTACAACAAGTTCGATGTCACCCAGATCGGCACCGGCAACGTCAACCTGCTGGCACTGGAAAAGGCCCTGGGCCCGTCGTTCCTGAACTCGCAGGGCGTCGTGCAGTGCGGTACCGCTGCCAACCCGATCGCGCTGGGCACCAGCCTGGCCGCTGGCCAGTGCACCCCGTTCAACATCCTGGGCGGCCCGTCGGCCTCCACTGCTGATGCCCTGCAGTACATCAACACCATCAGCCAGGCCACCCAGCAGAGCGTCAGCAAGCAGTACTTCGCCAACATCACCGGCGGCCTGTTCAACATGCCGGGCGACGCGGGCGAGTTCGCTTTCGCGGCCGGTATCGAACACCGTACCGTTGATGGCTACGACTATCCGGACCAGCTGTCCGCTGCCGGCTACACCACCGATCTGGCTGCCGGCGCAACCCGCGGCAAGTACAAGACCGACGAAGTGTATCTGGAGCTGATGATTCCGGTGCTGAAGGACGTGCCGGGTGCGAAGGAGCTGTCGTTCGACATCGCCAGCCGCTACTCCGATTACGACCGCTTCGGCGACACCACCAACAGCAAGTTCAGCCTGACCTGGAAGCCGGTTGAAGACCTGCTGGTCCGCGCGACCTACGGCAAGGGCTTCCGCGCCCCGACCCTGGACGACACCTTCGGTGGCGGCTCGCAGACCTTCGACTACTTCACCGATCCGTGCGATGCCCTGCTGGGTATCCGTACCGGCAACGCCACGGCCGCGGCACGCTGCAACGCCGAAGGGCTGGGCGCCAACTTCCGCCAGCAGGACAGCGCCGGCGCACCGGTCGAAGCCCGCGAAAGCCAGAGCATCGCGCCGTTCCAGGCCGGTGTGGGTAACGCCGAGCTGGAACCGGAATACAGCAAGACCCGCACCGTGGGCTTCGTGTTCAGCCCGCGCTGGGTGCAGGGCCTGGACTTCTCGCTGGACTGGTACAAGATCACCATCAACAACGTGATCACCGCCGTGTCGGCCACCTACGTCCTGCAGCAGTGCTACAACGGTGTGGATTCGTTCTGTAACTACACCCGCGACGCTGCATCGGGCCAGGTCGTGGCACTGAGCCGCGGTAACGCCAACCTGGGTGTGCTGGAAACCGAAGGCTACAACTTCGGCGCCAACTACCGCCTGCCGGAAATGAGCATCGGCCAGTTCTCGGTGCACCTGGACGCCAACTACCTGTCGGCCTACCGTTCCAAGAGCGATTCCACTGCCGATTGGGACAACTACGCCGGCTACTGGAACTTCCCGCGCGTGCGCGGCACCCTGGGCGTGAACTGGGCCAAGGGTGACCTGTCGGCGCAGTGGAACCTGCGCTACTACGGCGGCTACCGTGACTTCTGCTTCGACGGTTCGGCCGAAGAGTGCAACGACCCGACCTACCTGACCCCGAACGGCGGCTGGGGCGGCGGTGAAGGCGCCAACAAGAAGGGCTCGATCTCGTACCAGGACGTGTCGGTCAGCTGGGCGGCGCCGTGGAACGGCACCGTCACCGTCGGCGCGCGCAACATCTGGAACAAGACCCCGCCGCAGAGCTACTCGCAGACCAACAACAGCTCCGGTTCGATCGACCCGATGCTGGACTTCGACCGCTACGTGTTCATGCAGTACACGCAGCGCTTCTGATCGAGGCCTGTTCGTAGCGTAAAACACCAGGACGGGGCCCTTCGGGGCCCCGTTTCTGTTTCTGCGCCTCTTCGCTTCCGTTTTGCGCACGAACGCCCGCGCAATGAAAAAGGCCGCAGCAGTGCTGCGGCCTTTTGGCGTTGCGTTCGTCGCTGGTGCTGATCAACCGTTCGGAATCAGCGTCTCGATCAGGTGTTCGACATAGGCTTCGAAATCTTCGCGCGCCTGTTTGGGCTGCTGCAGCTGCAACGACAGCTGCAGGAAACCGACATAGGCCGCATACGCCAGCCGCGCACGGTGGCGGGCATCGGTGGAGCTCAGTCCGGCCTGGCGGAACGAGGCGACCAGATAGTCCAGTCGACGCTGCGAAACGCGGTCGATCACCGGTCGCACCATCGGGTGGTCCAGTGCCTTCAGCAGCTCGCTGTAGATGATGTGCGGCTGCACTTCATGGGCCACCATCTGGAACAGCTGGCGCAGGCGTGCACGTGGGTCGG
Source organism: Stenotrophomonas sp. SAU14A_NAIMI4_8 (assembly GCF_003086695.1). Classification (NCBI taxonomy): domain Bacteria; kingdom Pseudomonadati; phylum Pseudomonadota; class Gammaproteobacteria; order Lysobacterales; family Lysobacteraceae; genus Stenotrophomonas; species Stenotrophomonas sp. SAU14A_NAIMI4_8. Next base: position 3,287,582 of record NZ_CP025999.1, read on the forward strand.
GCACGTCTTCCAGGCTGCCGAACACCTGTTCCTGCTCGAACAGTTCCCAGCGTTCCAGCGCGGCCTGCAGCAGCGCATCGCGCGAAGGGAAGTGCCAGTAGAAACTGCCCTTGGTGACACCCAGGCGGCGCGCCAGCGGTTCGACCGCGACGGCGCCCACCCCTTGTTCAGCAATCAGGTCGAGGGCCGCCTGGGCCCAGTCTTCGGCACTCAGGCGGCTGTTGCGGCCGGCGCGCGATTCGCCGGCGGAAGTGTCAGGTTGATTCATGGGCTGATTTAACCATACGCCGGGGTTCGTTGCAGTATGCCGTTGCGCTGGAAACCGTCGTAACCCTTGCGGCGCGGCTTCCGCAGTGCACCATACCGGGCAGTATTGACTTCCTCCACGGCCCATCCATACTATCAAGTATGGTTACCCCTGCTGCCGCTGCTGTATTCACCGATCTGCGCCTGGAAGCGGCCCATGGCGCGCACCTGGCTGCCACGGCCAACCAGGCCGGGCGACGCGGACACGTGCTGTTCGCGCACGGCTTTGGCCAGACCCGGCACGCCTGGAATGCGACCGCCCGCGCCCTGTCCGTCGCCGGCCTGCAGACCCTGGCCTACGATGCGCGCGGCCATGGCGATTCGGACTGGAATGCGGCCGACCTGCCCTACCACGGCGAGCAGTTCGCCGATGACCTGATCGTGCTGGCCGGCGAACAGCCGCGACCGCCGGTGCTGGTGGCCGCCTCCATGGGTGGCCTGTTCGGCCTGCTGGCCGAAGCGCGCTGGCCGGGCCTGTTCTCGGCGATGGTGCTGGTGGACATCACCCCGCGCTGGGACACCGCCGGAGTGGAACGCATCCTGGCCTTCATGACCGCCCACCCCGAGGGCTTCACTTCGCTGGCGCACGCTGCCGATGTGATTTCCGCCTACCTGCCGCACCGCCCGCGCAAATCCGAAGCGTCCCTGCAGGCACTGCTGCGCGAGGATGGCCACGGCCGCTGGCGCTGGCACTGGGACCCGCGCCTGGTGGCCGAGCTGGCCCGCGACAGCGAACAGCACCAGGGCGCACTGGCCGAGGCCGCGCGCCAGGTGAAGTGCCCGCTGCTGCTGGTCAGTGGCGGCCGCAGCGACCTGGTCACGCCGCAGACCGTGGCCGAATTCCTGGCATTGGCGCCGCACGCGCGCCACGTACAGTTGCCGCAGGCCACGCACATGGTCGCCGGTGATGACAACGACGCCTTTACCGCTACTGTGTTGGACTATCTGGACGTGTTGCCCGCAGCGGATGCTGCGGCTTCGTCCGCCACAAACGAGCACGTCACCGGAGCACGCTCATGAGCATCGTTCTTCCCTTCCTCGCCCTGCTGCTGGCAGGCGCGTTCGTCGCCTACCACCGCATGCGGCTGGTTACCTGGACGCTGATCAGCGTGGCCCTGCTGGCCATCTGCTGGTTCGTGCCCTACGTGAACCAGACCGCCACGATCGTGGCCGCCGCCGTGCTGGCCGTGATCGCCGTGCCGCTGCTGCTGCCGTTCATCCGCAAGCCGCTGCTGACCGGCCCGATGATGAAGGTGTTCCGCAAGGTGCTGCCGCCGCTGTCGCAGACCGAGCGCATCGCGCTGGAAACCGGCTCGGTCGGATTCGAGGGCGAGCTGTTCACCGGTGATCCGGACTGGAACATCCTGCTGAACTACCCCAAGCCGCAGCTGACCGCCGAAGAACAGGCCTTCCTGGATGGCCCGGTGGAAGAGCTGTGCACCATGGTCAACGACTGGGAAATCACCCATGTCCACGCTGACCTGCCGCCGGCACTGTGGGCCTTCATCAAGAAGAACAAGTTCTTCGGCATGATCATTCCGAAGGAGTACGGCGGCCTGGGCTTCTCCGCGCTGGCCCACCACAAGGTGATCCAGAAGCTGGCCTCGGTGTCTTCGGTGGTCAGCTCCACCGTGGGCGTGCCGAACTCGCTGGGCCCGGGTGAACTGCTGGTGCATTACGGCACCCAGGAACAGAAGGACCAGTACCTGCCGCGCCTGGCCGATGGCCGCGAAGTGCCCTGCTTCGGCCTGACCGGTCCGTTCGCCGGCTCCGATGCCACCTCGATTCCCGACTACGGCATCGTCTGCAAGGGCGAGTGGAACGGCGAGCAGGTGCTGGGCGTCAAGCTGACCTTCGACAAGCGCTACATCACCCTGGCCCCGGTCGCGTCGCTGATCGGCCTGGCCTTCCGCATGTACGACCCGGACGGTTTGATCGGCGATACCCGCGATATCGGCATCACCCTGGGCCTGCTGCCGCGCGACACCGCCGGCGTTGAGATCGGCCGTCGCCACTTCCCGCTGAACTCGACCTTCCAGAACGGTCCGATCAAGGGCAAGGACGTGTTCATTCCGCTCACCCAGCTGATTGGTGGTGCGGCCATGGCCGGCAAGGGCTGGAACATGCTCAACGAGTGCCTGGCCGTGGGCCGCTCGATCACCCTGCCCTCCACCGCCAGCGGCGGTGCCAAGGCCGGCGCGGCCGTCACCGGCGCGTACGCACGCATCCGCAAGCAGTTCGGCCTGTCGGTCGGCCGCTTCGAAGGCGTGGAAGAAGCGCTGGCCCGCATCGGCGGCAAGGCCTACAAGATCAGCGCGCTGTCGCAGGCCACCGCTGCCGCGGTGGACCGTGGCGACGTGCCGTCGGTGCCGTCGGCCATCGCCAAGTACCACTGCACCAACATGAGCCGCGAAGTGATCTCGGACATGATGGACGTGATCGGCGGCAAGGGCATCATCCTGGGGCCGCGCAACTTCGCCGGCCGCAGCTGGCAGGCCGCGCCGATCGCGATCACCGTGGAAGGCGCCAACATCATGACCCGCAGCCTGCTGATCTTCGGCCAGGGTGCGATCCTCTGCCACCCGTGGGTGCTGAAGGAAATGAAGGCCGCGCAGGATCCGGACACCCGCGCCGGTCTGCAGGACTTCGACCGCAGCCTGTTCGGCCACATCCGCTACGGCATTTCCAATGCGGTGCGCTCGTTCTGGTTCGGCCTGACCGGCGCGCGCTTCGGTGCCGCCCCGGGCGACGCTTACACCCGCCGCTACTTCCGCAAGCTGGACCGTTACTCGGCCAACCTGGCGCTGATGGCCGACATTTCGATGATGACCCTCGGCGGCAAGCTGAAGTTCAAGGAATCGCTGTCCGGCCGCTTGGGCGACGTGCTGAGCCATGTCTACATGACCAGCGCCATGCTCAAGCGTTACCACGACGAAGGCGCACCGCAGGCCGACCAGCCGCTGCTGGCCTGGGCCTTCCATGACAGCGTGCACAAGATCGAAGAGTCGCTGTCGGCGGCCCTGCGCAACTTCCCGATCCGTCCGATCGGCTGGCTGATGTGGGCGCTGATCTTCCCGCTGGGCCGTCGTGCCGAAGCGCCGGGCGATCGCCTGAGCCGCCGCGTGGCCGCCCTGCTGATGGCCCCCAACGAAGCCCGCGACCGCCTGGCCAGTGGCGTGTTCCTGACCCCGTGCGAGAACAACCCGGGCGGCCGCATCAACAGCTACCTGAGCAAGGCGATCATGGCCGAGCCGGTGGAGCGCAAGTTCCTGAAGGCGCTGAAGAGCAAGGGTATCGAGGCGCTGGACTTCAAGGCGCAGCTGGACGAGGCCGTGGCCGAAGGCGTGATCACCCAGGACGAGCGCAGCCTGCTGGAAGAACTGCGCACGCTGACCCTGGACACCATCACCGTGGACGACTTCGACACCCACGAACTGCGTGCAGCCAGCTACTACGACCGCCAGCACAAGGACCCGCATTCGCAGGCAGCGTGATCGCCTGGAATTCGCGGAGATGAAAGCGGCGGGCTCCGGCCCGCCGTTTTTTTTGTGGAGGATGCGGAGCCACGCATGGCGTGGCGCTACCGCTGTCGTCCTGGTGGGGCCACGCATGGCGTGGCGCTACCGCTGTCGTCCTGGTGGGGCCACGCATGGCGTGGCGCTACCGCTGTCGTCCTGGTGGGGCCACGCATGGCGTGGCGCTACCGCTGTCGTCCTGGTGGGCCACGCATGGCGTGGCGCTACCGCTGTCGTCCTGGTGGGGCCACGCATGGCGTGGTGGGGCCACGCATGGCGTGGCGCTACCGCTGTCGTCCTGGTGGGGCCACGCATGGCGTGGCGCTACCGCAGTAGATCCACCCCATGGGTGGATACGCGCACCGCCATCACGCGATCACGCCGGCACGAACCACCATGCCACGGCAGCCAGCACCGCCGGCAGCGCCTGGATGAAGAAGATCCGCTTGTTCACGCTCCAGGCGCCGTAGCAGCCGGCCACGATCACGCAGCCCAGCGAGAAATTCACCAGCATCGGCAGGTGGTCGAACAGGCCCCAGAACAGCCCGGCAGCCAGGAAGCCGTTGTACAGCCCCTGGTTGGCCGCCAGCACGCGGGTGATCTCGGCCTTTTCCGGCGTGTTGCGGAACGTCTTCAGGCCCAGCGGACGGGTCCACAGGAACATTTCCAGCACCAGGAAATAGACGTGCAGCAGGGCGACCAGCAGGGTCAGGGCGAGTGCGATCCAGTACATGGGCGGTTCCTTGGATGGATGGGGTGATGGGGTCAGAGCCCTCTCCGTGGGAGAGGGATCCGACCCCGCGCGGCTCAGCGGTCGCGCGGCAGCTTCTTCTCTTCGCGCAGCACGCCGAACGCGGCGGCGGTCATGCAGGCCGCTGCCAGGATGCCGCCCACGAATACCACGTGCGAACCGAACAGCGACAGCGCCTTGTGCACCCAGGTGAAGCTGAGGTCGGCGCCGCGGTACACCACGGTGTCGATGGCCGCACCGGCCTTGTAGCGCCACTGGCGGTCCACGCGGGTGTAGATCGTCTCGCGCGCGGGCTTGAACAGCGAGAACTCGCTGGCGCGGGTCATCACCTGCACCACCGCCACCATCATCGGCAGTGGCGAGGCGGCCAGCACCGAAAACCCGATCAGGATGGCGAATGCGGGAATCAGCAGCGCCGGCGCAATGCCGTGGCGTGACAGCAGCCAGCGGGTCAGGCTGAGCTGCAGCAGCAGGGTCAGGGCGTTCACGGCCAGGTCGATGCGCGAGAAGAACGCCGTGCTGGCCGCCGGATCGGTGAAGGCGGCGCGCACGATGCTGGCCTGCTGGTTGTACAGCAGGGTGCCCACGCCCACGCCGAACACCACCAGCACCGCCAGCCAGCGCAGCAGCGGTTCGCGCACGATCAGCTTCAGGCCATCCAGCACGCTGCCGCCCATCGGCTGTTCACCCGACACCAGCTGCTGTTCGCGCTCGCGCAGCACCGCCCAGTGGCGCAGCCGCCAGATGCAGAACAGGCAGACCACCAGGAACCCGGCCGACACCAGCATCAGGTTGGCGATGCCCACCCGCTGGGCCAGCGCACTGGTGATGATCGGGCCCAGGAACGCGCCCACGGTGCCGGCCGCGCCGATGTAGCCGTACCAGGCGCGCGCCTGGGCGTTGCTGAACACATCGGCCATGAAGCTCCAGAACACCGCCACCGCGAACAGGTTGAACACCATCACCCACAGGAAGAAGGCCATGCCCCGCCCCGGCACGCCACTGTCGAACAGCGCGTAGAAGCCCAGCAGGGTGACGATGAAGAAGCCGTACACCACCGGCAGGAACACCCGGCGCGGGAAACGACTGACCAGCCAGCCATAGACCGGCTGCAGCACCAGCATGATCAGGAACACGCAGGTGAACAGGAACTGCAGGACGAAGTCCTTCAGGGCGATGCCATGGCTGGCGAACCAGCTGATCAGCAGCGGCGGGAACACCGTTTCCAGATCGGCCGAGGCGGCCATCGCCTCGCGTACCGGGCGCAGCACGTAATAGCCGCTGAGCAGGCAGAAGAAGTACAGGAACGACCACCACAGCGCCGGCGATTCGCGCAGGGCCGCGACCAGGCCGCGCAGTGCACCGTTGTTGCGTGCCGCGCTCACGCGATTCCCCTCGCCTGCGAACGGCGGTTGGACAGCAGCATGGCAGGCTCCGGGGGGCGATGAAGCGCGTACGTTAGCCAATGCACTGCAACATCGCCAGCCGGCTGCTGCAGGGCCAGCAGAACCGAGCGTTGCAGCCGCCCTGCCAAGGCGCGTCGCAGCGTGCAGAACAAGCGTCAAAAATCCAAATTTTTCAACGAGATGCGCATTCATCTTCGCTTTGTTTGTGCACAGGCGAAAAGCGGCGCTAGAATCGACTCCAGCAGTCGCGCACGGGTCACCTCGATGAAAAAGAACAGCCTGCGTCGTCCGATCCGATCGGCGACCACTGGTTTGCTGGGCATGCTCATGCCCGTTGCCTTGTCCACCACCGCGCAGACGCCGCCGCCCCTGCCGCCGCTGCCGGCCAACATCGAATCCCACAGCGTGGCCCACACCCAGCCGGCCGCCTACCGTACCGGGCTGGTGCCGCAGGTGCAGTTGCCGGCGGCCGGGTTCAACGTGGCCAACATCGAATCGATGGCGCAGCAGCTGACCTATGGCGAGCGCGTGCCGGGCATGGCCGTGGCCATCGTGCAGGGCGGCCGGGTGATCAGCGCGCGCGGTTATGGCGTGACCGATGTCAACAACCCGCTGCCGGTCGATGCCCACACCGTGTTCCGTCTGGCATCGCTGTCCAAGGCCTTCGCCGGCACCATGGCCGGCCTGCTGGTGAACGATGGCACGCTGCGCTGGGACAGCAAGGTGACCGATTACGTGCCCGGCTTCCGGCTCAATTCGCCCGAAGCCACCGACCGCCTGACCGTGGCCGACGTGCTGAGCCATCGCGTAGGCCTGCCTTACAACGCCTACGACCGCGACATCGAAGGCAACGCCGAGTACTACACGCTGACCCAGAAGCTGGCCAATACCAGCCTGAAGTGCCTGCCGGGTGACTGCTACGCCTACCAGAACGTGGCCTTCAGCCTGATCGGTGACGTGGTCTATGCCGCGTCGGGCAGCTTCTATGAACAGTCCGTGGAACGGCGCATCTTCAAGCCGCTGGGCATGAACGATGCCAGCATGGGCCTGGCCGGCATCCAGGCCAGCTCGCGCTGGGCGCGTCCGCACGTGCGCAGCCGCAACGGCTGGGTCTCGCTGACCCCGAAGCCGACCTACTACCGCGTCGCGCCGGCGGCAGGCGTGAACGCCAGCGCCAGCGACATGGCGCAGTGGCTGCTGGCCCACACCGGCCACCGCCCCGACGTACTGCCGGCACCGCTGCTGGCCACCCTGCATTCGAGCCTGATCAACACCCCGGGCGAGATGCGTTCGGGCTGGCGCCGCGAGCGCCTGCATTCGGCCGGCTACGCGCTGGGCTGGCGCACGTTCGATTACGCCGGCCACGACGTGGTCTTCCATGCCGGCGCCGTGCAGGGTTACCGCGGCCTGGTGGCGCTGGTGCCCGAACGCGACCTGGGCATTGCGATCATGTGGAACGGTGAAAGCAGCCTGCCCAGCGGCCTGCTGCCGACCGTGCTCGATTCGGCCCTGGGCCTGCCCGCACAGCGCTGGTTGGACGTGGATACCGACTTCGGCAGCGACAGCCTGATGGCCGACGGTGCTGCTCCGGCGCAGGACAAGCGCAAGGGCAAGGGTGCTTCGAGCAACCGCGCGGTGGCCTCGCCGCGCTGATCCGGCACACGCCGGTAAACCTGGAAAGGGCGGCCTGCGGGTCGCCCTTTTTGCTTTCGTAGAGTCGAGCTTGCTCGACTGACCAGCAAAGCAGTCGAGCAAGCTCGACTCTACAAAGGCGGTGGAGCAGTCGAGCAAGCTCGACTCTACAAAGGCGGTGGAGCAGTCGAGCAAGCTCGACTCTACAAAGGCGGTGGAGCAGTCGAGCAAGCTCGACTCTACAAGGGCGTCGCACGGCGCGCGGGCATAAAAAAACCCCTTCCCTGCTGGGCAACAGGGAAGGGGTTTCAGGGTACGGCGATCGGGATGGAACTTAGATCAGCGGTGCCGGGGTAGCCGGCAGAGCGACCGGAGCGGCCTTCTTCTTGCGAGCGGCCGGCTTGCGCTTGGCAACCTTCTTCGCTGCCTTCTTCGGGGCAGCCTTCTTGGTGGCCTTCTTCGCGGTCTTCTTTACGGCCTTCTTGGCAGTCTTCTTGACGGCCTTCTTCACTGCCTTCTTGGCGACCTTCTTGGCCGGCTTGCGGGCGGTGGTCTTCTTGGCGGCCTTCTTGGCAGTCTTCTTCACTGCCTTCTTGGCGACCTTCTTGACGGCCTTCTTCGCGGTCTTCTTTGCCGGCTTCTTGGCTACCTTCTTCGCCGCCTTCTTCACTGCCTTCTTCGCAGTGGTCTTCTTGGCGACCTTCTTGGCGACCTTCTTCACCGCCTTCTTTGCCGTTGCCTTCTTCGCGACCTTCTTCACTGCCTTCTTGGCAGCGGCCTTCTTCGCGACCTTCTTCACCGCTTTCTTGGCGGCGGGCTTCTTTTTCGCAGCTTTCTTGGTTGCCATGGGATGGCTCCTCGTCAGTGATAGGGAGTTGAAACGCCCAGGTGGATCAAACCCGCCGATGCTGCGTGCGGGGACCGCCGGCGCGTCAGGCGCGCCGTTACGGATGCGGCAATGTCGGCCCCGGTCGGCGGGACGGACATCGGAAAGGAAAGTGCCGTGCGTTTCTCCGGGGGAAGCAGGGCCCTGTCCACCGTCTTGAGGATCGCGGTGGTCTTGGAGGGATTGCTTCGCATCGGACGATTGATTCGGCGCACTCGGTTGGGCAGGCAAGGTCTGCTGAGGCGAAACCTAATCACGGTTTTTTTTACTGTCAACAACCCCCGCGAAAAATTTTCACATCGCGGCGCCTTGGCGGCGCGCCCGCTGCGGGCCCGGCAGCACCCGCCGCGCGCCGGTTCGAGCGCTGCAAGGCGGTGCGACGGCGCACGTGCCGACCAACACGTTGAATAAAAAACACTTGAAATAAGCACTCTGCGTTGATAGGCAGTGGCTGGCGCAGCACGCACGTGCGGTCGTCGTCGCTACCGCACGATGGCGGAAGCCGCTCTCGAAACGGACCCGCAACGGGGGTAAAAACTTTTCACATCCGGGTGCAGTTCCGCGGGTGCCGAAACACGGATTTGCGCAAAACTGCGCAAGCCCGAACGCATCGTTCGCGCGCAGCGATGGCCGCCACGCGCACCCGGCACACGCACCTTCGGTCCTGGCTGACGCGGGTGCAGAAACGAAAACGGCCACCCGAAGGTGGCCGCTGGTGTTCGCCGGAAACCAGGACTCAGTGGTCCTCGTCTTCCAGTGCTTCGGCGTAGGCGTCCGGATCCAGCAGCTCGTTGAGCTCTTCGGCGTTGGACAGCTCGACCACGAACATCCAGCCTTCGCCGTAGGCATCTTCGTTGATGGTTTCCGGCTTGTCGGCCAGCGCCGAGTTGACCTCGACCACCTTGCCGCTGATCGGGCTGTAGACGTCCGAAGCCGCCTTCACCGATTCGACCACGGCGATCTGCTCGCCGGCCTTGGCGTCGGCGCCGACGTCGGGCAGTTCGACATAGACCAGGTCACCCAGCAGGCCCTGGGCGTGGTCGGAAATACCAACGGTAACGCGGCCATTGCCTTCGACGCGGGCCCACTCGTGGGACTTGAGGAACTTGAGGTCGCCGGGGATCTCGCTCATGGAACTGCTCCAGGAATACAGGGGTGTGGAAAGAACGGGGCTAGTGTAACCAACCGGCCGCCACTGCTGTCAGTGACGACCGGCACGTTCGCATCACGCGTCGACAAGCACGCCCGGTTGGGCCTGGCCTTCGCGCACGAACGGGAACTTGACCACGCGCACCGGTACCTGGCGGCCGCGGATGTCCACGGTCACCTGGCCCAGTTCGCCTGCCGGCACGCGGGCAAACGCGATGCCCTTGGCCAGGCTGGGCGAGAAGGTGCCGGACAGGATCTCGCCCTGGCCGCTGGCGGTGGTGACCGCCTGGCCGTGGCGCAGCACGCCCTTCTCGTCCATCACCAGGCCGATCATCTGGCGCGCGGTGCCGGCGGCCTTCTGCGCCTCCAGCACATCGCGGCCGATGAAGTCGCGGCCTTCGTCCAGCGACACGGTCCAGGCCAGCGCGGCTTCATACGGGCTGATCTCTTCGTCCATGTCCTGGCCGTAGAGGTTCATGCCCGCTTCCAGACGCAGCGTGTCACGCGCGCCCAGGCCAGCCGGCTTCACCCCGGCGTCGATCAGGCGGTTCCAGAACGCGACCACCGCGTCCTGCGGCAGCAGGATCTCGAAGCCGTCTTCGCCGGTGTAACCGGTGCGGGCAACGAACAGTTCAACGCCGTCGTCGGCCTTGACCTGCAGGGCGGCGAAACGGGTGAGCTTGGCCAGCGCCTCGCGGTCGGCGCCGCCGACCAGGCCAGCGACGCTGTCGCGGGCCTGCGGGCCCTGCACGGCCAGGATGGCCAGGTCCGGGCGCTGCTCCACGCTTACGCCGAACGGTGCGGCCTGTTCGCGCAGCCAGGCCAGATCCTTTTCGCGGGTGGAGGCGTTGACCACCATGCGGAAGAAATCGTCGGCCAGGTAGTAGACGATCAGGTCGTCGATGACGCCGCCGCGGGCATTGAGCATGCACGAGTACAGGGCCTTGCCCGGCACCTTCAGCTTGTCGATGGAGTTGGCCAGCAGGCGGCGCAGGAACGGCTTGGCCTGCTCGCCGCGCAGGTCGACCACGGTCATGTGGCTGACGTCGAACACGCCGGCTTGGCGACGCACCAGGTGGTGTTCGTCCAGCTGCGAGCCGTAGTGGATGGGCATGTCCCAACCCCCGAAATCGACCATCTTGGCGCCGAGGGCGCGGTGGGTATCGTTGAGCAGCGTCTTCTGGGTCATGACCGGGTCCGGCAGCAGAGGAAACAAGAACACGCATTATCCCAGATCGGTCGGCGGCAGGCGTGCCGCAGCGCAGCGGGGGGCGTGTGTGTGTGTGTGTTGGGCCGGCCTGCGGCCGGCGGCGCTTTCTATACGCCAGAGCGCAGAGCCAGAGCCACAGCCAGAGCACTTCGGCTCTGGGTTGATTCGGCTTGGGCGGGGCGGTGTGGGGTGGCGGGACACGCCGTAAACCCGTCCATGGGGGCTCGTAGGCGCCATCCATGGCGCCTGCGGTCCCGCCACCCCACACCACCCCACCCTTCCGGGTTCACCGGTGACGGACGGCAAAGGCAAGGGCAAGAGCGGATTTGGATGTCGACATATATATGGAGAGGGGTCGGAGCCCTTTCCTGCGGAAAGGGATCCGACCCCCGTGGAGCTGGCTTTTGCTTTTCGCTCTTTATCTTTCTTACGTGGGCTGGACGCGCACGGAAACTGTCGGGGGTCGGGCGGGTTGGGTTCGCGGGGGTGTCCGCGGCATGGATGCCGCGGCCAAGCCTCCAGGGACGGATTCACGGCGTCGCCCGCGAACCCAACCCGCCCGACCCGGCTCGCAATGCCAGTCGACTCCACCGCCGGCCACCCCACGAGGGGCTGCGCCGTTGGCTGGAACCCTCAGATGCGGGTGGTGGCCAGGAACCGTTCGCGGTCCTGCTGGGTGCGGCGGCGGATTTCTTCCAGGGCCTGGCTTTCGGTCGCTGCCAGCATCGCCTCGAACAGGCGCTGGAAGTGGTGGCGCATGGCATTGCGGGCCGCCACCGGATCGCGGCTGCGCAGTGCTTCGAAAATGGCCATGTGTTCGTCGGCACGGCTGGCGCCGTCGTCATGGCAGACCCGCGCATAGACCTCGGTCACCCGCGGCAGCTCGCTGCGCATGCGCCAGATCTGCTGCACGAAATATTCGACCACCGGATTGCCGGACAACCGCGCGATGGTCAGGTGGAAACGACGATCGAAGTCCCCTGCCTCGGCATCGGTCAGATCGCGCCGGCACAGCGCATCGGCCAGCACCTGCAGTTCGGCGATGCCGGCGTCATCGATGTTGCCGGCCGCCAGCGCCGCTGCTTCGGCCTCGAACACGGCACGCGCGGCGGTAAGGTCGAAGGCACTGACATCGGGCAGGCCGCCGCTGGCCTGCGCCGGGCGCGGCTTCACGTAGACGCCCGAACCGATGCGGATGGCGATCCAGCCCTGCGCTTCCAGGGCGATCTCGGCTTCGCGGATGGTCACCCGGCTGACGCCGAAACGCTCGGCCAGCTCACGCTCGCCCGGCAGGCGCGAACCCGGCGGGAATTCACCGCCCTCGATCAACGAGCGGAGCTTGGCGGCGATGGTCTGGTAGAGACGGTTGGCGGACATGCGGCTGACCCTTGGCGGTTCCCTCCGGGCCCGTCCCGGGCCACCGTGCGCGGTGCGGGTCCGGTTGGAGCGACGGCGCGACCTGTGGCCGCGCCGCCCTGTTCAGAACTTGTATCGTACACCGAAATACGCGCGTCGCCCGTAGCTCACCACTTCACGGAAGTTGCCGTAAAGCGGCTGGTAGGCCACGCGCGGTTCGTTGGTCAGGTTCATCAGCTCCAACGACAGCGACAGCTGTTTGCTGACCCGGTAGCGCATGCGCAGGTCCACGCTGGTGTTGTCATCGTAGTAGCGGTTCTGCTGCGCGGTGTTGCCGGTGAAATCCTGGTAGTAGTGCGAGCGGAACTTGCCGATGGCCTGGATGTTGAAGCGGCCGACGTCCCAGTAGATCGAGCCGGACAGCACGTGCCGCGAGAAACCGCTCAGCCCGGCCGGCGGCACGATGGCGGGAATGATGCTGCCATCGGCAGCTACCTGCTCGCCCAACCGCGAATCCTGGGTCTGGTAGTCGGCATCGGCGTAGTTGTAGCTGACCTTGAAGCCCAGCCCGTCGAACGGCTTGGGCAGATAGGACAGGCGGTGGGTGGCAGTCAGCTCGAAGCCGGTCAGCGTGCTGTCCTCATCGGTGGTGACCTGCTGGCGCACCGGTACGGTCACCGTCTGCCCGTTGAGGGTGTAGGTTTCCGGCACCAGCGCGGTGGCGGTGCCGCCGTTGAACTGCTTCCAGTACACCGCACCGGCCAGCATCGTGTCCGGGTTCGGGTACCACTCCAGCGACAGATCGCCGTTCCAGGACATCAACGGCTGCGCGGCCGGGTTGCCGCTGGCACTGATGTCATCCAGCGCGTCGGCCAGGTCGCTGTAGGTGGCATCGCTGCTGACATTGATGGTGCGCCCTGCCCCCAGCGCGGCGATATCCGGACGCGACATCGCCCGGTAGGCGCCCACCCGCAGCAGCAGGTCCGGCTGCAGTTCGAAAGCGGCATTCAGGCTGGGCAGCAGCTTGTCATTTCCGGCCTTGAACGCCTGCGTGGTGTAGTTGCCGGTGGGCTGCAGGCGAAGGGTGCCATCGCCGTTGTCCAGCACCACAAGATCGGTGCGCACGCCTTCGGAACGCACATCAGTCTTCACCCAGCGCAGGCCGACGTTGCCGCTGACCGGCAGGCCCAGCAGGGTGCTGCTGAATTCGCCCATCAGGTACAGCGCGCGGGTCTTTTCAGTGACATCGACGTTGTTGGGATCCTGGAAATCCGGATCTAGGCCGCTGGCCAGGCTGCCACGGAACGACTGGTACAGGCAGTCCGGATCGAAGTACGCCCACGACGAGATCGTGTTGCCACTGGAGGCGTCCATGAAGTCGTCCTGCGGGAACGGCGCTCGGCACGCCTTGTTCGCCGCGATGATCTTCGCCTTGTCGGCGGCCACGCGCTGGTCGTAGTCGGTCACCAGGGTGTTGTCGCGCAGGCGGTAGTCGGCCTGGCTGGCGCGCAGCCCGCCCTTGATGCGGGTGAAGAAGCCCGACTCGGGCGTGAAGCTGGTATCGAAGCGGCCGGCCTTGATCTTGTGATCGTTCTCGGTGGCGCTGGAGGTCACCCGCGCCGCGCCCGAATACGCATCCCAGTTGTTCACATCGAAGTTGGGCGCCAGCGCGATGCTGGGCACCTCGCCGTGCCAATCCCAGTCGTAGTCCACGTAGCCGGTGGCACCGCTGCTGATGCCGGGCACCACGGCGTTGTTGACGTCGCGCTGGTTGGCGCGCAGGCGGGTCATGCGCTCGCTGTCCAGCCGGTTGGTGTGCGAGTAGGAAAGATCGGTGGTCAGTTCCCAGGCCGGGCTGGGCCGGAGGATCAGGTTCAGGCCGCCACCGGTGTACTCCTCGCCGCGCCAGTAGCGGTTGGACGTGGAATCGATGGAAGTGCTGCCGTGCAGGTGGCGCACGATGCCGTTCTCGTCCACCTCGCGCTGGGTGATGCCGCGGCGGGCGTTGGACAGGCTCAGGTCGCTGCGGTTCTCATACCAGTTGCGGTCGGTATGCTCGAAGTCCACGTTCAGCTCGACAACATCGTTGGGCCGCCACTGGATCGCGGCAAACTCGCTCTGGCGGTCGTTGCGTTCCTGTTTCAAGCGGTAGATGCGGCTGCTGGGCACCAGGTAGTACGGCGCTCCGTTGGCGATGGCCTGCGCGCTCACTTCGTTGCAGTTGGCGTTGGCCACGTTCTGCGCGCCGTTGCAGGCGTACCAGGTGGAGCCGCTGGTGATGCTTTCTTCCGGGTCGGTGCCGTCCAGCCGCTGGAAGCCCAGCGAGATGCCCAGCTTCTGGCCATCGCCGAATTCGAACTGATCGATATAGCTGGCGGTGCCGCGGTAGCCGATGCCATCGTCGTCGCGGTACTTCTTGTCATACTCGGCCCAGCTGCCGCGCAGGTCGATCTGCGCCGCGCGCTTGCCATATTCCAGCGGACGTACGGTCTCCAGGCCGATGGTGCCGGCCACGCCGCCCTCGATGATGTCCGCACGCTGGGTCTTGTAGATGGCCACCGTGTTGACCAGCTCGGCCGGGAACATGTTGAAGTTCACCGAACGATCGCCACTGCCGTTGGTGATCTCGCGACCGTTGAAATTGGTGCTGCTGAGGAACGCGCCGAGGCCGCGGATCGAAATTTCAGAAGCGCCGGTCTTGTCACGGGTGGACGCGGCGCCGGTCAGGGTTTCGATGGCATCGGCCAACGACGGTGCCGGCAGATCGCCGATGTCATCGGCCGACAGCACATCGGCAATGACCGTGTCGTCGCGCTTCTTGTTGATCGAACTCTGCATGGATTCGCGGATGCCGGTGACCTGCACCTGGTCCAGCGTGGTCGCATCCTGGTCCTGCGCGGCCGACTGCGCCTGTACGGTGGGCACGGCCGCCAGCGCTGCCAGCAGTGCCACGATCAGTGGCGTGGGGCACAACGAGGTGTTGCGTACTGCTCCGGCGGTTCGCCGCATGGTCTCCTCCTCCCAAAGGATCGCCTGGATGGCAGGCGTGGGACGCAGCTTCGGCACGCCGATGGCAAGTTGTCAACCAATTGGACTGGGTTTTTCTTAATACCTTTGTTTCAGACCAATTCACGGTCAACTTATGTGCTGATGCAGCATGACTTTGCGCGAAAGCTGGCTTACAAAAGACCTCGAAGTGGTATACATACCCGCCCCGAAACGACACTCACACTGTCCCTGGAAGGTTCGCATGCGCCTCTTATCGCTACCGCACCGCCGTTCCAAACCATTTTCGGTTTCCTGCCTGACCACTGGACTGGCAATGTGCCTGTCCACTTTTTCGGCGCAGGCCGCCAGCTGGCTGGTGCACGACGCCGCCGAGTTCACCACCGCGGCCGCAGCGCTGCAGCCCGGTGACGAGATCGTGCTGGCCGATGGCACCTGGACCGATACCCGGTTGTTGCTGAAGGGACAGGGCACGGCGGCGGCGCCGATCGTGCTGCGCGCACAGACCCCGGGCAAGGTGATCCTGAGCGGCCGCTCCGACCTTCGCCTGGCGGGCAGCTACCTGCAGGTGTCCAACCTGGTGTTCCGCGATGGCTACACCCCCGGGGATTCGGTGGTGGCCTTCCGCGAATCGAGCAAGGCCGTGGCCACCCACAGCCGGGTGACCGGGCTGGTGATCGACGATTACAGCAACCCCGATGCCAGCGACCAGGACTACTGGGTATCGCTGTACGGCAGCCACAACCGCCTGGACCACAGCCAGTTGCGCGGCAAGACCAATGCCGGCCCGACCGTGGTGGTGGTGCGCGATGCCAGCCAGGGCCTGGACAACCAGCACCGCATCGACCACACCTGGTTCGGGCCGCGTCCGGCGCTGGGCGTGAACGGCGGCGAGACGATACGCGTGGGCACCAGCGATACCTCGCTGAGCGATTCCAACAGCACCATCGAGAACAACTGGTTCGAAGGCTGCGACGGCGAAACCGAGATCATCAGCAACAAGTCCGGCGGCAATACCTATCGCGGCAACGTGTTCTACCGTTCGGCCGGTGCGCTCACCCTGCGCCATGGCAACGGCAACCGGGTACTGGACAACGTGTTCCTGGGCGATGACAAGGCCGGTACCGGCGGCGTGCGCGTGATCAACGCCGACCAGACCGTCAGCAACAACTACTTCGAGCGCCTGGCCGGTTCCAGCAACCGCGCCGCGCTGGCGGTGATGGACGCCCAGGCCAACCCGCCACTGTCCGGCTACGCGCCGGTAGTGAACGCCACGATCAGCCGCAACACCTTCGTCGATGTGGCCAGAATCAGCTTCGGCGTCGGCCACGATCCGGCCAAGGGCCTGGACGTGGCCGCCAGCAACAGCCGCTTCAGCGCCAACCTGATCGTCAACCGCAACAGCAAAAATCCGCCCACCGCCGCCAGTTCGCTGGCGGGCATCACCTTCGCCGGCAACGTGCAGTCACCGCAGGCCAGCACGGTGTTTCCCGGCGGGGTGGCCAGCGCCACCGTCACCCTGCAACAGGCCGCCAGCGGCCTGTGGGCGCCCAGCCCTGCCCTGCCGGCCGTGGGTGCCGAGGCGGCACTGACGATGACCGCGCGCGAAGCAACCGGGGTGGACTGGTACCCCAAGGTGGGCGAGGTTGCCCTGTCACGCACCAACACCGGAGTTGATCGATGAGGTTGCAGCCGCTGTTCGTTTCCCTGGCCCTGGCCCTGCCCGCTGCCGTGATGCCGGCCCTGCCGCTGCAGGCGGCACCGGCGGCCAGCGCACGCCAAGCCGACACCGCACCGGTGCTGGTGACCGCTGCGCAATGGCAGCAGATGGCCAGCGAGGGCAGCCGCTACCCCTGGTTCGCCAAGGAGCAGGCGCGTGCGGAAAAAACGCTGAAGAAGATGATGAAGGCCGGCATCGACGTGCCGGTGCCGAAGGACAAGGGCGGCGGCCGCACCCACGAACAGCACAAGCGCAATTACCAGGCACTGCTGGCGGCCGGCACGCTGTACCGGCTGACCGGTGACAAGGCCTATGTCGACTACGCGCGCGACATGCTGCTGCAGTACGCCAAGCTCTACCCCACCCTGGGCCCGCACCCCGAAGGCCGCGGACAGATTCCCGGCCGCGTGTTCTGGCAGGTGCTGAACGATTCGGTGTGGCTGGTGAACGCGATCCAGGGCTACGACGCGATCCGCGATGCGCTGCCCGCCGCCGACCGCCAGACCATCGAATCGCAGGTGTTCCGGCCGATGGCCGAGTTCCTGGTAAGCGAGCCGAAGAACTACGACCAGATCCACAACCATGCGACCTGGGCGGTCGCGGCCACCGGCATGACCGGCTATGTGCTGCGTGACCAGGAACTGGTGGAGAAATCGCTGCGCGGCAGCCAGAAGAATGACCAGTTCGGCTTCCTGCGCCAGGTCGACCTGCTGTTCTCGCCCGATGGCTATTACGAAGAAGGCCCGTACTACCAGCGCTATGCATTGGCGCCGTTCCTGCTGTTCGCCAATGCCATCGAACGCAACGAACCGCAGCGGAAGATCTTCCAGCGCCGCGATGGCGTGCTGCTGAAGGCGGTCGATGTGCTGGTGCAGACCAGCTATGACGGCCTGTTCTTCCCGATCAACGATGCGATCCTGGACAAGGGCATCGACACCGAAGAACTGGTGGCCGGCATCGGCATTGCCTATGCGCGCAGCGGCGATGATCGCCTGTTGTCGGTAGCGCAGAAACAGAAACGGCTGCTGCTTTCGCCCGAGGGCCTGCAGGTGGCGCAGGCCTTGGCGGCCAACAAGGCCAAGCCCTTCGACTTCCGGCCCCTGTTGTTGCGCGATGGCCCGGCCGGCGACCGCGGTGGCCTGGCGATCCTGCGCATGAACGGTGAGCGCGGCCAGGCACTGGTGCAGAAGGACACCATGCAGGGCATGGGCCATGGGCATTTCGACAAGCTCAACTGGCTGTTCTACGACAACGGCAACCCGGTGGTGACCGACTACGGCGCGGCCCGCTTCCTGAACGTGGAAGCCAAGCGCGGCGGCATCTACCTGGCCGAGAACCGCAGCTGGGCCAAGCAGACCGTGGCCCACAACACCCTGGTGGTGAACGAGACCAGCCACTTCAAGGGCGACTGGAAGCGCGGCGAAGAGCATGCACCGCAGGTGCGCTTCTTCCAGGCCGACGCCGACACGCAGATTGCCTCGGCCAGCATGCGCGATGCCTACCCCGGCGTGGTGTTCACCCGCACCCAGGCGCTGCTGCGCCATCCTGAACTGGGCCTGCCGGTGGTGCTGGACCTGCTGCAGGTGCACGGCGACAAGGCCGCGCGCTACGACCTGCCGCTGCACTTCAACGGCCACATCGTCACCACCGGCTTCGAGGCCGAGCATTTCCCGGCGCAGCGCCCGGTGCTGGGCAGCGACAACGGCTACCAGCACCTGTGGCTGGATGCGCGCAGCAAGGCCGGCAGCGAACCGCGCACGCTGGCCTGGCTGCTGGATGGGCGCTTCTACACCTATCGCTTCGGCAGCAGTGCGCCAGCACAAGCCCTGCTGGTGGAAAGCGGCGCCAACGATCCGGAGTTCAACCTGCGCCGCGAGCCGGCCCTGCTGCAACGCGTGGAAGGGCAGAAGGACGTGACCTTCTACAGCGTGCTGGAGCCGCATGGCGAGTACAACGGCACCGCCGAATACGTGCACGGCGCCGACAGCCGCATCAAGGAGATCGTGCGCAGCCGTGGCAGCGATGCCGAGGTGATTGAACTGCGCCTGGCCAGCGGCGCCCGCATCGCCCTGGGCGTGGCCGACGACAGCACCGCCAAGGGCGAGCACAGCGTGACCGTTGATGGCCACGCCTACCGCTGGAGCGGCAGCCACGCGCGCATGGACCGCAGCAAGGGTGACGCGCGATGAACGGCCCGGCGGTGGTATCCACCCTGCGCAAGGTGCCGGTACGTTCGGCGGTGCGCTGGCTGATCGTCGGCCTGATTGCCGTGGCCACGGTGATCAACTACATCGACCGCAACGCCTTGGCGGTGATGTGGCCAGAGATCGCCAAGGAAGTGGGCGCAACCAAGGATGATTACGCGCTGCTGGTAACGGTGTTCATGCTGTTCTACGCGGCCGGCCAGTTCCTGTTCGGCCGCCTGTTCGACATGATCGGCACGCGGCTGGGCTTTGCGCTGTCGATCAGCGTGTGGTCGATCTCGATTGCCCTGCATGCAGTCACCCATTCGATCCTGTCCTTCAGCCTGGTGCGCGCGATGCTGGGCATCAGCGAGGCCGGTGCATGGCCGGGCGCGGTGAAAGCCAATGCGGAATGGTTCCCGGCGCGCGAACGGGCGCTGGCGCAGGGCGTGTTCAACGCCGGTGCGTCGGTAGGCGCGATTGTCTCGGCACCGGCCATCGCCGGCCTGTACCTGTGGCTGGGCTGGCGCGGCACCTTCGTGCTGGTCGGTGCCATCGGCTTCCTGTGGCTGCTGCCGTGGCTGTTCGTCTACCGCGCCGGGCCGGACAAGCACCCCTGGGTGAGCGACGCCGAACGCCGATTGATCCAGGAAGACCAGGCCGGGCAGCAGGCAGTGGCCGCGCCGAAGGTGAGCGTGCGTGCGCTGCTTGCCCATCGGCAGAGCTGGGGCATGCTGGCCTGCCGCTTCCTGCTGGACCCGATCTGGTGGCTGTTCGTTTCCTGGCTGCCGATCTACCTCGCCGAAACGTTCGGCTTTGACATCAAGCAGATCGGTCTGTTCGCCTGGGTGCCCTTCGTCGGCGCCATGCTGGGCAGCCTGAGCGGTGGCTGGCTGTCCGGGCGCCTGATCCGCGCCGGGCACAGCGTGGACCGCGCGCGCAAGCTGTCCATCTCGCTGGGCTGCGTGATCATGGCCCCGGCCCTGCTGGGCGCAGTGCTGGCCAACCAGCCGCTGCTGGCGGTGCTGGCCATTGCCGCGGTGCTGTTCGGCTTCCAGGTGGCGATCGGCAACATCCAGACCCTGCCGGGCGATCTGTTCGATGGTCGTTCGGTGGGCACCCTGGCCGGCCTGGGTGGGCTGGCCGCCGTGGCCGGCACCCTGATCACCACCTGGCTGGTGCCGGTGCTGACCCGCCATTCCTACGCGCCCATTTTCATTCTTGTCGCCGCCCTGGTGCCGCTGTCGCTGGCTGCGCTGTGGTGGTGGACCGGCCCGATCCACAAGCTCGACCGCCCCGGCCGTTGAGCCCACGTTTTTCATTCCCCCGCAAACCAAGGAGTTTCCCGCATGTCGTTCAAGGACAAGGTGGCCATCGTCACCGGTGGTGGCCGTGATATCGGTCGCGCCGTCTCGATCAAGCTGGCCGCCGCCGGTGCACGCGTGTGCATCAACTACGCCAACGACGAAGCCAGCGCGCAGGACACGCTGGCCGCCATCCAGGCCGCCGGTGGCCAGGCCATCGTGCACCGCGCCGACGTGACCGACGCCGCTGCGGTGGCCGGCCTGGTGGCCGCCACCCAGGCCGCGTTCGGTGAGCGCATCGACCTGCTGGTGAACGTGGCCGGCGGCATGGTGCAGCGCCGCCCGCTGGCCGACATCGACCCGGCGTTCTTCCACACCGTGATGGACCTGAACCTCACCTCCACCTACCTGACCACCCACGCGGTGGTGCCGCACATGGGCGAAGGCGCGGCCATCGTGAACTTTGCCTCGCAGGCAGGGCGCGATGGCGGCGGCCCGGGCGCTTCGATCTATGCCACGGCCAAGGCGGCGGTGATGACCTTCACCCGCGCCATGGCCAAGGAACTGGGGCCGAAGGGCATCCGCGTGAATGCGCTGTGCTGCGGCATGATCGCCACCCGCTTCCACGATGAATTCACCAAGCCGGAAGTGCGCACGGCGGTAGCCGGTGCGACCCCGCTGCGCCGCCAGGGCGTGCCGGAAGAGGCGGCGGATGCGGCGGTGTTCCTGGCCTCGGACGCAGCGGCCTTCATCACCGGTGCGAACCTGGATGTGAACGGCGGCACCTACTTCTCCTGACCTGAGCGGACCCTTCCCATGCAGCGCTGGATCACCCTGCTTTCGCTGGCTCTCGGCGCTGCCGTGGCCGCCCCCACCACCCAGGCCGCACCGGTCTGGGTGACCGCCTGGACCGCGTCACCTGCACCGGACCGCAAGGACGGCACGGCCGAGGCGCCGGTGCAGTTCGCCGCGCAGACGGTGCGCCAGGACATGCGCGTGGGCAGCCGTGGCGAAGCACTGCGGCTGCGCATCAGCAACGAACTGGGCACCACGCCGCTGCGCGTGGAAGATGTGCGCGTGCAATTGAAGGGTGGAAAGGCTGCGCCGCTGGCGGTGACGGTGGATGGACGCAGCGCGATCGAGGTGCCGGTGGGCGCAGCGCTGTTGAGCGATCCGCTGCCGCTGCGGCTGGGCGCGCTGCAGGAAATCAGCGTGACCGCGTGGTTCCCGCAGCCGACACGGCCGGCCGTGCGCCGCACGGTGGTGCGGGTAGTGGATGGCCCGCAGGCCAGTGTGGCCGATGCGGTGAAGGTGAGTTACCAGCAGAACGTGTTTTCCGCGGTACTGGTGCAACGCGCCGACCGACCGCAGGTGATCGTGGCCCTGGGCGATTCGATCACCGAAGGGGCCACCGCCCGGCGCGGCTCGTTCAACCAATGGCCCGAGCGGCTGGGCGAGCGCCTGCAACAGGCCTGCCCCGACCGTTTCGTGGTGCTCAACCAGGGCATCAGCGGCAACAAACTGCTGGACCACGGCCGCAGCCATAGCGCGCTGTCACGACTGGATCGCGACGTGATCGCGGTGGCCGATGCCGATCAGGTGATCCTGTTCGAAGGCATCAATGACATCCGCAACGGCGGGGGCGCCAAGCCGCTGCCAGGTCGCAACGCAGCGGACATGCTGCTGGGTTACCGGCAGGTGGCGGCGCGGCTGCAGGCACACGGCATCCGCGCATGGCTGGGCACGCTCACCCCGTTTGGTGGTTCCGAGCGCTACGAGCCGGTGTCGGCAGCGACACGCACGGCCATCAACCAGTGGGCGCGCGGCAAGGACACCGGCTTCGATGGCGTGGTCGATTTCGACGCGGCGCTGCGTGACCCGGCGGCGCCGGAAGCCTTGCCGGCGGACATCACCCGCGACCACCTGCATCCCAATGATGAGGGCTACCGGCGCATGGCCGAAGCGATCGACCTGGGCATGCTGGGCTGCCAGCCCCCGCGTTGAACCGCTGTTGCCTGCTCGACTGCTTCAACGCTTCGGTAGAGTCGAGCTTGCTCGACTGCTTCAACGCTTTGGTAGAGTCGAGCTTGCTCGACTGCCCCTGCATTGTAGAGTCGAGCTTGCTCGACTGATTCCAGCAAGAGCAGTCGAGCAAGCTCGACTCTACGGAAGAGCAGAGGCAGTCGAGCAAGCTCGACTCTACCGTTCACGGGGCGGCGGCGCGCGGGCCGAACATGATCACGGCCATGCCGGCCAGGCACAGGGCGGCGCCCAGCAGATCCCAGCGGCTGGGGCGGATGCCGTCGACCAGCCACAGCCAGAACAGCGCGGTGCCGATGTACACGCCACCATAGGCGGCGTACACGCGCCCGCTGGCGGTGGGGTGCAGGGTCAGCAGCCAGGCGAACAGGGCCAGGCTGGCCGCCGCCGGCAGCAGCAGCCATGCGCTGCCGCCCTTGCGCAGCCACAGCCACGGCAGATAGCAGCCGACAATCTCGGCCAGCGCGGTCAGCAGGAACAGACCCAGCGTTTTCACGCTTTTTCCGCGGCCTTGGCGTGCTGCCAGAGGGCTTCCTGCGCATCCAGGTCCAACCCCGCCAGCGCTTCCCCCTGTGCCTCGGCCTGCGCTTCCATGGCGCGGAAGCGTCGCTCGAACTTGTGGTTGGCCCCACGCAGTGCCGCGCCCAGGTCGATGTCGGCATGGCGGGCCAGGTTGGCGCAGACGAACAGCAGGTCGCCCAGTTCCTCCTGCAGCCGTGCCTTGTTGCCGGCAACATCGCCGCGCTCGAATTCCTCGCGCAGTTCCTGCAGTTCCTCGGCGGCCTTGTCCAGCACCGGCAACGGGCCCGGCCAATCGAAGCCGACCCGCGCGGCACGTGCCTGCAGTTTCACCGCACGCTGCCATTCGGGCAGGCCGCGCGAGATGCCGGCCAGGGCCGAGCCATCCTGGTCACCCTTGGCCGCACGTTCGGCACGCTTGATCGCGTCCCAGTTGCGCATCACGCCATCGGCGTCGTCCACGTCCACATCGGCGAACACGTGCGGGTGGCGGCGCTGCATCTTGTCACTGATCGCGCGGGCGACATCGGCGAAGGCGAAGCTGCCCTGCTCTTCGGCCATGCGCGCATGGAACACCACCTGCAGCAGCAGGTCGCCCAGTTCATCGCACAGATCATCGAAGTCGCCGCGATCGATGGCATCGGCTACTTCATAGGCCTCTTCGATGGTGTACGGCGCAATGGTGCTGAAATCCTGCTGCAGATCCCACGGGCAGCCGCCCTGCGGATCGCGCAGGCGCGCCATGATGCCCAGCAGGCGCTCCAGTTCGGTGCTGGCGGCACTGCCGACGGTGGGGGTATCGCTCATGCAGCCTCCAGGTTCAGTCGGTCAACCAGTCGCGCCACGGCAGGCTGGTGTCGCCCAGGGCGATGAAATCGCCATTGAGCAGCGTGCTGCGGCGGTTGTAGCGGAAGGGCTTGCCGGTACGCGCCGACAGCACGGCACCGCCGGCGGCGTGCAGCACGCACTGGCCGGCGGCGGTGTCCCATTCCGAGGTGGGCCCCAGCCGCGGGTAGACGTCGAGCCCGCCTTCGGCAATGCGGCAGAATTTCAGCGACGAGCCCTGCACCACGGTTTCGATGTCGCCCATGCGCTGCAGCAGCGCAAGGGTTTCCGGCGAGCGGTGCGAACGGCTGGCCGCCACCCGCAGCGGCGTGGTCGCCGGGCTGCGCGTGCGCAGCACGGTGTCGTGCAGGCCCTGGCGGCGGTAGGCCAGTTCGCCGCGCATGGCGTGCCAGACGATGCCGGTCACCGGCGCCTGCACCACGCCGAACGCCGGTGCGCCCTGGTAGATCAGCGCGATGTTGACGCTGAACTCGCCGTTGCGCTTGACGAAATCGCGGGTGCCGTCCAGCGGATCGACCAGCCAGTAAGCGCCCCAGTGCTGGCGTTGTTCCCAGGGCACCAGCGCCGATTCTTCGGAAAGGATGGGCAGATCCGGGGTGAGCTGGCGCAGGCCCTGCTGGATGACACGGTCGGCGGCCAGGTCGGCCGCGGTGACCGGGCTGTCGTCGGCCTTCAGGGTCACGTCGAAACCGCTGCTGTAGACCTGCATGATCGCCTGCCCGGCTTCCTGGGCAATGGCAATGGCGGTCTCGCGCAGTTCGGTGGTCAGCTTGATCATCGCGCCGCCTGCAGCCACTGCCGCGCGATGAACAGCGCGGCCAGCGAACGGCCTTCGGAAAAGTCTTCGCGCAGCATCAACTGGTCCAGCTCGGCCAGCTTCCACGGCACCACTTCCAACTCTTCGGGCTCATCACCGGCCAGCTTTTCCGGGTACAGATCGCGTGCCACCACCAGCCAGGACTGGTGGCTCATGTAGGTCGGCGCCAGGGTCATCGCGCGCAGCACATCCACGCGCCGCGCACCGTAACCGGCCTCTTCCTTCAGCTCGCGGTCGGCAGCCTGTTCCGGGGTTTCGCCCGCATCGATGCGGCCCTTCACCAGGCCCAGCTCGTAGCGGTGTACGCCGGCGGCGTATTCACGCACCAGCAGTACGGTCTGGTCATCCAGCATCGGCACCACCACCACCGCGCCATGGCCGCGGCTGACCAGGCGCTCGAAGCGCCGGTGTTCGCCATTGGAAAACTCCAGGTCCAGGTGCTGGCGCTGGAACGGGCCGTTTTCCTCGTCGGTGATCCGATGGATGATCGGCAGGCGACGGCTGGCGCGGTCATCGGTCATTCGGACTCTCCACGGCGGGCGGCGCGCGCGCCGGGGCCGATAGAATGGGCAGGCAGCAACATGTTCATGAGCCCGAAATGCTAGCAGACCCAACCCCTTCCCCGCTGGCCCGGCAGTGGCGGCAACGCGACCTGCAGGTGCTCTGGCACCCCTGCACGCAGATGCGCGAGCACCCGGACACCCTGCCGCTGGTGCCGATCGCGCGCGGCCAGGGCGCCTGGCTGATCGATCACGACGGCAACCGCTACCTGGATGCGGTCAGCAGCTGGTGGACAAACCTGTTCGGTCACGCCGAACCGCGCATCGGCGGCGCCATTGCCGCACAGGCCGGGCAGCTGGAACAGGTGATGCTGGCCGGGTTCAGCCATGAACCGGCGATCAGCCTGGCCGAGCGCCTGCTGGCGCTGGCGCCGCGCCAGGCCGGGCGCGACCCGCTCGCCAAGGTGTTCTTCGCCGACAACGGCTCGGCCGGGGTGGAAGTGGCGCTGAAGATGGCCTTCCAGTATTTCCAGAACCGCGGCGAGCGCCGGCGCACGCGCTTCATCGCGCTGGAGAACGGCTACCACGGCGAAACCCTGGGCGCACTGGCGCTGGGCGATATCCCGCTGTACCGCCGCGTGTATGCGCCGCTGCTGGCCGAGGGCCTGTTCGCGCCCTCGCCCGATGCCTACCTGGCCGAGCCCGGGCAGAGCGCCACTGAGCGCGCCCTGCAGGCCGCCGACGGCCTGGCCACGCTGTTCGACCAGCACCCGGGCGAAATCTGCGCGGTGATCCTGGAACCGCGCCTGCAGTGCGCCGGCGGCATGCGCATGCACGACCCGATCTATCTGAAACGGGTGCGCGAGCTGTGCGACGCGCACGGTGCGTTCATGATCGCCGATGAGATCGCCACCGGCTTTGGCCGCACCGGCACCCTGTTCGCCTGCGAACAGGCCGGGGTGATGCCCGACCTGATGTGCCTGTCCAAGGGCCTGACCGGCGGCTTCCTGCCGCTGGCCGCGGTGCTGGCCACGCAGGCGCTGTACGACGCCTTCCTGGACGATTCACGCGAGCGCGCGTTCCTGCACTCGCACAGCTATACCGGCAACCCGCTGGCCTGCGCGGCCGCCCTGGCCACGCTGGACATCTTCCGCGACGAGGACGTGATTGCGCGCAACCGCGGCATCGCCTCGGTGATGGGCGCCCTGGCCGCGCCGCTGGCCGACCATGCGCACGTGGCCGACGTACGCCAGGCCGGCATGGTGGTGGCGTTTGAACTGTCGCGCAACGGCGATCGCCGCACGCCGTTCGAGCCGGCATTGCGGCTGGGCCTGCACGCCTACAAGGCGGCGCTGAAGCGCGGCGTGGTGCTGCGCCCGCTGGGCGATGTGCTGTACTGGATGCCACCGTATTGTGTGGACGACGAACAACTGGAACTGCTGGCCCACACCACGCTGGCAGCCATCGACGAGGCAATTGCATGCGCGTGACCCGCTGTCCCATCGACCTGCCGCTGCACAGCGGCCAGACCCTGACGCTGCCCGAAGACACCGCCAACCACCTGGTACGGGTGATGCGACTGCACGAAGGCGATACCTGCGTGCTGTTCAATGGCGATGGCCACGACTACAGCGCCGTGCTGACCGTGGCCGGCAAGCGTGAGGTGCAGGTGCGCATCGACAGCGTGCAGGCCGTCGGCAACGAATCGCCGCTGGCCATCACCCTGCTGCAGGGCGTGGCGCGCGGCGAGAAGATGGACCTGATCCTGCAGAAGGCCACCGAACTGGGCGTGGCCGC
Source organism: Stenotrophomonas sp. SAU14A_NAIMI4_8 (assembly GCF_003086695.1). Taxonomy (NCBI): domain Bacteria; kingdom Pseudomonadati; phylum Pseudomonadota; class Gammaproteobacteria; order Lysobacterales; family Lysobacteraceae; genus Stenotrophomonas; species Stenotrophomonas sp. SAU14A_NAIMI4_8. The sequence goes on from NZ_CP025999.1 coordinate 3,314,525, forward strand.
CATCGTGCCGGTCAATGCCGAGCGTACCGAGGTGAAGCTGGACGCCGCCCGCGCGGAAAAGCGCGTGGCGCACTGGAACAACGTGGTGACCTCGGCCTGTGGCCAGTCCGGGCGTGCACGCATTCCGGCGGTGGGCACGCCGCTGTCGCTGGCACAGGCAACGGCAGCGTTGCCGACCGACACCCTGCGCTTGACCCTGGACCCGCTGGGCAGCCACCGCCTGTCCACGCTGCAGGCCGCACCGGCGGGGGGCGTGGTGATCGCCATCGGGCCCGAAGGCGGCTGGTCGCCGCGTGACCGCGATCAGCTGGCCCAGGCCGGTTTCCAGGGTCTGCAGCTGGGGCCGCGGATCCTGCGCACGGAAACCGCCGGCCTGGCCGCGATTGCGGCATTGCAGGCGCGGTTGGGGGATCTGGGGTAAGGGGCGCGTTCCGCGAGCGAAGTGCCGACCAAGGTCGGCACCTACCAAGGGCGGCGAAGCAGTGCCGACCAAGGTCGGCACCTACCGAGCGCGCGCAGCCGCCGGATCAGGCGGCCAGCGAATCCAGCGCGCTTTCCAGCGCATCCAGGTTCGGCAGCAGGGCGCTCTTTTCGCCCAGCAGCACCCGCATGTGCACGATGTCGGGCAGCGTTTCTTCCGAGGCGTCGGCCAGCAGACCGTCGCGCGGCACCGAGATCAGCTGCGGGAAGTTCTGGGTCAGCAGCGCGTAGTACGGGCGCTGGGCGTTGCCGCTCAGTGCCTTCAGCACCACCACCTTGTTGTGCGCACCCACCACTTCATCGCCCAGGCCGGTCAGGCGCGCGAACGACAGCAGCGGCACCTGCCAGCCGTGCCAGGCAATCTGCCCCAGCAGCCAGCGCGGTGCGTCGGCAACCGGTTCGATCGCCACGCGCGACATCATTTCGGCCACGGTGGCGTTGGGCAGCAGCACGCGCTCGCCACCGGCCTGGATCAGGACGCCGCGGATCTCGTCATTGCTGGCGTAACTCATGCTGCGTCTCCGTCATCTTCGTGCCGGCCCCAGCGCGCGGCAATCGCCTGCGCCAGCTCCTGCGGTTCACCGGCGACCATGCCGGCGGCCACCACGGCCGTGGCCGCAGCCGGGTCGTAACAGCCTTCGCCCACCTGCCCTGCCACCCAGGCGCCGGCGGCGGCCAGGTCCAGCGCCGGCCCCACATGGGCCAGGTCGGCGCCGCTGAGCAGCACCACCGCGGTGTGCGCCGGCGGCAGGGCGTCGATCGCGATGCCCTGCGCACGGGTCTGGAAGTACAGCCCGTCCGTGGCCGCCTGCACGCCCAGATCATCAGCCAGCACGTGCACTTCACCGGGTACGGCGCGCTGGCCCGGTTCGGCCAGTTGCACCGGCAGCGGCGAAACGCGCGCCATCTGCTTGACCAGGTTGCCGTAGCGGCCACCGTCCAGGCGCATGTGTACCAGCACCGGCACGCTCAGGTCGGCCGGCAGCGCGCCCAGCAGGCGACGCAGCGCATCGGGACCGCCGATACCGGCCAGCACCAGCAGCGCACCGGCGCGGGCGCCGGCGGGCAGTGCTGCATCCAGGTCCACCAGGCTCAGGTGGTCGGTATCGAAGGTGGTCGGTGATGCAGCGTCGGCCGCCGGAGTGGTCGGGGCCGGCGCGCTGGCAGGCTCATCCACCAGCGACCAGGCGGTGTGATCGCCCAGCGCAGCCGACGGCACCGGCGGCGGTTCGATCACCGGCGCAGCGATGTCTTCTACAGCCTCGGCCGACGGCGGCGGCTCGGGCAGCACCGGCTGCAGCGCGGCCAGCGCCTGTTCCAGCGCGATGGGTTCATGCAGGTCGGCCGGAGGCGAGTACAGGCCATCGGCCGGCACGTCGTCGGCCCACGACAGCGCCTGGTCCAGGTGCGGCTGCAGCGCGGCATCCTGCGGCTGCGGCGGCGTGGACGGCAGGCCTGGTTGCAGCTGCAGGCTGGGCTCGTCTTCGGCACCGGGCGGCAATACCTGCTGGTGGCCGTGCAGCTTGGCCGCCAGGTGGCGGCCCCAGCGCTGAGCTTCCCAGCCGTCACGGCGCGCGGCCAGTTCGGCCTCGTCGAACACCAGGGTCAGCCCCGGCGCGGACAAGGCCGGCTCCAGGCGCTCCAGGGCGTCCTCGATGGCCGCCTCAAGGGCGATCACCACGAACTGCGGCTGTGCATCGGCCAGCGCCTGCGGTTCCAGGCCGCTGGGATCATCTTCCAGCACGATCTGCACATCGGCATGGGCCAGGGCTTCGCGCAGGCGTTCGCGCGCCGCGCCCGGACGGGCCAGCAGGGCAACGGCCGGAACCGGATTCACATCACTCACGGACACGGGCGATCCCCAGCAGGTCATACACGTTGCGCATCAGGTCCAGCTCCTGGTACGGCTTGCCCAGGTAGCGCTGCACGCCGATCTCGAAGGCGCGCTGGCGATGCTTGTCACCGCTGCGCGAGGTGATCATCACGATCGGCACGTCCTTGTAGCGCGGGTCGGCACGCATCGCGGTGGCCAGCTCGTAGCCATCCATGCGCGGCATTTCGATGTCCAGCAGCATCAGGTCGGGCACGCGCTCTTCCAGCTGCTCCAGTGCTTCCACGCCGTCGCGGGCCACGCTTACTTCGAAGTTGTGGCGTTCCAGGATGCGGCCGGTCACCTTGCGCATGGTCAGCGAGTCGTCGACCACCATCACCAGCGGCACCTGCCGTTCCTGGCGCGGTGCGTTGTCCTGCACCGGCACGATCGGGTTGGCCAGGTAACGGCGCACCAGCGGCGCCACGTCCAGGATGACCACCACGCGGCCATCGCCGGTGATGGTTGCACCGTAGATGCCCGGTACCGAGGCGATCTGCAGGCCCACCGGCTTGACCACGATTTCGCGGTTGCCCAGCACCTGGTCGATCGCCACGGCCGCGCGCAGGTCGCCGGCGCGCACCAGCAGCAGCGGCACCTGGTCCTGGCCATCTGCACGGGCCGGTGCCTGGCCGACCAGGCTGCCCAGGTCGTACAGCGGGAATTCTTCGCCGCTGTAGCGGTAGCTGCTGTCGGCCGCTTCGAAACGATCGCGCGACAGGCGGCCGATACCACTGACCGAAGCCACCGGCACGGCGAAGGTGGTTTCGCCGATCTGCACGAACACCGCCTGGGTGACGGCCAGCGTCTGCGGCAGGCGCAGGGTGAAGCGCACGCCCTGGCCACGCACCGACTGGATGTCGACCGAGCCGCCGAGCTGGCGCACTTCGTTGCGCACCACGTCCATGCCCACGCCACGGCCGGCCAGCTGGCTGACCTGGTCGGCGGTGGAGAAGCCGGAGGCAAAGATCAGGTTGTCCAGTTCCTGCTCGTTGGGCTGCGCATCGGCGCCCAGCAGGCCACGGTCGATGGCGCGGCGGCGGATCGCTTCGCGGTCCAGGCCGGCACCGTCATCGGCCACTTCCAGCACGATTTCCGAACCTTCGCGGTGCAGGCGGATGGCAACCTCGCCTTCCTCCGGCTTGCCGGCGCTGCGGCGCTGCTCCGGCGCTTCCAGGCCGTGGGCCACCGAATTGCGCAACATGTGTTCCAGAGGCGCGACCATGCGGTCGAGCACGTTGCGGTCCAGTTCGCCGTGGGTGCCTTCCAGGGTCAGGTGCACCTGCTTGCCGGTATCGATGCCGGCCTGGCGCACCACACGGCGCAGGCGTGGCACCAGGCCGTCGAACGGCACCATGCGCGCGCGCATCAGGCCATCCTGCAGTTCCGAGCTGACGCGCGACTGCTGCTGCAGCAGCGAATCGTACTGGCGCGACAGATCGTCCAGCACGCCCTGCAGGCCGCCAAGGTCGGCTGCCGATTCGTTCAGCGCGCGGCTGAGCTGCTGCAGGGTGGAGAAGCGGTCCAGTTCCAGCGGATCGAACTTCTGATCGGCCTGGTCCTGTTCACGCTGGTAACGCGCGACGATCTGCGCTTCGGTTTCCAGGTCCAGTCGGCGCAGCTGGTCGCGCAGTCGCGCATTGGTGCGCTCCAGTTCGCCCATCGCACCGCGGAACGCCCCGAGCTGCTGCTCCAGGCGCGAACGGTAGATCGCCACTTCACCGGCATGGTTGACCAGGCGGTCCAGCAGATCGGCGCGTACGCGCACCTGCTCCTGCTGCGGGCGGGCGAGCGGATCTTCGTCCGGCGTGCCTTCCAGCGGCAGCGGTGCCGACAGCGGTGCATCGGCCAGGGCGAGCGGCGCCACGGGTACGACGGTCGATTCCGCGTCGTTGCTGGCAGCAACAACGGCGCTGCCGGCATCCACGCGGGTGCGGGCTTCGAACGCGTCCAGCAGGTCCTGCGCCGGCTCCACCGTGCGGTGTTCGCCGGTACGGGTCAGCAGCTGGTGCAGGCGGTCGAAGCCACGCTCCAGCAGGTGGACGTCGGGGCGTTCGATCTCGGTGCGGCCGGCGGCCACGGCTTCCAGCAGCGATTCGATGCTGTGGCCGAGATCGCCGATCGCGTTGATGCCGGCCATGCGTGCGCCGCCCTTGAGCGTGTGCAGATCGCGCTGCAGGCCGGCCAAGGCCTCGCGGTCCTGCGGCGCTTCGCGCAGCTCGCTGATCAGGCCGTCGCAATGGTCGAGCAGGTCGTTGCCTTCTTCCACGAAGATATCGACCAGCTCGCGGTCGTACACGCTGAAGTCGAGCTGGTCGCTGGGGGCGTCTTCCTGCCCGTTGCCGTCGGCGGCAGCCACGGCAGCGGTGACATCTGCGCCGGTCTCGGCAACGGCTTCAACGGCCGAAGCCACGTACGCGCCCTGCCCCGGTGCGTCTTCCAGCTCGAACAACGGTGCCGGTGCGACCGAAACTGCTTCGGTCACGTCTGCATCCACCGTCGCCGGGGACGGCAGGTCGGCGCTCTCTCCTTCACCGACCGCCGCCTCCCCGCCGACGTCCGCAGCCTCGGCGAAGGCATCTGCCTCACCAGGCGCGAGTTCGCTGGCCTGCAGGCCGAGCACGGGCCAGTCGGCCTGCTCGTCCTGCGCCGGTTCCGGCTCGATCACATGCAGGCCGGCTTCAAGCGCCGCCTCCAGGGTGACCGGCTCGGCAAAGCCGGGCGCAGCCATATCATCGTGCAGGCTCGCCAGCGTGCTGTCGAGCGCCTGTTCATCTTCTTCGTCGTACAGCGCGGTGTCGTCGTGCGCCTGCGCCGCTACCGGCGTGTCGATCGCGTCAATCGACGCCGGTTCGACCACGTCTTCAACATCGCTGTCGTCCACCGGCAACGCGCTGGCGTCCAGATAGGGCGACAGATCATCGGCACCGGTCAGATCGGCGTCCTCGGCGTCGGCCGGGACATCGGGCAGCGTTTCGGTTACTTCTGAACCAACCGCGGCTTCCGCCTCCGCCTCCGCTTCCGCTGGCAGCGCAGCGTCGGCTTCCGTGCGGGCTTCGCGCTCGGGTTCGACCACATCGGTGCCTTCCCCGCCCTGCGGCAGCGCGGGCCAGCCGGCATCGAAGAACGGCGAAAGATCTTCGCCACCGGTCAGTTCAACGCGTTCCAGCTCGCTTTCGACCGGCGGTACCGGTTCGATGTCGCCCAGCGCATCGGCCGACGCGGCGTCGGCGTGCACGGTTGCCGCTTCGTCTGCATCGATGGCCAGATCGTCGGCGTCGTCATCGTCCATTTCCAGCACCGGCCAGCGCGCTTCGGGCAGCGCGCCAGCCAGCGCCTGCAGGCGCTGCGCCAGCGCATCGTGCGGCACGATGCGCGGCTGCTCGGCCTGCAGCGCGGTCATGGTGCCGGCAATGGCCGACGCGGTGTCCAGCAACGCCGACACGCCCTCTTCCGCCGGCACGGCCTGCGCGGCCAGGGCGCGCTTGATGTACGACTCGGCCGCCCCGGTGACGGCGGTGATTTCCGGCACCTCGGTCATCGCGAACGCACCGTTCATGGTGTGCACCGCGCGCAGCAGCGCGTCGGTCACCGCGTGCGGTGCCTGCTGTGCGTCCTGCAGCCACGCCTGCAGCGTGGCCAGGTGCAGCTCCACTTCGGCTTCCAGGATTTCCTGCAGCACGCTGTCGATCTGCGCGGGGGTGCCTACCGGCTCGACCACCTCGGCGACCGGTTCAGCGGCCTGCTCGGCAACGTCGCTGTGGAGCGCGTCCACCGGCACGGCGATGTCTTCGCTGGCCACGTCCGCCACCGGCGCTTCGGCGACCGGCGCTGCTGCGCCCGGCAACGGCACGTAGAAGGTTTCTTCACCGGCGCCGACGCGGTCGGCGATGGCCTGCATGGCCTGCAGATCGACGGTGATGCGCTGGCCGTGGCGCAGCGCGGCGTTCAACTGCGGCAGCGCGGCGTGCGCGTGGTCGACCATGGCCAGCACCGCCGGCGTGGCCGGGCGGGTGCCGTCCAGTACGCGGTTGAGCAGGCTCTCGATCTTCCAGGCGAATTCGCCCAGCGTACGTGCACCGACCAGACGGCCGCTGCCCTTGAGCGTGTGGAAGATGCGGCGGATCGGCCGCAGCCGGTCCATGTTGTCCGGCTGCATGCGCCAGGGCGGCAGCAGCGTGCCCAGGTTCTGCAGTTCATCGTCGAACTCTTCCAGGAACACCTCGCGGATGTCCTGGTCGATGTTCTCGGCATCGTCTTCGAAGCCGCCTTCGATGCCGACCTCGGCAGCGCCGGTGGCAACGGCCACCGGTTCAACGGCCTGGGCCGCTTCCGGGTGCGGATTGAACTCCGCCGCCGCCGCACTCAGTTCGGCCAGGAACTGCGCATCGGCCTCGCTGAAATCGATCGGCGCAATGGTGTCCACGTCGATGGTGGCCACGGCGACCGGTTCAGCGTCGGCGAGCACCGGTGCTTCGGCTTCGGCTTCGATCAGCGCTTCGACGACTGCCGGCTCGGCTTCCTCGGCCTGCACGGTGGCGTCGGCCAGCGGCGCGGCATCGACGATGTCCAGCGTTGCGTCCAGGCGGGGCGCTTCGTCCAGCGACAGCGTCTCCATCGCATCCAGCGACAGCACGTGCTCGGCATTGTCCAGTTCGCTGGCGTCGAAGTGGAACACCACGTCGTCGCCTGCCACGGCCAGGCCGTCCTGTTCTGCGGCCACCGGGTCGAACGACGACGCCACCGAGGACGACACCGCCGGGGCGTCGTCCCACTCGGCCACGGCCACGCTGTCCTCGGCATCACCGTGGACGTGCGCAGCGCCGTCGGCCACCTGCAGCGATGCGGCCGTCAGCGACCAGTGCGACGCGATGGATGCATCGCCTGCATCCGCATCGGCTTCATAACTGACCGGATCGAAGCTGGCGAAGGTCGGCGCACGCGCGTCCTCTTCGACCATCGGCTCGGCGGGCACGCTGTCCGCTGCGTGGTCCAGGCTGCCCAGCTCCCACTGCGGCACTGCCGGCGGCGGTGCGCTGGATGCGGCGAACAGCAGCGGGGCGCTGTCGGCAGGCGCAGCGGCAGGCACGGCATCGGTATCGGCCAGTTCCAGCGCGCCGAATACCAGCGACTGCGCATCGGCTTCCGCAACCGGCTGCGCCGGCGGCGGATCGAAGGTGAAATCAGGCAACGGCACCGGCACGTCGCCCGGTGCCGGTGCGGCGGGCTGCACCGGAATCTGCACCGGCTCGACCTGCAGGGCGGCCGCGGGCAGCGCGACCGCCTCACGCAGCACCGGGTCGGGCTGGGCGTCAGCGGCCTCGGCAGCGGCCGGCGCAGTGCGCTCGGGCAGCGGCCAGTAACGCAGCGCCTCCAGGCTGCTGCGAGTAATGTCCAGAATGTCTTCGCGGCCCGGACGGCGGTCGCGCAGCGCTTCCAGGTAGTACTCCAGGCTGGCCATGGCATCGGCCAGGGTATCGAGCTGGCGCCCGCTGGGCACACGCTGGCGGCCGATCAGTTCGGCTTCGATGTACTGCTGCACACCGCGCAGGTAGTCGGCGGCAGTGCCCAGGTCGAGCATGCGCAGCGCACCGGACACGTCGCCCAGCAGGCGCGGCACGTCCTGCAGTTCGCCGTGGTTCCAGCTGGTCTCGATGAAGGCAACGAAATGCTCGCGCGCGGCCGCGAAGTTGGCGATGGCTTCGTGCGCCAGGATTTCCACCGTGCGGCGGTTTTCCACGGCGCTGGGATCGTCTTCGCCACTGCCACCGGCGCCCAGATGGGCGACCTGGTCGTCCAGCGATGCATCCACGTACAGCAGGGCACCGGCAATATCCAGCAGCAGGTCTTCATCGATCTGCTGGCGGCCTTCAACCACGCCCAGCAGCGCATCGCGCTGCTGCACGACCACGCCACGCGCGGCGCCCAGGCCCATCATGCCCAGGGTATCGGCCACGGCACCCAGCTTGGTCACCTGTTCCTGCAACTGCTGCGGCGCGCCGCCGGTGCGCAGGTGCAGGTCCAGTGCATCCTTCACCTGCAGCAGCTCTTCCTTCACCGCGCTGCCCACCGTATCCAGCAGTTCGCGGTTGCGCCCGCTCAGGCTGCCGCGGGCGTGGTCCAGCTCGGCCTCGGTGGCGGTCACGCTCTCGGGCGCGAAGGCGAACAGCACGCTGTCATTGACGCCTTCTTCGCCACGTGCAGCGCGGATTTCGTTCAGCAGCGGCATCAGCACGATCGGAATATCGCGATGGCCGTTCTGCAGGCGCTCCAGGTAGTCGGGCAGCAGTACGCTGCCACGCATCAGGGTGGCGCAGGCTTCGTCGCGGTCGGCAACGCGGCCTTCGCCCACGGCCACGGCCAGCTGCTCCAGTTCCTCGGCCACCATCGCCGGTGCATACAGTTCGACCATGCGCAGGGTGCCCTGCACCTGGTGCAGGTAACCGGCGCAGATGCGCATGCGGCTGCCATCGGCCGGGTCTTCCACGAAGTACTCGACCTCGTTGCGCACCAGGCGCAGGGTCTCGTCCAGCTCGGGCTTGACCCAGCCCAGGGCTGCATGGCTCATGGCGTCGCGCAGACTGCTGCTCATCGGTGCGCTCCGGTCGCCGCCGCGCGCTTACCGCGCGGACCGTGGCCTGGGGAATGGAAATGCTTCATCGACTGGTTCCTTGCTCGCCGCCCTGCCGCGGTCACGCCGGCAGCTTGAAGTCGGCCACCGAACGACGCAGATCGGCGGCCAGCTGTGCCAGGTGGCCGATCGATTCGGCGGTCTGGCCGGCGCCCTGCGAGGTCTGGCCGGTAATCTGCCGGATCACGCCCATGGTGCGGGTGATGTCCGAGGCCGCAGCGGACTGCTGCTGGGCGGCGATCGAGATGTTCTTGATCAGGGTGTTCAGCGCGTTGGACACGCGCTCGATTTCGGTCAGGGCCGTACCGGCGTCTTCGGCCAGGCGCGCACCGGATACCACTTCAGCGGTGGTCTGTTCCATCGAGGTGACCGCTTCGTTGGTATCGGCCTGAATGGCCTGCACCAGGTTTTCGATGCGTCGGGTCGCGCCCGAGGTACGTTCTGCCAGGCGCTGCACTTCGTCGGCCACGACCGCGAAACCGCGGCCGGCTTCACCGGCCGACGCAGCCTGCACGGCGGCATTCAACGCCAGGATGTTGGTCTGTTCGGAAATGTCGTTGATCAGTTCCACGATCGAGCCGATTTCCTGCGACGACTCGCCCAGGCGCTTGATGCGCTTGGACGTTTCCTGGATCTGGTCGCGGATCTGGTCCATGCCCTGGATGGTTTCGCGCACCACGCCGGCACCTTCGGCGGCGATCACCACCGAGCGCTGTGCCACGTCGGCCGACTCGGCCGAGTTGCGCGACACCTGCTCGATGCTGGCAGCGATTTCGCCAATGCGGTCCGAGGCCGAGGTGATCTGGTTGGCCTGGTGGCCGGCCGCTTCGGCCAGCTGCATGGCCGTGGCCTGGGTTTCCTGGGTGGACACGGCCACCTTGGCCGAGGTGTCGTTGATGGTGGTCACCAGGTGGCGCAGTTCATCCACGGCGTAGTTGATTGCGTCTGCAATCGCGCCGGTCATGTCCTCGGTCACCGACGCCTTCACGGTCAGGTCGCCCTCACCGAGCGAACTGATTTCGTCCAGCAGCCGCATGATCGCCTGCTGGTTGCGGCTGTTGAACTCCACCTGGGTCTGGTAGCGCAGTTCCTGTTCACGCGAACGGCTGCGCACGTTGGTGGAGACGAAGCCGATGATCGCGATCAGCGACAGCGCACCGGATACCACGCCGATCCAGAAATTCGGGAACAGGCGGGTGTCGGACACCGAGCCGAACGAGGAGAACGCTTCGAACAGCTTGCGGCTGTCGTCGAGCATGCGCACCGAGCCCTGGCCCAGGGCCGTGGCGGCCGACTGCGCGGCGAACAGCTGGCGCGAGCTGGCCAGGATCGCGTCGGCGTCCTGCTTCATCGCCTCCCACTTCTGCTGCGACTGTTCCAGCGCAGCCACCGCGCCGGCGCCGCGCACAGCGGTGATTCCCAGTTCTTCGTTGCCGTTGCGCAGGCCGTCGAGCACCTGCGAGAACACGGTGATATCGCGGGCCAGCGCATCGCCGGCCGTGGCTGCGCCACTGCCACCGGCGCGCATTTCGGTCACGCGGCGGGCCATGGTGCCGGCCACCACCACCTGCTGCAGGGCGCTGTACACCTGCGAAGCCGGTGCGCCCGAGGCGGACATCGCCCGCACCAGTTCATTCAGCTGCGCCTGCAGGCCCGGCACGGCGCCGGTGAAGTTGTTGGCGTTGCCGGCCAGGGCCAGCACCGCCGGTTCGCTGGCCACCAGCTGGCCGGCCTGCTTGCCCAGCGGCGCCCACGTCTCGGCCAGGGTGCCGATGGCCTTGGACACGCCCGGCTCGCTGCCGTAGCGGCCCTGAAGGGTGGACACGTTCTGTTCGATCGCGTTGCGGGTGGCCTTGAAGGCGGTGAACGCCTGGGCGTTGCCGCCCACGGCATCACGTCCCTGGTTGGCCAGCTGCTGTGACAGCACCTGCAGGTCGGCGGCCTTGGAGCCGGCATCGGCCAGGCGGCTGCCCTGCCAGGTGGCCACACCCGTGTTCAGGCCGAACAGGACCATGGACAGCAACAGCAGGGCCAGCCACAGGTTGCTGCCGCCCAGCCGCAGCTTGCCGGTCTTGGTGGCGTCCGAAGCAGTACTCATCGTTCAACCTCGAGGTTCAATACAGGGGGCGTTGCCCGGCCTCAGGCCGCGGCTTGCCGGAATTCAGGAGTGCGCGACAGCAACGAGAGCGAGAACACGCCCCATTCGTGGCCGTCGGCGTGGAAGGCGCGATCTACGAAGTGGCCATAGCGGCCCTCGGCCAGGCGACCGGCATCGATCTGCTGGGCCAGCTCGAAGCTGCGCTGGCCGAACAGTTCATCGATGGTCAGGGCCACGTCGCCGCCGGCCTGGCGCATGATCAGCACGCGCTGGCCTTCCTGCTGCACGGTGCGCGCACCTTCCAGGAAGTACTTCAGATCGACCACCGGGAACAGGTTGCCGCGCAGGTTGCCCACGCCCAGCAGCCACGGCTGTGCGCATGGCACCGGGGTGACCGGCGGCATCGGCACGATTTCCACCACTTCGCGGAAATCGGACACCAGCCGGCGCTGGCCGACCCGGTAGCCCACGCCGCGCCACAGGTCCTGGGCGAACTGGCGTTCGGGCAGCTGCACCGCATGGGCCAGGCTGCGCCGTTCGTAGGCTTCAAGAATGTCGAAAGGCGAACGCATCAGGCCACCAGTTCGTTGATCCGCGCGATCAGTTCTTCTTCGCGCGGCGGCTTGACGATGTAATCGGCTGCGCCCTGGCGCAGGCCCCAGGCCTTGTCGGTTTCCATCGCCTTGGTGCTGACGATGATCACCGGGATGTGCTTGGTCGCCGCATCACGGGCCATCGCCCGGGTTGCCTGGAAACCACTCATGCCCGGCAGCACCACGTCCATCAGCACCAGCTGCGGCACCTGGTCGCGGACCAGCTGCAGGCCATCTTCGGCGTTGTCCGCTTCCAGCACCTCGTGGCCGGCACGGCGCAGCCACTGGGTGAACACCGCGCGGTCGGTCGGTGAATCCTCGATCAGAACGATACGAGCCATTGTGCCTTTCCCCCCTGGTCAGGCGTTGACGTATGTGCGGATGGCACCCAGCAGTTCTTCACGCGTGAAAGGCTTGGTCAGGTACTGCTCCGAGCCGACGATGCGCCCGCGCGCCTTGTCGAACAGGCCATCCTTGGAGGACAGCATGATGACCGGGGTGGACTTGAACAGCTGGTTGCCCTTGATCAGGGCACAGGTCTGGTAGCCGTCCAGCCGCGGCATCATGATGTCGACGAAGATGATCTGCGGCTGCTGGTCGGCGATCTTGGCCAGTGCTTCGAAGCCATCGGTCGCCGTCACCACCTCGCAGCCTTCGCGCTTGAGCAGTGTTTCCGCGGTCCGGCGGATGGTCTTCGAGTCATCGATGACCATCACCCGGAGTCCTGCGAGTTCCCCGCCCGCAGTCATGTTTTCAGTCATTGCCATTCCCCAAGCGCGCGGCCCTTCTAGGTTGGGTGCCGCTGCGAAAGCGTATCTATATCGCACTTTCCGCGCCCGCTTCAAGGCCGTCCCACCGGGCTTGGCGTGGCGCCCGGCTGAACGTGACCGGTTTGGCAGACATTGCGCAGAACCGGGCCCGGCCGCCGCTTCGGGGACGCAGCGTTGCAGGCCACGGGGCAGGCACGGGGCGGGCGTTGCCGCTACCATCAGCGCCTTGCCTTGAAGGTGCGCCCATGCCGTTGAATGTCATCGTGGTGATGGATCCCATCGCCCACATCAAGATCGCCAAGGACACGACGTTTGCCATGCTGCTGGAAGCCCAGCGCCGTGGCCACGCCCTGCACTACGTGCAGCCGGGCGGGCTGGCCCTGGAAGGCGGCGTGGCCGTGGCCCGTACTGCCCCGCTGCAGGTGCGCGACGATCCGGCCGGCTGGTACGAGCTGGGCGCATTCAGCCGCACCGTGTTCGGCCCCGGCCAGGTGGTGCTGATGCGCAAGGACCCGCCGGTCGATGCCGAATTCATCTACGACACCCAGGTGCTGGACCTGGCCGCCGCCGCCGGCGCCTGCGTGGTGAACAACCCGCAGGGCCTGCGCGACTACAACGAAAAGCTGGCCGCCCTGCTGTTCCCGCAGTGCTGCCCGCCGACCCTGGTCAGCCGCGATGCCAAGGCGCTTAAAGCGTTCGCGCTGGAGCATGGCCAGGCGGTGCTGAAGCCGCTGGACGGCATGGGCGGCCGCTCGATCTTCCGCAGCGGCCAGGGCGATCCCAACCTGAACGTGATTCTGGAAACCCTGACCGATGGCGGCCGCAAGCTGGCGCTGGCCCAGAAGTTCATTCCCGACATCACCGCCGGCGACAAGCGCATCCTGCTGGTCGACGGCGAGCCGGTGGATTACTGCCTGGCGCGCATTCCGCAGGGCGATGAGTTCCGCGGCAACCTGGCCGCCGGTGGTCGTGGCGAAGGCCGCCCGCTGAGCGAACGCGACCGCTGGATCGCTGCCCAGGTGGGCCCGGAAATGAAGCGCCGCGGCATGCGTTTCGTCGGCCTGGACGTGATTGGCGACTACCTGACCGAAGTGAACGTGACCAGCCCGACCTGCGTGCGTGAACTGGATGCGCAGTACGGGCTGAACATCGCCGGCACCCTGTTCGATGCGATCGAGGCCGGCCTGCGCTGATGGAAGCCGTATCCGCCGTGCTGCCCCCGCCGCCGCGCGAAGCACAGCGGCTGGCCGCCACCCTGGCCCTGTCGGTGCTGCTGCACGTGCTGCTGGTCCTGGGCGTGGGCTTTGCGGTGAAGGGGGATGCACCGCTGGTGCCCACCCTGGAAGTGATCTTCAGCCAGACCCGCACGGCACTGACGCCCAAGCAGGCCGATTTCCTGGCCGCCGCCAACCAGGAGGGGGGCGGCGAGCATGACCGCGCCCAGCGCCCGCGCGATAACCAGACCGGCGTGGTGCCGCAGGCGCAGGCGGGCGTGAGCCCGGTGCCGCAGCAGCAGCAATCGGCCGCAGCGGTGCCGCCGCCGCAGGCGCGGGTGGTCAGCAGCCGCAACGGCCAGGACCAGGTGGCGCAGGCGCAGGCCCGCCCCACCCCACTGGAACCGACCCCGGACGCGCCGATGACCGCGCGCGAGCAGCGCGATGCGGAAATGGCCCGGCTGGCTGCCGAGGTCCATCTGCGCTCGGCGCAGTATGCGAAGCGGCCGAACCGCAAGTTCGTTTCGGCCAGCACCCGCGAGTACGCCTACGCCAATTACCTGCGCGCCTGGGTGGACCGGGCCGAGCAGGTCGGCAACCTGAATTATCCCGACGAGGCGCGGCAGCGTCGGCTGGGTGGCCAGGTGGTGATCAGCGTGGGCGTGCGTCGCGACGGCAGCGTGGAAAGCAGCCGCATCCTCAAATCCAGCGGCACGCCGCTGCTGGATGAGGCGGCGCTGCGGGTGGTGAAGCTGGCGCAGCCGTTCCCGGCGTTGCCGAAGACCGATGACGGCGTGGATATCCTGCAGGTAACCCGCACGTGGGTGTTCCTGCCCGGCGGCGAACTGCGCGACGACCGGTAGGTTTTTCTGCCCGGGCCTGCGGCCCGGGACCCGCTGCAGAGCCAGAGCCAGCGCAACAGCAACAGCCAGAGCAGCGGTAGAGAGTCTGGGCTTGGCGGGGCGGTGTGGGCGTGCAGGACACGCCGTGAATCCATCCCTGGAGGCTCGTAGGCGCCATCCATGGCGCCTGCGGTCCTGCAAGCCCACACCGCCCCACCTCTGACAGATCGCGGCGCTTCTTCTCCTCTGGTAGGTGTCGACCTTGGTCGACACGGTGGATCCACGCCATGCGTGGATGCGAGCGAAGCGATCGGCTCTTGACTTTGATTTTGATTTTTCTTTTTTGATTTTCCGTGGCGGACGCGCACGGAAACTGTCAAAGGCCGGGCGGGTGGGTTGCGCAGGGGCGCAGGCGCCATGGATGGCGCCTACGAGCTTACATGGACGTACTTGCAGCGTCCCCTGCGCAACCCACCCGCCCGGCCAAGCACGGCATTGGATTTGCGCGCCACGCCCCCGCCACGAGGGGCTCAGCCGTTGGCTTTCGCCTTCGCCTCGCGGGCGGCCTGCTGCTCGACCAGGGTCAGCGCTACGTTGTCGCGCAGGTACGCCGGTTCAACGCGTTCGGCGGCAATCGCTTCGCCACGCGCGAAGGCGGGGACCGCCAGGGTCAGCACATCGGACGCACGCGGCAATGCCGTTGCATCGAATCCGCGCAAGCCAGCTCCCAGCTGCGCCACCAGCGCCCCGTCGGCAGCAGCGAAACCACTGCCCACACCGTACGCCTGCAGCCCATCCGGCAGCACCACGGCAGCCGGCGCGCACACGCGCTCGGCGTCGCAGGCCACCGGCAGGCCAGCCACGCGCTCGAAGCGTGCGGCGTACACCTCGCCCATCCGTGCATCGATCACCGACAGAATCTGCGCTTCATCGGCCGGCGCGCGCAGCGCCAGCACCTGCAGCGTCGATACCGGCAGCAACGGGCGGTCCAGCGCCAACGCAATGCCCTGCGCAATGGCGATGGCCAGGCGCACACCGGTGAAGGCGCCAGGACCGCGACTGAGCGCGATGCCATCCAGCTGGCGGCGGCTGATGCCCGCCTCGGCCAGCAGTGCCTCGGCCCAGGGCAGGCTCAGCTCGGCATGCCGGCGCGGGGCGATCTCGAAGCGTTCCAGCACCTGCCCATCCACATGCAGGGCAACGGAACAGGCTTCGGTGGCGGTTTCAAAGGCGAGCAGTTTCATCGGGTCAGGTCAGAACAAGGGGAACGTGGCACCGGGGGCCGGCAGTGGGCCCGCAGCAGGCTCGGGCGCCGCTGCGCCCGGCGCCGGCGGGGCAGCGTCCTCGGCCACGGGCGTCCATTGTGGCGCAAAGAAGGCCTGGACATCGGCCAGCGCGCGGGTCTGCCGGAACGGCGGCAGCGAAGACAGGAACACCCGGCCGTAGCCCCGGTTCAGCAGGCGCGGGTCGCACAGCACCAGCACGCCGCGATCGGTCTCGCTGCGGATCAGCCGGCCCACGCCCTGCTTCAACGCGATCACCGCCTGCGGCAACTGCTCGTCGCGGAACGGATTGCCCCCCTGGCTGCGGATCGCTTCCAGGCGGGCCTCGTACACCGGGTCATCGGGGGCGGCGAAGGGGAGCTTGTCGATCACCACCACGCTCAGCGCCTCGCCCACCACATCCACGCCTTCGCGGAAACTGGCCGAGCCCAGCAGCACGCCGTTGCCCGATTCGCGGAAGCGCTGCAGCAGGGTCGCACGCGGTGCCTCGCCCTGCACGAACAAGGGCCACGGCCCATCGCGCAGCGCTTCGGCGGCCTCGCGCAACGCGCGGTGCGACGCAAACAACAGGAACGCCCGGCCCTGCGAAGCGCGCAGCACCGGCTGCAGGGCCTGGATCAAGGCGGTACCGAAGCCCCGCGCGGCTGGATCGGGCAGGCCCTCGGGCAGGTAGCACAGCGCCTGCTCGGGCCAGTTGAACGGACTGGGCTGGACCAGCGTATGCGGATCATCCAGCCCCAGCCGCGTGGCGATATGGTCGAACCCCCCGCCCACGGTCAGCGTGGCCGAGGTGAAGATCCATGCGGCGCGGCTGCGCTCGCGGTGCTCGCGCAACGGGCCGGATACATCCATCGGCGTGCGCTGGCAGCGGAAGCCGCGCGGGGTCAGCTCGTACCAGAGCACATCGGCCGCCGCCGGTGCATCGTTCGGGTCCGCGTCGAAATCGAGCACCGGCTCGTCCTCGCCCAGCCAGCGCGCAAGACGCGAAACCGCTTCACGTGCCCGTGCATGGCAGGCATCCAGGCCCGCCGCAGCATCGCGCAACGGCTGCAGCGTCTGCTCCAGGGCCACCAGGCAGCGCATCACGGTGTCGAAGCCGTCGCGCACCTGCGGCATCGCCAGCGCGCGCCACTGCGTGCCCCGTTGCGGCAACCCTTCCATGGCCAGGCGCAGGGCCAGCAGTGCCTGCTGCAACTGATCGACGCCGTCCTGCAGGCTGGCCTGCGCCCCGCCCACACCGCGCGCTTCGGCCAGACAGTCGCGCCCCAGTTCCTGCCAGGGGCGCATGCCGAAGCCTTCGCCGAAGAACTGCGCAGCCAGTTCAGGCAACTGATGGGCCTCATCAATGACGAAGGCCTGCGCCCCCGGCAGCAGCTCGCCGAAACCATCCTGCTTCAGCGCAAGGTCGGCCAGCAGCAGATGATGGTTGACCACCACCACATCGGCGGCCTGCGCGCGTTGCCGCGCGCGCACCACGAAACAGTCCTCCCAGAACGGGCAGTCGGTGCCCAGGCAGTTGTCCACGGTGGAGGTGACCATGGGCAACAGCGGTGAATCGTCGGCCAGGCCATCCAGCTCGGCGATATCGCCGAATTCCGAGCGACCGGACCAGGCCAGGATGCGCTGGAACTGCGCGGCCTGTTCCGGGCTGGAAAAGCGCGGCTCGCCGCGCGCCTGCTGCAGGCGGTAGCGGCACAGGTAATTGGCACGCCCCTTCAGCAGCGCACTGCGCAGGCCCACGCCCAGCGCCTGGCGCACGCGCGGCAGATCGCGGTGGTAGAGCTGGTCCTGCAGCGCGCGGGTACCGGTGGAAATGATGGTGCGCAGCCCGGACAGCAGCACCGGCACCAGATAGGCGAAGGTCTTGCCGGTGCCGGTACCGGCCTCGGCCAGCAGCAGATCGCGCTGCTGCAGCGCATCGGCGATGGCCTCGGTCAGGCGCAGCTGCGCAGGGCGCGGCACGAACGCATCCAGGTGCGAGGCGAGCGCGCCGCCGTCGCTGAGGGCCTCGCGGCTGGCGTGGACAAGGTCGGACATCAGAGGGAAAGGATACCGGGCCGGGCGCTGCCCGGCACCCGTTTCAAGCCAGGGCAACGGCAACAGCAACGACGTGCGTTCATGGCTCAGGGTTTCACCGAGGGATGGCGGGGGGCTGTGGATTTGCGGGGACGCCGTAAACCCGTCCATGGGGGCTTGGTCGCCGCATCCATGCGGCTCACACCCCGCAAACCCACAGCCCCCCGCCCTCGACGGGTTCCTGGTGACGGACGGACAGGCTTCGTAGAGTCAAGCTTGCTCGACTGGATCCAGTAGCGGTGTGAGTAACGGAACAAGAAGGGGTCGGATCCGTTTTCCTGCGGAAAACGGATCCGACCCCCTGGCGAGTGCGCGCAGCGCGCGACCCGCTTTTGATTCTGATTTTGTTCTTGCCTGCGGCCCGCGCAATGTGTGGCGGGCCGGGTGGGTGGGGCGTGCAGGACCGCAGGCGCCATGGATGGCGCCTACGAGCCCCCATGGTGAAGTGACCCCCGGGAGTTGGACACCTAATCCGACCCCGAGGTTTGCATGAATAGATATGAGGTTTGTTTCAAATTGCAGGTCGCCGAAGAGGCCTGTAACACCTTCCGGTACTACAACGAGAATCGTATCCGCTTGAAACTAAAGGGCTTGAGCCCCGTACAGTACCGGGAGCAGGCCGCGCTGGCCGCCTGATCCCCCACCTGTCCAACTTCAGGGGGTCACTTCATGGATGGGTTTACGGCGTGTCCTGCACGCCCCACCCACCCGGCCCATCACGACCCACCATCGGTGAGCGCGCGCCGCAGAGGGGGCAGCGCCCGATGGAGGGGAATGACTCAGTACCGCTTGATCCCCGGCACGGTGCAGCCTTCCAGCTGCGCATGCGCCGATACCGCGTTTTCCTTCTCGCCACGCGCCAGCCGTGCCTGTTCGATGGTCGCCCAGTGGCGCCGGCACAGCGGCCCGGTCTTCGAACCCAGGTCCACCGCCTTGCGCGCGAACGCCTCAGCCTCGCCCCACTGGCCCTGCAGCAACGCGATCTCGGCACGTTCCTGCAGCACCGACGGGTCGCCGGCCACGATCTGCAGCGCTTGGTCCAGGCTGCCGGCCGCAGCGGCCAGATCATTGCCCTGGCGCTGTGCCAACGCCGCCTGGCGCAGGTCTTCCACCTGCGAATCACGCAGCGGCTGCACCGACAGTTCCTTGTCGTCCGGGCCCGCAGCCGCATCAACGGCGGCCAGGCGCTGTGCCGGGGTGGTGGTGTCCACCGGCTTGACCACCTGCGGCGCACTGCTCATGCAGGCCGCCAGGGCAAGGCTGAGGGTGGCCACGGCCACCGGCGCATACAGGGTTCGAAGGTTCATCGGCATCACCGGCTGGGGGAAGGGGTCGTGGCGGCCGGGGCAGCGGCCGGTTCGGCGGGCGGATCGGGCTTGCGGTCCAGGCCGAACCAGCTGCGCCAGCCGCCACCTTCGCTTTCGCCGCCCTGCTCTTCGGGCACGCTGGCCGGCGCACAGGGCGCGTAAGCCGGGGCATAGCCCACCACGAACGGGAAACGACGCGCGCCGGGGCAGCCTTCATCGGTGCTGTTGGTGCCGGTGGCGGCCACCGGCTGCCAGTCCAGACCCTTGTTGCTGACCTTCAGCGGGGCACTGGGCAGGCGCTGGAAGATGCCCGACCACACCCGCATGGCGCCGGTGGCACCGTACAGGCCGGCCTGCTCGTTCTTGTCGTTGCCCATCCAGATCACCGCCAGGTGGTCACCGGTGTAACCGGCATACCAGCTGTCGCGGCCATCGTTGGTGGTGCCGGTCTTGCCGGCCGGCTGCAGGCGGCCCAGGCCATCGGCATTCAGGCGCTGCGCGGTGCCGCTGGCCACCACCTGCTGCAGGCCGATGCTGATCAGGTTGGCGGCAATCGAATCGCCTTCCTGCGCCGGCGCCGGGGTCTTGTCATAGCGCTTGAGCAGCTTGCCCTGTGGGTCCAGCACGCCACGCACGGCGTGCAGCGGCTGGATCTCGCCACCCGAAGCCAGGAACTGGTACAGCTGGGCCATGGCGTAGGGGCTCTGGTCGGTCGAGCCCAGGATGACCGCCGGGTTGGCCTCGGCCTTCAGGCCGGCCAGCACGTGGATCAGCTGGGTCACCCGCTCCGGCCCCACCTGCATGCCCACGCGCACCGTGGCCTGGTTGTAGGAATGGGCCAGCGCGTCGATCAGGCGCACCGTGCCATGGCTGCGGTTGTCAGCGTTGCCGGGGCTCCAGTTGCGGCCACGGCCCAGCTGCACCGTCACCGGTGAATCATCCACCCAGGTCGCCAGCGAATAGCGGTCCGGCTGGGCCAGCGCCAGCAGATAGACGAACGGCTTCAGCAACGAACCCACCGGACGCTGTGCCTCGATGGCACGGTTGAAGCCGACCTCGGACACCTCGCGGCTGCCGATCACGGCCAGCACGTCGCCGTTGTGCACGTCGGTCAGCACCATGCCGGCCTGCAGTTCCGGGCGGCGCTTGCTTTCCAGCGACTTGATGGTGCGCGTCACTGCGCCCTCGGCATAGGCCTGGGCCGACGGTGACATGCCGGTCATCACGCTCAGCCCGGCGCCCTGCAGGGCGGCTTCGGGGTAATCGTGGCCCAGCTGGCGGCGCACCAGATCCACGTACGCCGGGAAGCGGTTGGCCGCCACCAGGCCGGGCGTCTTCGGCACGCCCAGCGGCGCCTTCAGCGCACGCTGGTACTCGGCATCGTCGATCAGCGCCGCCTCGTGCAGCTTGCCCAGCACGAAGTTGCGGCGGTCCAGCGCGCGTTCCGGGTTGCGACGCGGGTCGTAGTACGACGGCCCCTTCACCAGACCGATCAGCAGCGCGACCTGTTCGGTTTCCAGCGACGACAGATCGCGGCCGAACCAGAATTCCGCGCCCGAGGACATGCCGTGGATCGCCTGGCTGCCGCGCTGGCCCAGGTACACCTGGTTCAGGTAGGCCTCGAAGATGGTGCGCTTGTCGTAGCGCGCTTCCATGATGAGCGCGTACAGCACTTCATTGAACTTGCGGGTGACGGTCTGTTCCTTGCCGATGCCCAGCAGGCCGCTGCGGGCCAGCTGCTGGGTAAGCGTGGAAGCACCCTGGCGGCTCTGCCCGCCGGAACGGATCGTGACCCACACGGCGCGGGCAATGCCGGAAAGATCGATGCCGTGGTGGCGGTTGAAGTCCTTGTCCTCCACCGCCTGCAGGCCGGTCACCAGCAGGTCGGGCGCTTCATCCATGCGCACCAGGCGCCGCTCTTCCTGCTTCTGCCCGTACAGGGTGGCGATTCGCGCCGGATCCAGGCGCGCGGCCTTCAGTGCCTTGCGGCTGTCGGCGTCGCGCAGGGAGGCGATGCTGCCGCCGGACAGGGTCAGTTCCACCCGGCGCGGCGCCACCCGGCCATCCACATCGTTGTAGCCGCGGCTGGAAATGGTGAAGCGACCGCCCTGCACCGCGTAGGTGGCCGGCTCCTTGCCCTGGCCGTCATCGCGGTAGGCCGAGGCCGCCAGTTCGGTCTTCAGGGTGGCCGCGTCCATCGCCTTGCCGGGCACCACGACCAGCGGGCGCGCATAGACCCGCGTCGGAATCTGCCAGCGCAGTTCACCGAAACGCTGGGTCACCTGTTGGTTCAGGTACAGCGTGTACGGAATCAGGAAGCCCAGGCCCAGCGCGAAGGCGGCCATGCTCCAGGTGATCAGGCGGCTGCGCCAGGAGGGGCCGTCACCGGTCGGGGTGTCGTCGTCGAGATCGTCGATGTCGTCGGAATCGTAGCGTCGGGGCACGGGAATGCGACAATGTAGGGTCTGGCGAGTCTACCCCAGCCGCTGTGGCTGGCGAATTCCCGCCGATTCCCTGCTTAAGCTGGAGTTGTTACCGGATGGCGATGTCCCTGGCCGAATGGCGCTACCTGCTGAACCGCCTGACCGGCCTGGCGCAGCGCAGCCTGGCCAGTCTGCGTACCCGCGGCTGGCGGGCCACCTGGCAGCGCATCCGCGTGCACACCCAGCGCGCCGTGCCGGCACCGCGCACGCCCCTGTACCTGCCCGCGGCGCAGGCCTTCGCGCCGTTCAGCGTTCCCAGCAGCGATGCGCCGCAGGTCAGCATCGTCATTCCCGTCTACAACCATGTGCAGCACACGCTGGCCTGCCTGCGCGCACTAGCGGCGCACCCACCGGCGGTGCCCTGCGAGATCCTGGTGGTCGATGACGGCAGCAGCGACCAGACCACGCAGTGGATGCCCCGCATCAGCGGCCTGCGCTACGAAGTGCGCGCGCAGAACGGCGGCTTCATCGAAGCCTGCAACGACGGCGTGTCGCGTGCGCGCGGCGACCATGTGGTGCTGCTGAACAACGACACGGTGCCGCAGCCCGGCTGGCTGGACGCACTGCTGGACACCTTCCACAGCGTGCCTGACGCGGGCCTGGTGGGCAGCCAGCTGCTCTACCCGGATGGCCGCCTGCAGGAATCGGGCGGGGTGATCTTCCGCGACGGCAGTGGCTGGAGCTACGGCCGTTTCGAAGCCGCCGACGATCCGCGCTACGCCAGCCTGCGCGATGTCGACTACTGTTCGGGTGCCGCGCTGATGCTGCCGCGCGCCCTGTGGCAGCAGCTGGGCGGCTTCGATACCCGCTACAAGCCGGCCTACTACGAAGACACCGACCTGGCCTTCCGCGTGCGTGCGCAGGGCCTGCGCGTGCTGGTGCAACCGGCCAGCCGCGTGGTGCATGACGAAGGCACCAGCAACGGCACCGACACCGGCAGCGGGGTGAAGGCCTACCAGGTGCGCAACCAGGGCATTTTTGCCAGCAAGTGGGCCGCTGAACTGGCCACGCACCCGGCGGTGGGCGAGGTGCCCTCGCCGGCCCTGCTGCTGCGCGGTCGCCGCCAGGTGCTGATCCTGGATGAGGAAGTGCCCCGCCCCGAGCGCGATTCCGGCTCGCTGCGGCAGATGAACCTGATCCGCCTGCTGCTGCAGGGCGGCGCCCACGTGGTGTTCGTACCGACCCGCCGCGAGCATGCCGGCGAGGCCACCGAAGCCCTGCAGCGGATGGGCGTGGAAGTCTGGTATGCACCGTTCCTGGACGGCGTGGCCGGCTGGCTGCGTACCCACGGCGCACGATTCGATGTGGTGATGCTGGTGCGCCACCACGTCGCCAACGCCTGCCTGCCGCTGGTCAAGCGCTACGCGCCGCAGGCACGCACCGTGTTCGACACGGTCGATCTGCACTACCTGCGCGAACGCCGCGGTGCCGAAGTGGCCGGTGATGCCGGCCTGTTGCGCAACGCCGAACGCACCCGCGCCAGCGAACTGGCGGTGATGGACCAGTGTGACGTGACGGTGCTGGTCAGCGCCGCCGAGCGCGAGCAGCTGCAGGCCGATGCGCCGCAGGTGCAGGTCGAATTGATTTCCAACCTGCACGAAGTCGCAGGTGCCGGCGCGCCCTGGGCCCAGCGCCACGATCTGGTGTTCGTGGGCGGGTTCGGCCATCCGCCGAACCTGGATGCGATGGCGTGG
Source organism: Stenotrophomonas sp. SAU14A_NAIMI4_8 (assembly GCF_003086695.1). Taxonomy (NCBI): domain Bacteria; kingdom Pseudomonadati; phylum Pseudomonadota; class Gammaproteobacteria; order Lysobacterales; family Lysobacteraceae; genus Stenotrophomonas; species Stenotrophomonas sp. SAU14A_NAIMI4_8. The sequence goes on from NZ_CP025999.1 coordinate 3,337,866, forward strand.
TTCATCGGTGACGTGTTTGCCATTCTGCGCGCGCGGTTGCCGCAGGTGCAGCTGCACGTGATCGGTGCCGGCGCCCCGGACAGCCTGAAGGCGCTGGCGGCCACCCAGCCGGGCGTGCAGATGCACGGCTTCGTCGAAGACATCACCCCGTACATGGACGGCGCGCGCATCGCCATCGCGCCGCTGCGCTTCGGCGCCGGGGTGAAGGGCAAGATCAACCTGAGCATGGCCCACGGCCAGCCCGTGGTCGGCACCACCTGCGCGGTGGAAGGCATGCACCTGCAGGCCGGTCGCGACGTGCTGGTGGCCGACACCGCCGAAGCCTTTGCCGACGCCGTCGCGCGCCTGTACCAGGACCCGCAGCTGTGGCAGCAGTTGTCCGACGCGGGGCTGGACAATGTCGCCCGGCATTTTTCGCTGGATGCCGCACGCGCCACCGTGCAGCGCGTGTTCTTCCGCTAGTCCGCCTGGCCACCGGCCTGGCGCAGCCGCTGTTCGAAGGCGGCCAGTTCAGGCAGGTCCGGTTGCAGCCGCCGCACCTGCTCGACCGCGCCGGCAGCGAACTGCACATCGCCGCGCCCCAGGCGTTCGCTGCCGATCGCCAGCCAGCGCTGGGCCAAGCGCACCCGCGCGCCGGGCAAGGCCGATGCGGTGGGCGCCAGGGTCTGCCACGCCTGCAGGCAGGCCCCGGCAGCCTGCACGCGGTTCTGCCGCAGGTTGTCGTCGAAGCAGCGCTGGCTGGCCGGCAGCAGCCGTGCCGCCGCCGCTCGCACCCGGGGGTCGCGCGGCGCCAGTGACTGCGCCTCGCGCAATGCATCGTAGGCACTGTGCCCCGGCGGGCTGATCCACTGCTGCGCACGTTCAGCGCGTTCGATCCGGGCCAGATGCCCACGCAGCAGTCGCTCGCGCTGCGCACGCCCCTGCCCCGGCAGCTGCAGCGCCTGTTCGGCCTGGCGGGCGCGCTGCACGCGTTGCAGGTCCTGCTGCAGGGCCAGTGGCGAAGCGCCCAGCGCGGTGGCCAGGCCGCGATCATGTTCGGCGGCCTGGAACTGGAAATCTTCGGCATGGCGCTGGCTTCGCAGCAGCAGCGCCTGCAGGGTCTGCTCGCGGCCACGGATCGCCGCAGCATCATCAGCGGTCACCGCCAGCACGGCCAGGAATCCCTCGGCAGCGGCATCCAGCTGATGCCGCTGCAGCGCACGCTGGGCCTGCCGCAGGCGTTGTTCGGTGGCCTGGGCCAGTGCCTCCTGGGTGGCTGGCAGGTCCGAATGCCCGGGATCGAAACGGCGCGCCCGCTGCACGGTCTCCGACGCGGCGGCCAACGCGCCCTGCCCGGCCTGCACGCGCGCTTCCTGCAACAGATCGCTCAGCGCGTCTTCGCGCCCTTCCAGCGCCGACAGATTGTCCGGCTGCAAGGCCAACACCCGCTGGAACAGCGGCAGCGCGCTGTTTTCTCCCTCGTCCAGGCGCCCCGCCGCGAAGGCATTGCGGGCCTGCGCCAGCAGCGCGCCGACGCCGGCCCCGGCACGCCGCCGCGCCAGCAGCTGCTGCGCCACGGCATCGGTCTGTGCCTGTGGCACCTGCAGTTCGCGGGCCAGCGCCAGCCGCTGCGCACAGCCGTCCAGATCACCAGCCTGCAGTCGCTCGCGGGCCTGCTGCAAGGCGGCCGCACCGGTCTGCGCCAGCCCCTGGCGCGCCAACGGGCGGTCGCCATCGAGTGCCAACACCGCTTGGTAGCGCTCGCGTGCACCGCTGCCGTCGGCCGCTGTCAGGCGTCCGGCAGCCAGCGCGCGGTCGCCCTCGGCCAGCAACTGCTCGATCTGCGAATCATCCCAGAACCAGTCGGCCAACGGCCTGCGTACCAGCACCAGCAGCAGGAACACCGCTACTGCGGCGAGCAGCGCCCAGCGCCACACCCGGCGTGCATGCCGGGCCTGCAGCCACCACCAGCGGCCCTCGCGACGGACACGGTCCAGCGCCGGGTGCGCCGTGCCGTGTGCGGGGTGCGGGGGCTCGCGTTCCATGCGTGCAGGGTAGCCGGGGCAGCGTGAAGCTCAGCCCAGACGACGCGCCTCGCTCACGCCCGGCAGCGCATCCAGCTTGCCCAGCAGATTGGACAGCTGACCATAGTCGGTCACCTTCAGGCGCAGCCGCAGATGCGCGCGGCCGCTGTTGCGCACGTTGTCGCTGTGGATATCCAGCACGTAGGCATCTTCCTGCGCGATCAGGTTGGTGATGTCCTTCAGCAGCCAGCGGCGGTCCACCGCATCGACCACCACGTCCACCTCGTAGCCACCGCCGGCCTGGCCCCATTCCACCGGCAGGATCCGCTGCGGACTGGTCGCGGCCAGTCGGGCCAGCGCCGCGCAGTCGGCGCGGTGCACGGTCACGCCACGGCTGCGGGTCAGGTAACCGACGATGGGTTCGCCGGCCACCGGCTGGCAGCAGCGCGCCAGCTGCACCAGCAGGTTGCCCACGCCCTGCACGGTGAACTTGGATTTTCCCAGGTTTTCCCGGCGCGCGGTCGGCCGCGGCAGGGCCGGCGCCGGGGCCGGCTGGCTGGCCGCACGTTCGGCTTCCAGCAATGCACGGCTGACCTGGTTGGGCCCGGTATCGCCCAGCGCCACCTGGATGTACAGATCATCCACGCTGTCGGCATGGAATTTCTTCGCCGCGCCGGCCAGGTCGGCATGCTGCAGGCCCAGCCGCTTCAGTTCGCGTTCCAGCAGCTCGCGCCCGGCATGCACGTTGCGCGCCCGGTCCAGCTTGTGGAACCAGCTGCGCACCTTTTCGCGCGAGCGGTTGCTGGCCAGGAAGCCCAGCGCGGGCATCAGCCAGTCACGGCGCGGGTCGGCCTCCTTGCCGGTGAGGATCTCGACACGGTCACCGCTGCGCAGCCGGTAGGTCAGCGGCACGATGCGCCCGTTGACCTTCGCGCCACGGCAGCGGTGCCCGACCATGGTGTGCACTTGGTAGGCGAAATCCAGCGGCGTGGCGCCCTGCGGCAGGTCCAGCACTTCATCCTTCGGGCTGAGCGCATAGACCCGGTCTTCGGTCAATTCGGCATCCAGCGCCCCGGCCAGTTCATTGCCCTGGCCGTCCTGCGCCTGCTCCAGCAACTGGCGCATCCAGGTGATCTTGCGGTCGAAGGCCTTTTCCGCACCCTTGCCGCCTTCCTTGTACTTCCAGTGCGCGGCCACGCCCAGTTCGGCCTGGGCGTGCATGTCGTGGGTGCGGATCTGCACTTCGATCGTGCGCCCTTCCGGGCCGACCACGGCGGTATGCAGCGAACGGTAGTCGTTGGCCTTGGGCCGGGCGATGTAATCGTCGAACTCGCTGGGCACCGGTGCCCACAGCGCGTGCACCACGCCCAGCGCGGCGTAGCAGGCGGCCACGTCGTCCACCATCACCCGCACCGCGCGGATGTCGTACAACTGGTCGAAGGCCAGCCGCTTCTTCTGCATCTTCCGCCAGATGCTGTAGATGTGCTTCGGGCGGCCGCTGACTTCGGCCTGCAGGCCCTGCGCCGCCAGTTCGCGCGACAGCACCTTCTTCACGTTTTCCACGTAGCGCTCGCGGGCGATACGGGTCTCGTCCACCTCGCGCGCAATGCGGCGGTAGGTGTCCGGCTCCAGATGGCGGAACGCCAGGTCTTCCAGTTCCCACTTCAACTGCCAGATGCCCAGCCGGTTGGCCAGCGGCGCATGGATGTCGCGGGTCAGCTGGGCCAGCGCACGGCGCTGCGGTTCGTCCAGCTTGTCGGCCGCGCGCATGCGCGCCAGTTGCCGGGCCAGCAGGATCGGCACCACCCGCAGGTCGCGGATGATGGCCAGCAGCAGACGGCGCAGGCCTTCGCTGTTGCGGCCCGCTTCGCGGCCGGCGTGCAGCGCCCAGACCGGATCGGCCGCGTCCTGGCCGTCCAGCAGACCGGCCACGGCCGTTGCATGGTTGCCCAGCGGCAATGCGTCCAGGTGCTCGCGCAGGGCCGGCAGATCGAACAACAGCGCGGCCAGCACCACGCTCTCATCCGAAGTGAGCATGGCCAGCGCATCCAGGGTGTCACCCAGCACCGACCAGTTCGCGCGCATGGACGGCTCTGCGTCCGCGCCCGGCCATCGCTCGCGCAGGGCCTGGCGCAGCGGGGCCGGCAGCACCGCTGCCGAAGGTCGGTTCAACAAGGCATCCAGGCCGGGGACGGAAGCGCGGTTCACAGCATCGAACGTTGGACAATGAGTCCACTACACTAGCGCCAGCACCGTTCAGGAACAATCGCCGCGCTGCGCATGACCGGGCATGAACACATGCCGTTACACTCGCGGTCATCCAAAACGAGAGTCCCGCCCATGGTTTCCCGCCCTCTTCCCCGTGCACGGCTGCATCTGTTGGCCAGCGCTGCGCTGCTGCTGGCCCTGTCCACCCCTGCGCTGGCCCAGCGCGTGGTGGAAGGCGACCTGCAGCAGCAGATGAGCCCGGCCGAGTTCCAGGCCGCCGGCCTGGACAAGCTGTCCGCCACCGAACTGGCGTCGCTGAACCGCTGGCTGCAGGGCAAGGTGGAGGCGGCCACCACCCAGGCCGTGGCCGCCGTGCGCGAAGAGGCCCGCGAGGAAGGCCGCCAGGAAGTGATCGTGAAGAACCGTGGGTTCTTCGATTTCGGCAGCAAGGAGCCGATCAACGCGATCCTGCAGGGCGAGTTCCGTGGCTTCGGCAAGGGCCGGGTCTACGCGCTGGACAACGGCCAGCAGTGGGAACAGATCGATGCCAGCAGCGTGAGCGGCGTGCGCAAGCAGAACCCGAACGTCAGCATCAGCCCCGGCATGATGGGCGTGTGGTACATGAAGGTCGAAGGCGTGAACACCCAGCCCAAGGTGCGCCGTACCAAGTAACGGCGGCGCCGGGCCTGGCACGGCGCTGTCCGATTACAGCTGGCGCAATGCGGTTACCCGCTGCGCCAGCTTCTTGGCTGAAATGCCGGTGCGTGCGCCCAGCTCCTGGGCGAACAGGGAAACACGCAGCTCTTCCAGGTCCCAGCGCAGGGCCTGCCATTGCGGGCGCTCGCGCAGTCCCTGCTCCTCGCCGGTGCGCAACGCATCCAGGAACGGATGCAATTCCAGCATGCGCGCCTGGTCGCGCGGCGGATCGCGCTTGGCGCGTTCGGTGCGCAGAATCATCGCCTTCAGGTAACGCGGGTACTGGGCCAGTGCATCGGCCGGCGTATCGCGCAGGAAGCCGGGGTGGATCAGGCCCACCAGCTGCGCTTCCATGTCATCCAGGTTGCCGCGCGCCCAGCCCATCAACGGCGCTTCCAGCAGCGGCTTCAGTTCTCCCACCAGGCCCAGGATGGTCTCGGCCAGTTTCAGCCGCTGCATAGCCTCGCCGAACAGCGCCTTGGCCACCTGCTCGCGTCGCTGCTCGAACGCGCCGGCATCGCGGATGTCGCCCAGACCGTCGGCCAACACCGCGTTCATCGCCGCATCCACCAGATCGCCACGCAGGCGTTCCTGCGATTCAATGGCCGCGTACAGCAGGCCGGTCTTGGCGCCCACCGGCAACTGCTTGCGGGCCTGCTTCACCTTGTCCGACAGGGCGATTTCCAGCAAGCGGCGCACGCCCAGCGGATGCGCTTCCTCGGCCTGCTGGCGGTCGGCGAAGATGCGCAGCGCCACGCTGTCCCCTTCATCCAGCAGCGCCGGGTAGGCCGGCACGCCGGCTTCACCGGGCACCTGCAAGGGAATCGGCGTGGACGGGAAGCTGCGCAGGCCGTCGGCCGCCATCTCGCGGCCGGCGCGTGCAGCAAAGGCATCGCCGGCACGGCTGCCGAACTTCGCGCGCAGCGCGTCCAGATCGCGCGAACTGGCCAGCACCTTGCCGTGCTCATCGCGCAGCCGCAGGTTCATGTGCAGGTGCGGCTCGATCGAGGTGGGCTCGAAATCGGTGGCCGCCACCTGCGCGCCGGTGGCACGCGACAGGAAGCGCGCCAGCTCGCCGGTGATCGCGTCGGCGCTGGGTTGTGGGAAGGCCTCGAAGAATGCCCGGGCGAAATCCGGTGCGGGCACGTAGTTGCGGCGCATGGCCTTGGGCAGGCTGCGGATCAGCGCCGCGGCCTTGTCGGCCACGAAGCCCGGCGCCAGCCAGCCCAACTGCACCGGATCCAGCGCGTTCAACAGGTGCAGCGGCACGTCCAGGGTTACGCCGTCGTCGTCGCTGCCCGGCTCGAAGCGGTAGTGCAGCGGCAGCCGCGCCTGGCCCAGCGCCAGATACTTGGGGTAGCGCTCCTGCTCGCTGCCTTCGCCGGGCAACAGGTCGACCAGCGACCAGTGCAGGCCCTTGCGCTGTTCCGGCGGCAGGGTCTTCCACCACGCATCCAGGCCCGATGCCGAATGGATCTGCGGCGGTACGCGGTCCAGGTACCAGCGCGCCTGCCAATCCTCGTCGGCCACGATACCGGCGCGGCGCAGCTTGGCCTCTTCCTCGCGGGCCTGTTCCAGCACCTTGTGGTTGTCGGCCACGAAACTGGCGCGGGTGTTGATTTCGCCGGTCACCAGCGCCTGGCGCACGAAGATGTCATGCGCCTCGCCCGGTTCGATGCGGCCGTAGTGCACCGGCTTCTTCGGGGCCAGCACCAGGCCGAACAGGCTGATCTGTTCCGAGGCCAGCACCTGGCCCTGCGCGCGCGACCAGTGCGGGTCGAAGTGCTTGCGCAGCAGCAGGTGCGGCAGTTCGGCAATCACCCAGTCCGGCTCGATGGCCGCCAGAGTCATGCCCCAGACCTTCTGCGTGTCCAGCAGGTTGGCCGCCAGCAGCCACGGCGGCGGGCGCTTGGACAGCGCCGAACCCGGGAACGGCAGGAAGCGGCGCTGGCGCGGCGCCTGGAAATCGCCCTTGTCGGTGCGGTGGCCCACCTGCGTGGGCAGGCCGGCGATCAACGCACGGTGCAGGGTCTGGTAGGCGGCCGCGCGCACACGCTCGCTGAAGCCACCCCCGGCAGGCACTTCGTCCTTCTGCGCACGCGCCGCCACCGGTGCCGGCACGGCCTCGGTCTTGCCTTCGCGGGCCAGGCGCGCAGCGCGGTGCAACTGGCCACGGGTGGCCTTCACCGCGGCCGCGTCGTCACGCGCTGGGGCCGGCGCACTGCTGCCGGCCAGCAGCGGTGCCATCGCCGCATCGCTGGCTTCTTCCTTCCAGCCCAGCTCTTCGCACAGCAAGCGCAGCTGGCGGTGCAGCTCGCGCCATTCGCGCATGCGCAGGAAGCCCAGGAAATGGCGGCCGCACCAGTCGCGCAGTTTCGATTGGGTCAGGTCTTCGTGGGCCGTGCGATAGCCATCCCACAGGCGCAGCACGCCCACGAGTTCAGAGCGCCCATCGGCGAACTGCGCATGCGCACTGTCAGCCGCACCACGCGCTTCGGGCGGACGTTCGCGCGGGTCCTGGATGCCCAGGAACGAGGCGATCACCAGCATCGGCCGCAGGCAACCTGCCGCCTGCGCGGCCACCAGCATGCGCGCCAGCTTCACGTCCACCGGCAGGCGTGCCATCTGCTTGCCGATGGTGGTCATGCGCCGCTCGGCATCGATCGCGCCCAGTTCGGTCAGCTGCTGCCAACCATCGGCCACCGCGCGCTCGTCCGGCGCTTCCAGGAACGGGAAGTCCTCGATGCGGCCCAGGCCCAGCTGCAGCATGCGCAGGATCACCCCGGCCAGGCTGGAGCGGCGGATTTCCGGATCGGTGAACTCCGGCCGCGCCTGGAAATCGGCTTCGGCATACAGGCGGTAGCAGATGCCCTCGGCAATACGGCCGCAGCGGCCCTTGCGCTGGTTGGCACTGGCCTGCGAGATCGGCTCGATATGCAGGCGGTCCAGCTTGTTGCGCGGGCTGTAGCGCTTGACGCGGGCGAAGCCCGGATCGACCACGTAGCGGATGCGCGGCACCGTCAGCGAGGTCTCGGCCACGTTGGTGGCCAGCACGATGCGCCGGTTCGGGCCCGGGTTGAACACCCGGTCCTGGTCCTGGTTGGACAGCCGCGCGTACAGCGGCAGCACCTCGGTATTGCGGTACTTGCGGCGCTCCAGCGACTGGTGCGCATCGCGGATCTCGCGTTCACCGGGCAGGAAGATCAGCACGTCGCCCCGCGCATCCAGGCGGGTGATTTCATCGATGGCCGACACGATGGCATCGTTCACCGTGCGCTCGCCCTCCTGTTCGCCCTCGCCTTCCAGCGCGCGGTAGCGCACTTCCACCGGGAAGGTGCGCCCTTCCACGCTGATCACCGGCGCATTGTCGAAATGCTGGGCGAAGCGCTCGGTATCGATGGTGGCCGAGGTGACGATCAGCTTCAGGTCCGGGCGCTTGCGCAGCAGCTGCTTCAGGTAGCCCAGCAGGAAGTCGATGTTGAGGCTGCGTTCGTGCGCCTCGTCCACGATGATCGTGTCGTAGTTCGACAGCCAGCGGTCGCTGGCGATCTCCGCCAGCAGGATGCCGTCGGTCATGAACTTGATGCGGCTGTCGTCGCTGACCTTGTCGTTGAAACGCACCTGGTAGCCGACCAGCTGGCCCAGTTCGCTGTGCAGTTCCTGCGCCACGCGGCTGGCCACCGCACGTGCAGCAATCCGTCGCGGCTGGGTGCAGCCGATCATGCCGGCCTGGCCACGGCCCGCAGCCAGGCACAGCTTCGGCAGCTGGGTGGTCTTGCCCGAACCGGTTTCGCCGGCGATCACCACCACCTGGTGGTCGCGGATCAGGCCGATGATCGCCTCGGCTTCACGCGCAATCGGCAGCAGCGGGTCCAGAGTAATGGATGGCTGCTGCTGCGCCCGCTGCTGGCGGCGCTGCACCGATGCCTGCAGGGCCTGCTCGAACGTGGCGGCCAGGGCCGCATCTTCGGGCTTGGCCTGGCAACGCGACAGCATGCCCAGCAGACGGCCCCGGTCGCGGCTCATGGCGCCATTGATGGCGGCGCGCTGTTGGCGCAGGCGGGACGGCATATTTTTATTGATAGCGTTCATCAATCGGTTCGTTCAAAACTTTGAAAGCGACCAGTCATCACGACTGATTTACTGTGAAGGCCAACGATTCCACAAGGAGGAACCCCATGGCGAAGACCAAGAGCACGACCAAGCCCAAGACCGGTAAGCAGAAGCTTGCGGCGGCGGCGCCGTCGGCACCCAACATCGATATCGGGATCACCCAGGGCAACCGCAAGAAGATCGCCGACGGTCTGTCGCGGTTCCAGGCCGATGCGTTCACGCTCTACCTGAAGACCCACAACTTCCACTGGAACGTGACCGGGTCGATGTTCAATTCGCTGCACACCATGTTCGAGACCCAGTACACCGAGCAGTGGGCAGCCCTGGACGATGTGGCCGAGCGCATCCGCGCCCTGGGGTTCAATGCCCCGGGCTCCTACCGGGAATTCGCTGCGCTGACCTCGATTGCCGAGGAGCCGGGCCTGACCGACAGCGCGGACTGGCGGGAAATGGTACGCCAGTTGGTGGTCGCCAACGAAGCGGTGTGCCGTACGGCACGTGAAGTGCTGGACGTGGCCGACGATGCCGACGACGCCCCGACCGAGGATCTGATGACCCAGCGCCTGCAGACCCACGAGAAGTACGCCTGGATGCTGCGCTCCCTCCTCCAGTAAGGGTTTGGGGGGGTTTCGGCAGGGCTTGCAGCCCTGCACCTGCTTCAAGCCGAAGCCAGGGCAACAGCAGAAGCTGGTTTGCTGAGGGTTGGCGGGGTGGGTCCGGTTTAGGGGGACGTCGTAAACCCCCAGTCCGGCCCAGCCGCTGGCGGCTGTGCGTTCGGGCGCTTGCGAAGCAGTGCTTCGCAAGCAAAGCGCCCTCACCCATGGGGGCTTAGCCGCGCCATCCATGGCGCGGATACCCCCTCAACCGGACCCACCCCGCCTTCGACAGACCACCGCGATCTGCCGGAACGGCCCAATGCTCTGGCAGGTGTCGACCTTGGTCGACACAGTAGAGCCACGCCACGCGTGGATGATTCATTCGATGTCTGACAGATGTGTCGACCAAGGTCGACACCTACCCACAGCCGCCATCCATGGCGCGGATACCCCCTCAACCGGACCCACCCCGCCTTCGACAGACCTCCGCGATCTGCCGGAACGGCCCAATGCTCTGGCAGGTGTCGACCTTGGTCGACACAGTAGAGCCACGCCACGCGTGGATGATTCATTCGATGTCTGACAGATGTGTCGACCAAGGTCGACACCTACCCACAGCCGCCATCCATGGCGCGGATACCCCCTCAACCGGACCCACCCCGCCTTCGACAGACCTCCGCGATCTGCCGGAACGGCCCAATGCTCTGGCAGGTGTCGACCTTGGTCGACACAGTAGAGCCACGCCACGCGTGGATGATTCATTCGATGTCTGACAGATGTGTCGACCAAGGTCGACACCTACCCACAGCCGCCATCCATGGCGCGGATACCCCCTCAACCGGACCCACCCCGCCTTCGACAGACCTCCGCGATCTGCCGGAACGGCCCAATGCTCTGGCAGGTGTCGACCTTGGTCGACACAGTAGAGCCACGCCACGCGTGGATGATTCATTCGATGTCTGACAGATGTGTCGACCAAGGTCGACACCTACCCACAGCCGCCATCCATGGCGCGGATACCCCCTCAACCGGACCCACCCCGCCTTCGACAGTTTCCCGCCATCTGTCGGCAAAGCTTGGGGTCGGAGCCGTTTTCCGCAGGAAAACGGCTCCGACCCCATTTTGTTCATTCGATATCTGAAAGATGTGTCGACCAAGGTCGACACCTACCCACAGCCGCGTGAACCTGTCAGAGGCGGGGCGGTGTCGGATTGCGGGGTGTCCGCGGCATGGATGCCGCGGCCAAGCCTACACGGACGTACTTGCGGCGTCCCCGCAATCCGACACCGCCCCGCCATCCCACGCAGAGCCCGCTCTGGACGTTGACGTTGACGTTGCTCCAAGCAGGTGCAGGGCGCAGCCCTGCCGAACCCCTACCACCCCCGCCGGGGTAAACTAGGCGGATGGCTTCCCGTCCCGCGCACGATCTGCTCCAACGCGTCTTTGGTTACGACGATTTCCGTGGTCCCCAGCAGGACATCGTGGAGCATGTGGCTGCCGGCCACGACGCCCTGGTGCTGATGCCCACCGGCGGCGGCAAGTCGCTCTGCTACCAGGTCCCGGCCCTGCTGCGTGACGGTTGCGGCATCGTCATCTCCCCGCTCATCGCCCTCATGCAGGACCAGGTCGAAGCCCTGCGCCAGCTCGGCGTGCGCGCCGAATACCTGAATTCCACCCTGGATGGCGAAACCGCCGCCCGGGTCGAACGCGAACTGCTGGCCGGCGAACTGGACATGCTCTATGTCGCCCCCGAGCGCCTGCTGACCGGCCGCTTCCTGTCCCTGCTCTCGCGCAGCCACATCGCGCTGTTCGCCATCGACGAAGCGCACTGTGTGTCGCAGTGGGGCCACGATTTCCGCCCCGAATACCGCCAGTTGACGGTGCTGCACGAGCGCTGGCCGGACATTCCGCGCATCGCCCTGACCGCCACCGCCGATCCGCCCACCCAGCGCGAGATCGCCGAGCGCCTGGACCTGGCCCAGGCCCGCCACTTCGTCAGCTCCTTCGACCGCCCCAACATCCGCTACACCGTGGTGCAGAAGGACAACGCGCGCAAGCAGCTGACCGATTTCCTGCGCGGCCACCGCAGCGAGGCCGGCATCGTCTACTGCATGTCGCGGCGCAAGGTGGAAGAGACCGCCGAATTCCTCTGCGGCCAGGGCTTCAATGCCCTGCCCTACCACGCCGGCCTGCCGCCGGAAGTGCGCGCCAACAACCAGCGCCGCTTCCTGCGCGAAGACGGCATTGTCATGTGCGCGACCATCGCCTTCGGCATGGGCATCGACAAGCCGGATGTGCGCTTCGTGGCGCATACCGACCTGCCCAAATCGATGGAAGGCTACTACCAGGAAACCGGCCGCGCCGGCCGCGATGGCGAGGCCGCCGAGGCCTGGCTGTGCTACGGCCTGGGCGATGTGGTGCTGCTGAAGCAGATGATCGAGCAGTCCGAAGCCAGCGAAGAGCGCAAGCAGCTGGAACGGTCCAAGCTGGACCATCTGCTGGGCTACTGCGAATCCATGCAGTGCCGCCGCCAGGTGCTGCTGGCCGGTTTCGGCGAAACCTATCCGCAACCCTGCGGCAACTGTGACAACTGCCTGACCCCGCCGGCCGCCTGGGACGCCACCATTCCCGCGCAGAAGGCCCTGAGCTGCGTGTACCGCAGCGGCCAGCGCTTCGGCGTGGGCCACCTGATCGATATCCTGCGTGGCAGCGAGAACGAGAAGATCAAGCAGCAGGGCCACGACAAGCTGAGCACCTACGCCATCGGCCGCGACCTGGATGCGCGCACCTGGCGCAGCGTGTTCCGGCAACTGGTGGCGGCCAGCCTGCTGGAAGTGGACAGCGAGGGCCATGGCGGCCTGCGCCTGACCGACGCCAGCCGCGCAGTGCTGACCGGGCGCCGCCAGATCAGCATGCGCCGCGATGCCGCCAGCGCCACCGCAGGCCGCGAGCGCAGCGCGCAGCGTACCGGCCTGTCGGTGCTGCCGCAGGATCTGGCCCTGTTCAACGCCCTGCGCGGCCTGCGTGCCGAACTGGCCCGCGAACAGAACGTGCCGGCCTTCGTGATCTTCCACGACAGCACCCTGCGCAACATTGCCGAACAGCGCCCGACCTCGCTGGATGAACTGGCCCGGGTGGGCGGCATCGGCGGCACCAAGCTCAGCCGCTACGGCCCGCGCCTGGTGGAGATCGTGCGCGAGGAAGGCTAGGCGTTCGGCGTTGGCGCGCATCGCGCTCGCCGGGCGTGGCCCGGCGCTACCCTCGCCGCGGTGCTCGACGCCACCCTCGCCCTGCTCCAACCTTGAACACGCCATTCAGCAAGAAGTGCATCGCGCCCCGCTTGCCGTTAGATTGATGCCCATGTCCGTCGCCTCCACCCTGCTGCGTGTCGTGCTCATGCTCAGCCTGTTGCTCAACGGGGTGAACGCGGCCATGGCCAGTGGGCACGCGCAGATGGGCCCGATGGCGCATGACAGCGCCAGCGCGGCGGCAGATGAACCCGACTGCCACCACCATGCGGGCATGCAGGCCGAACCGGCCCCGGAAGCCCAGGCCCCGGCCCACGACAGCCACTGCCAGATGAAGGACTGCGTGCGCAGCTGTGCCCAGCAGCCCCTTCTGGCCGTGCAGCCGCTGGCCCTGCCGGTCGGCCCGGCCTGGTCGCTGGCACCGCCGCCGGTGCACGCCAGCGGCCGTCCCGCGCCGCCGCTGCCGCCCCTCTCACGCCCTCCCATCGGCTGATTCCGCGCGCCTGCGGGCGCATCGCGCTTCGCTGCCGGCCCCGTGCCGGTCGTACCCGTGTTCCGGAGTCACCCATGAATACCCGTATTCCCCCCGGCCCGGGCGCCCTGCCCATGCCGTCGCGCCGCCTGTTCGTACAGGGCCTGGCCGCTGGCGGCGTGGTCGCTGGCGCCACCGCCATCGGCGTGCCGCAGCGCGCGCTTGCCGCTGCCAGCGCCACGCCGCGCCTGGCCGGCGCACCGGCCGTGCTCACCGACACCCGCGTCGAACTGGCCATCGGCGAATCGCTGGCCAACTTCACCGGCCGCACCCGCCCGGCGATCACCGTGAACGGCTCGCTGCCGGCGCCGATCCTGCGCTGGCGCGAAGGCCAGACCGTGGACCTGTTCGTGCGCAACACGCTGGAGCGCCACCCCACCTCCATCCACTGGCACGGCATCCTGCTGCCGGCCAACATGGACGGCGTGCCTGGCCTGAGCTTCAACGGCATCGGCCCCGGCGAGACCTACCACTACCACTTCCAGCTGAAGCAGTCGGGCACCTACTGGTACCACAGCCATTCGATGTTCCAGGAACAGGCCGGCCTGTACGGCGCGCTGATCATTGACCCGGCCGAACCGGCGCCCTACCAGCACGACCGCGAGCACGTGATCCTGCTCTCGGACTGGACCGACATGGACCCGGGCGCGCTGTTCCGGCGCATGAAGAAGCTGGCCGAGCATGACAACTACTACAAGCGCACCCTGCCCGACTTCGTGCGCGACGTGCGCCGCGACGGCTGGTCGGCGGCGCTGTCCGACCGCGGCATGTGGGGCCGCATGCGCATGACCCCCACTGACATTTCCGACGTCAATGCGCACACCTACACCTACCTGATGAACGGCACGGCGCCGGCCGGCAACTGGACCGGGCTGTTCCGCAGTGGCGAAAAGGTGCTGCTGCGCTTCATCAACGGCGCCTCGATGACCTATTTCGACGTGCGCATTCCCGGCCTGAAGATGACCGTGGTGGCCGCCGATGGCCAGTACATCCACCCGGTCAGCATCGATGAATTCCGCATTGCCCCGGCCGAGACCTACGACGTGCTGGTGGAACCCAGCGGCCAGGACGCCTTCACCATTTTCTGCCAGGACATGGGCCGCACCGGCTTTGCCGCCGGCACCCTGGCCGTGCGTCATGGCCTGCAGGCGCCAATTCCGCAGCGCGACCCGCGCCCGCTGCTGACGATGAGCGACATGGGGCATGACATGGCGGGCCACGACGGGCATGACATGGCGGCCATGAAAAGCATGGAAGGCGGCTGCGGCGCCCACATGGACCACAGCGCGCATGGCACCGCTGCGGCGAGCAAGGCGCCGAAGCATTCGGCCAGCGAACTGGCCAGCCCGCTGGTGGACATGCGCAGCGGCGCCACCGAACCCAAGCTGGATGACCCTGGCATCGGCCTGCGCGACAACGGCCGCCAGGTACTGACCTACGGTGCAATGCACAGCCTGTTCGACGACCCGGATGGCCGCGAGCCCGGCCGCGAGATCGAGCTGCACCTGACCGGGCACATGGAGAAATTCGCCTGGTCGTTCGACGGCGTTCCCTTCGCCAGTGCCGAACCGCTGCGGCTGAACTACGGCGAGCGCATGCGCATCGTGCTGGTGAACGACACCATGATGCAGCACCCGATCCACCTGCACGGTGTGTGGAGCGATGTGGAAAACGCCGCCGGTGAGTTCCAGGTGCGCAAGCACACCGTGGACATGCCGCCTGGCACCCGCCGCAGCTACCGCGTCCGTGCCGATGCACTGGGCCGCTGGGCCTACCACTGCCATCTGCTGTACCACATGGAAGCGGGCATGATGCGCGAAGTGAGGATCGAAGAATGAGCCGCCTCGTCTCCCGCAGTCTGTTGGCCGTGGGCCTGGCCACTGCCCTGCCCGCCTTCGCGCAGTCGCACGCCGGTCATGACATGGCCATGCCCGCAACGGCACCGGTCGATCATTCGAAGATGGACCATTCAAAAATGGACCATTCGAAGATGGACCACGCGCAGATGGACCACGCCGCGATGGGCCACGCCATGCCTGCGCCCAGCGAACCCCGCGACCCCATCCCGGTGCCGACCGACGCTGACCGCGCCGCGGCCTTCCCGGCCATCAATCACGATGCGATGGAACATGCGCCGCAGATCAACAGCCTGCTGCTGATCGACCGCCTGGAACATTGGGATGGCCAGGACGGCAAGGGCCAGGCCTGGGAAGCCAGTGGCTGGATCGGCGGCGACATCAACCGCCTGTGGCTGCGCAGCGATGGTGAACGCAGTGGCGGCCGCACCGAATCCTCATCGCTGGAAGCACTGTACGGCCGCAGCGTCTCGCCGTGGTGGGACGTGCTGGTCGGCGTCCGCCAGGATTTCCGCCCCGCCGATTCGCGCACCTGGGCGGCGATCGGCATCCAGGGCCTGGCGCCGTACAAGTTCGAAAGCTCGGCCACGCTGTACCTGGGTTCCGGCGGGCAAGTGCTGGCCAAGGCCGAAGTGGAGTACGACGTACTGCTGACCAACCGGCTGATCCTGCAACCGCTGGTGGAAGCCACGCTGGCGGCCAAGGACGAACCGGAGCACGGCATCGGCCAGGGCCTGAACAAGGTCGAGGCCGGCCTGCGCCTGCGCTACGAGTTCAACCGCCGCTTCGCGCCGTACATCGGCATCAGCCACGAGCGCAGCTTCGGTGATGCCGCCGACCATGCCGGCGACCATGCGCGCGACACGCGCTGGGTCGCCGGCGTGCGCATGTGGTTCTAAGGCACTGCAAGGCCCCGGTTCGCGCCGGGGCCGGCTACACTGCGCCACGCTTGAACACTGCCACCACCATGTCCCTGCAGATCCGCCGCGCCACCCTGGCCGATGCCGAAGCGCTTTCGGCCATTGCCATTGCCACGTACACCGAAACCTGGGGCGACTCGTACCCGCCGCAGGAACTGGACGTCTTCCTGCAGGAACACTACGGCCTGGCGCCGCAGCGCGAGGAACTGTGCGACCCGCGCAGCGCCGTCTGGTTGCTGCTGGACGGCGAACAGGTGGTCGGCTATCTGGCGGCCGGCGCCAACACCCTGCCGCACGCCGAAGCGCGCGATGGCGATATTGAACTGAAGCGCCTGTACATCCTGGCCGCGCACCACAACCACGGCCACGGCGCGCGCCTGATGGACGCCTTCATCGCCTGGCTGGACCAGCCGCAACGCCGCACCCTGTGGGTAGGCGTGTGGGAAGAAAACCTCGCCGCCCAGCGCTTCTACGCACGCTACGGCTGCGAAAAAGCCGGCGAGTACGACTTCATCGTCGGCAGCACCCACGACCGCGAACACATCCTGCGCCGCCCGTAACGCCGACCGCGTGCTCTCGTAGAGTCGAGCTTGCTCGACTGCTTCTCGCCTTTCCGCTCTTTGTAGAGTCGAGCTTGCTCGACTGCTTTCCCTGCAGTCGAGCAAGCTCGACTCTACCCAGCATTCTCAGAAATCAAACAGCTCCGACAGGAAGCTTTCCTTCTTCTTTTTCTTGTAACCCTGGCCATGCTGCCCGCGGCTGTCTTCATAGCGCTGGCCCAGATGGCGGGTATCACGATGCACCACCTGCGCGGCCACCTGCGGCTGCGCCTGCACCGGTGCCGGCGGCGGCACGGCAGCGCCCGCAGCAGCGCCGGCCCGCTCGATGATCTTGTCCAGTTCACCACGGTCCAGCCACACGCCGCGGCAACTGGGGCAGTAGTCGATTTCAATGCCATGGCGCTCGGCCATCTGCAGGGTCTGGGTGGTACACACGGGGCACTGCATGGGCGTCGCTCCTTTCAGTCTGTCCTTGACTGTACCTGTCTATCGATGACTGTTCGGCAACATGACCGATGGCACAGGGACTAACGGGGCGCGCGCACGCGTGGCTGGCCACACACACTGCAGGTTCATCCCGCAAGGAGCGCGCGCATGAACCCCGCTTTCCACCTGCCCGCAGCCGGCCGCCTGTTGCTGGTGCTGCTGGGCGTCGGCCTCGGCCTGAACCTGCGTGACCTCAGTGCGGCAGCGGGCCTTCCCATCCCCGCCTTGCCCATTCCGTATGGCGGCAGCCTGCTCGACAACGCCTTGGCGGTGCTGGTGGCGCTGCTGCTGGCGGCCCTGCTGCGCCCCCGTGGCATGGGGCTGGCGGCCAGCCTGGGCCTGCGCTGGAACGGCGGGCGCGGCCCGCTCTGGGTGTTGCTGGCCAGTCTCACGTGCTGGCTGGGTCTGGGCGCACTGGGCACACCCAACACCGCGCTGACCGCAGTGGACGCCACGATGCTGGCCGTGTTGTTTCCGCTGGCCGAGGAAGTGCTGTTCCGCGGGCTCGGCTTCGTGCTGCTGGTAAAGATCGTGCGCGGCCCTTGGGCGCTGCTGGCGCTGCCGCAGGCGCTGCTGTTCGGGCTGGTGCACTGGCTGGGGTTCGGCGGTTTCGGCGGCGGCACCACCGCCGTGTTCGTCGGGGTGGTCATCGCGTTCGGCGGGTTCATCTTCGCCTGGCTCGACCATCTGGACGGCAACACCCTGTGGTGCGGTCTGGCCCTGCACGTTTCGATGAACCTGGCCTGGAATGTGTTCAGCCTGGACGATGCGATGGCGCTGGGCTGGCAGGCCACCAGCCTGCGCGTCGGCACCGCCCTGCTGGCCGTGGCCGTATTGGGCCTGCACGCACGCCGCAGACGCGCTGTAACGTTGTCTTAGCCCGTCCTGCACATGGATATCACCCTACGGTCGAGCATACTTGCGCGCCTTTTCACCGCTGCTGTCCGGAGTTGTCGCGTCATGTTGCTGTCCAAGCGCCACGTTGAACCGCGCGTCCTGCTGATCGAGGATGCCGAAGAAACCCGCGAGCTGAGCCGCATGGCGCTGGAAAGCCAGGCCTGCCACGTGGTGGGCGTCAGCAGCGCCGAGGCCGCGCTGGGCCTGCTCGCCGCCGGTGAACGCTTCGATCTGCTGTTCACCGACGTCAACCTGGGCCGGGTCAGTGGCATCGAGGCCGCCAACCAGGTGCGCGGGCTGTACCCGCAGCTGCCGATCCTGGTCACCTCAGGCATGGACCAGCACAGCGTGCTGCCGCAGCTGCGCGCAGGCATTCATTTCCTGCCCAAGCCGTACAACATGAGCGAGCTGCTGGACGCGATCCGGCTGTGCTTCCGCCACGCCGATGCCGGCGTGCTGACCGGGCCGGACGCGCAGGCGGCGTAAGGCATTCATCCACGCATGGCGTGGATCTACCTGCATCCACGCCACGGCTCCGCCGTCAGTAGATCCACGCCATGCGTGGATGGCGGCAACCGTCAGCCACCGGTGTAAGGCCCCTCCCCCGGCAGCACGTCCAACAGCGCACGGGTGATCACCCGCGGGTACACGGTCAGATGGTCTTCACCATCGATCACCACGTTATCCACCTGCAGGTTGCGGCCAGGGCGCTGCAGCTGGGTGGTGAAATCGGCCGCCTGCCGCAGCATGTCATTGCCGGTGGAATAGCGCGGGCCAGGCTTGATGGTTTCGTAGCCGCCGACCGACAGCAGCACGCGGGTCGGTCGCGCGGGTATGACAGCGGCGTCCTGCAGGCGCGGCAGCAGCCCCTGGTCGAACCACAGCGAGGGGCTGGACAGGATGTAGGTGCTGAACAGGTCCGGCTGGGTGGTCAGCACATAGGCGCCGAACAGGGCGCCATAGGAATGGCCGGCGAACGTGCGTCGGGCCGCATCGGTGCGGTAGCGCGCATCGACCAGCGGCAGCACCTGCCTGGCCAGGAAATCGCGGTAATGCAGGGCGCCGCCGTAGGTCACATCACTGCTGTAGTAGTCGGCAGGAATGCGCGCCGGGTTGCTGGGTGTGTAGTCGCGCGAGCGGCTCTGCTTGGACGTCAGGCCTTCCTGCGGCGGCAACCCGACCAGGATGAAGTCCTCGATGTTTTGCCCCTGCTGCCCCACCAGGTTGCGCACGCTGCGCACCAGCGGGAAGCTGTACAGCGCATCGGTCACGTACAGCACCGGATAGCGCTTCTGCGGGTGTTCGGCATAGCCGGCCGGCAGAGCCACCCAGATGGGATAATCGCGGCCCGCCGGATCGTGCACACGCAGCGTCTGGGTATCGGGCAGCGCTACATACGGCTGCGCCGGCGCGGCTTCGGCAACGGCCGGCGCTGCGGCGGGCAGCGGGAACAAGGTGCGCAGTGCCTGCAGCGCGGCCGGGTGGTACATCGTGGCGTGGGTTTCATCCGGCAGCGGCTGGTACCTCACCAGCAGCGACGGCGAGGCCTGCTGCAGCAGCGCGGCGAGTTTGGCGCTGGCATCGGCCAGTTCCGGCTGGCCACTGCTGGCCAGGAACACGCGCGGGCCCGTCTTGGCCACGGCCGGCAAGCGCTTCGGCGCCGCCGCCAGCAACGCGCCCTTGTTCCACCACAGGCTGGGGTCCAGCGCGATATAGCTGTTGAACAGCCCCGGCTCCTGCAGCAGCGTTTCGACCACGAACAGGCCGGCCAGCGATTCACCCATCAGCGCGCGTTCGTCGGTGGTGGCGTAGCGCTGGCGCACCTGCGGCATCAGTTCGTCGCGCAGGAAGCTGCGGTAGGCCGCAGAACCGCCAATGCGCGGGGCAATCTTCTGGTCCTGCGGGTCGCTGCTGGGGCCGGTCATGTCGCGGCGGCGCTCGGTGTTTTCGATGCCCACCAACAGGAACGGGCGCATGCTGCCGTTGCCGGTCAGCACCTGCACCAGCCCCGCCACGTGCAGGAAGTCTTCGCCGATGCCACCGTCGGGCATGTACAACACCGGCAGCGGCGTCTTCGGGTCCAGCCCCCAGGGCTGCGGCCGGTAGACGTTGATGCGGCGGGTTTCGCCCAGCGCCTTCGATTCGATCGTGAAAGTTTCGCCGATGGCCAACGGCGCGGCGGCGGCCGACTGCGCGGGCGCCGCCGGTTCGGCCGCGTGCAGCGGTGCGGCACAGGCGGCCAGAAGCAGGAACGGAAGCACGAACAACCGCATGGTGGAATCCTTCACCGGAAATTCTTCGAGCATAACGGCCTGCGGCAGGACAGTGCTAGATTCGGCGTTCGCCCCTGCGCCTGGAGTGCCCGCATGACCCGACTGACCGCCAAGGACTTTCCCGCCGAACTGCTGGAGCTGTACGACGGTTACGTCCATGGGCGCATGAGCCGACGCGATTTCCTGGATCGCGCCGCGGCCTTCGCCGTGGCTGGTGTCACCGCCGGCACGCTGCTGGCCGCGCTCACGCCCGACTACGCGCTGGCGCAGCAGGTGTCCTTCACCGATCCCGATATCCACGCCGAATACCTCAGCTACCCCTCGCCCAACGGGCATGGCCAGGTGCGCGGCTATTTCGTGCGCCCGGCCAAGCTGGAAAAGCGCCTGCCCGCGGTGGTGGTGGTGCACGAGAACCGTGGCTTGAACCCCTATGTCGAAGACGTGGCGCGCCGCGTGGCCAAGGCCGGCTATATCGCACTGGCACCGGATGGCCTGAGTTCGGTTGGCGGTTATCCGGGCAATGATGATCGCGGCCGCGAACTGCAGAAGCAGGTTGATCCGCAGAAACTGATGAACGATTTCTTCGCGGCCATCGAATATCTGCGCGCGCATGCACAGGCCAGCGGCAAGGTCGGCATTACCGGTTTCTGCTATGGCGGCGGCGTCAGCAATGCGGCGGCGGTGGCCTACCCGGAACTGGACGCGGCGGTGCCGTTCTACGGGCGCCAGGCCGACCCGAAGGACGTGCCACGCATCAAGGCGCCGCTGCTGCTGCACTTCGCCGAGAAGGATGACAACGTCAATGCCACGTGGCCGGCGTACGAGGCCGCACTGAAACAGGCCGGCACGCATTACCAGGCGTATGTGTACCCGGGCACCAACCACGGCTTCCACAACGATTCGACACCGCGCTACGACAAGGCTGCGGCAGATCTGGCATGGGAGCGCACGCTGGCGTGGTTCCAGCGTTATCTGGCGTGAGCGGGTGAGTGACCGGCAGGCGTGTCAGCCTGTCGGGTTTGGCGCCCGCGCCCGCCAGTGCGTGGCCAGCCGCATCAGCGGCCGTTCCAGAACCCAATGGGCCAGCACGCCCACCAGCGTGGCGCACGCCGTTGCCGCCAGGATGATGGCGTCGGGGCTGAGCGTGCCGAACAGGTCGAGCCGGTGCACCAGCAGGTCCAGCACGTGCATGTGGAACAGGTAGATCGAATAGGACGCATCGCCCAGCAGGGTCATCGGTTTGCCGGTGCCCTGCGGGACCGGCGCACGCAGGGCGGCGGAACACACTATCAGGCCGGCATACAGCCCCCACATGCGGAAACGCTGCCAGCTCAGGCTGGCATCCAGCGTCGATTCGGCCTTCCAGTCCCAGTACATGCCATGCATCGCATCGCGCAGGATGAAGAAGGTGCCCGCCGCGAACATCGCGGTGGCCAGCCAGGCAGGCAGCCGGTAGCCGCTGGCCCACACCCTGCCGATCAGGACGCCCAGCAGGAACTCCAGCATGATCGGGTTGCCCACGATGTTCAGCGGCCGGCTGAAGCCGTACGCCGAACCGAGCAGCACCAGCAGCACGATGGCGATGGCAATGCGTTCGTGCAGCGGGCGCGCCGAGCGCCAGCATAGGGCCAGTGCGATCACGGCATAGAACGCGGCCTCGAACAGCAACGTCCAGCCCGGCGGCAGCGTCGGCACGGTCGTGGCGCTGCCCAGCGGCTGCACGAACAGCAGGGACAATGCCAGAGCGCCGGGGTCCAGGCGATCCGGCCGGACCAGCAGGTACAGCAGTGTGGCGATGGCATAGAGCGGCCAGATTCGCCAGAACCGGTTGCCAATGAACGCGCGGACGCTCCGTGCCCGGGTGGCCGAGATCGAGACGATGAAACCGCTGATGACGAAGAACACGTCCACGCCGATGGCGCCGATCTGGCGGATATCGCCGTACTGGACCTGATAGGCCTGCAGCCCGTTGTTCGACACCAGGAACATGGCGTGGAACCACACCACGGCGACCGCAGCCGCTCCCCGCAGCCACTGAATGCTGACCAGCTTGTCCATCCCGCCCTCCCCGGCGTTCGGGGCATGGTAGCAACGCGCGAGCGCCGCGGATTTCCAGTGCTTCTCTTTGTGATTTGGGTCACAGGCCGGGCCCTGTGAATGCCGCTGTCGCGTTTGGCGAGCGCTCAATGTCGCATCTGCACCGAACTTCGGCGTGGGGCGCAGGCACGCGTTCCGTGTTGATGGTGGAAGTCGCTCACAGCAGACGCAGGCGACTTCGCGCTTTGCGACAGGTTTGGGCGTGTTCCGCCAGACGTTGGAGCAGATACGTCCCGTGCTGTCGTGTGCTGCGCCGCCTGCAGTGGTGACAATGCAGGTGCGCCTTGGGGTTGGAAGGCTGTTTCAGACAATTCTGATTGAAACCCAAGCGCAGGCGTAACCAACATGCAGCGCCACCGACAACGGGTGGCACCGGGCCTGCAAGCCCGGAATGACAATCACGCTGTTGTTTACGCTCGCCCGTCGGCACCGTCTGTGGATGGTGCCGGCGGGTGATCCGTCGGCCTTCATGGTGGGCGGTGCGTGGGGGTTTTCGAACCCGCCGGTTACTAGCGTGATGTCATTCCGGCTTGCAGCCACGCACCGCCCGCCACCCGCCCTGCGCGGTGGCACGCCTGCGCTTTTGCCGAGGACGCCGACATGACCCTACCTCCGCCGCATCCGCTGTACGCCCACCACGACAGCGTGAATGACGATGACAACCCCGCCCCCGAACTCAGCACCGTCTGGGGATGCTTGAAGGGCATTCGCCGTGGCGATGCCGCAGATGGACAGCCGTGGCCGGAAACCGGATTGCCGCCCGGTCGACAGCAGGCGCTGGCGCGGACAGAACGTGCCGCCGTTGGGTTGCTGACGGTCGCGGAAGTACTGCATGCTGCCGAGCGTTGTCGGCAGAGCGGTACGCCTGCGCAGCATCTGGATGAGGGTGTGGTGGACGGCTTGTTCCTGGCCCTGCGCGGCTTGGCGGAGAAGGTGTGTGGAGAGATCCGGCCGCCCGCGTAGTGCTCGCGTATCGCCGCAACCTTGGAGCCCCCATGGAGCTCGAAGGCCACATGTGTAGCTCGACAGAATGCGAGGCAATGGAAGGGTGCAGACGCGAAAAAGGCCGCGCCACATTGGTGATCTACCAGGCCGGATGGGTCTGTGCCACGATGACCGTGCGGACATCATGGCGGGCCTTGAACTGATCTTGAGCGGCGTTGCGCGGCGGCTTGCCGCGCAACGCTGAAGCCTGGCGCGGACTCAACCCGCCGAGCAGGCAACGTCCAATACCGCAGCATTCAGTGTACCCGGATGCACCGGCACAGGATCGAGCGGCCTGGGTTCGCCCCCGAGATACTCGTTGTCTGCGCTGAGTTCCAGACTCGAGAGATGGGCCACGGTGTGCTTCTTGCAGTCATAGCGTGATCGCACATCCATGTAGCGGGTCCGGGGGTGAACCTTGAGATCGTCGGGTACGTCATCAAGCACCTGGCGGATCGACAGCGTGACAGTGTCACCCTCACGTTGCAGCTTCTGCTGCCTGTCGATATAGGTCTTGGATGACGCACTGCTGCCCAGGTAATACCAGCGCTCGGGTGATTTGACTCCGTCTGCCCTGGCTGATGCCTGCGTGCCTGCATTCCCCTGCGTTGCGCCCGCTTTCTCGGCTGCCTGGACCGAAGTACTGCCCAGGGCCACCGTGGCGAGAAGAATGGCGCCAACGCGTTTCAATTCAACAAACGTCATGTAATTTCTGCTCCTTGCTACGACATGGGGGGGGGACAAGTATGCCGTTCGATCACGCCTCGATTTCCACTCTTGCCTGAATAGGCTGACTATCGACTTCGCGGCGCCGTAGATTCAATCTGCGCAGAGGCAGGTCAACGCACGCATGGCATCTGGGCTGCGCATCTTTGAACCGTTCGACGGAAATGACTCAGAGCGCGGGTTGGCGGAGAAGGTGTGTGCGGAGATCCAGCCGACGTAGCCGCATGCGCCGCAAAGCGGGCCATACTTCGGCCGGGCCGTAACGCGCTCTATCTGCACCCTACAAGGAGGTACACATGTTGAATGTCTTGATCATGGCCGCGCTGGCCGCTGCTTCGTCCCCTTCCGCGCCCTACGGCGACTGCCTGCTCGGCAACATCCAGCCCGGCCTGTCCGATCGCGCGGTGAATCTGGTGCAGCAGGCCTGCGCCGCCAAGCACCCGGGGAGCTTCGCGGCTTCGCTGGAACTGGAGCGTCGCCAGGCTGCGCAGCGCCAAGTGCAGTTCGATGCTGCGCGCATGGCTGTCCAGCGCGCAGCGGAAGCTGCGGCCAGGGCGGCCGACGTCGCTGCTCACGCGGCGGCGGAGCGCGAGGCCGCGCGGGCCAAGCGCGCTGAGGCGAAGTAGGCGAATTAGGCGAAAAGTACGCTGTACGTGCCCGGGCCTACCGGGCACTGCGGCGCGGCGCTTGGGCTTGGTGCTGGAAGTCGGTTGCAGGACTTTTCTCATTACCATTGAAAAAGGCGCCCATCGGGCGCCTGAGTCTTTGATGCAATGGCGGGCCATGAAGGATTCGAACCTTCGGCTAGAGGATAAAAATAGACTCGGATCCAGCCTAATAATCAATAGCTTATCAGACTGAATTTTTCCTGTCAGCGCCCGTGAAACCATTGGTATCATCGGTTCACGCCTGAAATTTCTCCGGAGCTTGGAATGGAGCTAGCCTTACGTCCTCGCACTGTGGTCGTACTGCTTTTGATCTTGCTCGTCAGCACTGCGGTTGCCCTGGTGATCCCCGATTCAGCCCCCCTACTTCGCACCATCGCGGCGACACCTGCAGTGTGCTCTGTTCTCGGCGCAGTACTTTTGGTGCTTCGCGATGAGATCGCTCACCAGTCTCAAATGGAGCGAGATCGCGTGCGGGAATCCCTAGCGCACGAGCGCCAGCTCCAGCGTGATGAGAGTGCCAACAGCTTCCATGTTGCTGCTCAATCACACATGGCTAAGGTTCTATTCGACAGGCACGTCTCGTTCGCGGAGGCATACGCCGCCGCTGCCCGCGTGGTCGTCGGGCGCCTTTTTACCGAAGGTCCAACGCCGGCGACGAGGAACATCGCGGACATAACGCAAGTCCGCCTGGATCACGGACTGTGGGTTGCGCGTGACTTGGCAGAGCAGCTAGACAAGTTCGAGATGAAGTTCGTCCGCATCGGGAACCTCATGGCCATGTGGGAGAACAAGGCTCTAAGGCAGCGGCTGCCCGAGAACTACATCGACGAGGTATTTGATCTATTCCACGAAATCACCGGTCTGACTCAAGAAGAATTGGCTGCCAAGCGGCAGGCCGGAGACGATACGAATCACAGTATCCAGAAGGTGATGACGCAGCTGCAGGCTTTGCTTGGAGTAGAGCAGCTTACCGCTGCAAGGGGCCTGGCAGTTGCCGGCCCCCGACAGGCGCCTACTCCAACCAGCTGAAAGGCGGGCGCAGGTCGGCCTTAGCCAACCGGCTGGCCCGGACCGAATCGAGCCAAGCTCTGATTGCGACGACGTCAGCTTTGTGGCGATCGGCCGGCCTGGTCACCCACAGCTCGGCGCCGGCGTCCCCCTGCTCGCAGCTGCTACAGCGGGGAGCAGGCCCCACCTGGACCGTTCGGGTGCCGATCCAGTAGACCCCAGGTGCCATCGTCCACGCGCTGAAACAGGGCAAGCCCCCTCTCGCCACCGCAGGCGACGACGGTCGGCGCCTCTTCGGCCGGCTGGCCGTGTGTGTTGTCCAGAAGAAGGCGAGAGGGAGCGACGTGGGCGGCAGGATACGGCTGGGCGTCGCGAGGGGTACGATCGGCGGGCGGATGCCAGCGTGCAGCAAGGGCTGCAAGAGGGGTATCGGGGAGCCCAAAGCGTTAATAGTTAGAATTCTTGAGGTCCCACGGGAAAGAGGAAAAAAGGAAACGCCCCCAAAATCGCCATTCACACCATGAAAATCACATGCCTACATAAATTACAGAAAGGTAACATCCGGAGAATATTGAGGAACCCTCACTACCTTGCTCAGAGGAAACTCAGGCCCGTAGAAAACGGCTCATAAATCAATCACAGTGCCTTTCGACAGAGCAAGAATCACCTCAAATCACCCAGAAAGGCAACTCAACTTTTCCACTTAACTTCGAATACCCACTAAATTTTCTCAAGCTGGGGCTACCTGTTTCCTGTAGTTACTTTAAAATTTCGGGCTTGGACACCTCGCCGCGTGGCCGCCCGAGCCGACCTGCGGTTGCCCCGTCCGCGCGGGGGGGGGAATCGCAGGGCGAACCTGGGCCCGATCGCCCCTGAAATCTCCGTACAGCGTCTGGGCTGGCGTGCTTTGCCGGGGTACAGGAAAAGCACTCCATGAAGTACGCAGGCGTGTCGGGGAGACGAGTGCGCGCGAACGGGGCCGGCCACGATTTGACATCCATCGGCCAAACGCCTCCAATGCCGCAGAGCCAACAAGGGGAAATGCATGGCGCTGGATCACCAGGCAGTAATGGCGGTGCTATCGAGTACGGCAGCCTCAACCAACTCCATTCCCTGGTTGAGCCAAGCCATCCCCGAGGTCGGCAAGGTGGTCGTAGCCATTATAACGGTGGGCGGGGCCCTTGGCGGTGTCCTGCTGGGCTCACGCCTCACGGGCGGGAGGGAGCGTCTCGCACGCGAAGCGAAGCAACGCGAAGATCTGCTCTTTTTAGCAGTAACTGTCTCTGCGGTACTGGAGACATTCGTATCGAACTGTGCCTCTGTCAGTAGTGACGATGGCACATCCATGGGGCAACTTAGCCGTACTGAGGACGGTGAGGAGTACCGATCTGCTCAGGTTGAAGCCCCAAAGCTGGACTTTTCGGACCTGCAGGTTGCTTGGACTGCTCTGCCAGCCGAGATGCTCGATCGCCTGCACGCGCTCCCAGCGAAGCTCCGCAACGTTGAATCCGCCCTGTCAGATCTCGCGGAACACGACTGGTCGCCATACGATGAGTACTTTGAACACAGGCAATTGAAATACGCAAAGCTCGGCGTGAACGCCGGGCAGCTTTCGCGCGAGATTCGTATTGCGGCTGGCCTTTCGCCCGAACTTGACGAGGAACAGACAGTGTTCCAATGGTTGTCCGAGCGAGAGGTTCTCCTTGGAAAACAGAACATGCAGCGTGACCAACGCCAATCGGAGGCGAATGCGCGAATGTTCACAACCTCCACTCAGTAATTCCCCAGCACCGATCACCAGTGAGGGACATTTATGGCATTTGTCGTACCTCAGTTCAGTAGAAAGCAAGTGGAGCGCGCGGGCGATGTCCTGCGCCAAGACCCGGCTGTCGGCAAGGACATCGTCACAGCCATGCCAGTGATAACGAATTGGCGCGCGGCTCATGCCTACCCACTCAATACTTTCCAAGCAGCACTTCGCAAGAAGCTGAAAGCGCAAGGGCTGGACGCGACCGACGCTGCGGTCGGACAGCGTTTGAAACGACTCCCATCTATCGCCTCTAAGCTGCAACGATTTGGCGATATGTCTCTATCCCGCATGCAGGATATCGCCGGACTTCGCGCGGTCGTCCCAAATCCCAAGGTTCTAGATGCGCTCCACCGATCCTATGTTCACAGCGCCCGCTTTCCTCATGAGCTGAGAAAGGTGGACAACTACGTTGCTGCGCCTAAAGCCGATGGCTATCGCAGCATTCACCTTGTCTACCGTTACCAGAATTCACGTGCACCTGCCTACGATGGTCTGCACGTCGAATTGCAGCTTCGCACGCGCCTTCAGCATGCCTGGGCTACCGCTGTTGAGACCGTTGACGTGTTTGAGAACCTCGCGATCAAGGCCGGGCGCCCCACCCCTCTCTGGCGCGAGTTTTTCCTCCTCGCTAGCGCAGCGTTCGCCGTGCAGGAGAAGACGGCACTCCCGGACGAGCTAGCGAGCCTTGCATTCAGCGAGATTGTCCGCCGCCTCCAGGATGTCGAGCGCCGACTCAACGTGTTGGCTCTTCTCCGTGGATTCAGCGTTGCGGCAGACAAGATCCATCAGAGCGGGCGCTCCTCGTCCGCCTATCACTTGGTTATTCTCAATACCGAGCGCTCGGTGCTCACAATCAAATCGTTTGCCGAGCGAGATCTTGAACACGCGACGGCTGCATATGCTGAAGCCGAGTTCCGAACGGCTCGCGGAGAGCCGATCGACGCCGTCTTGGTCGCGGGCGGTGGCGTCGACCAATTGCGCAAGACTTACCCAAACTACTTCTTGGACGCCGGCGTCTTTGTACAGCGCATCACCGCCCTTTGCAGGATGAACATAGGGGTGCCCTAGCGCCCTCACTTGTTTCACAGCGTGCTCAATCTCTCCTTTGCAACTCACCAATGGTGACGCGTTGCTTCGCCGCCGCCCCATTGATAGCCCTCAAGCCGGGCCGCAACCACTGTGATTCTGGAGCCTGGGAACGGGTCAAGGATGCAGCCGCCTGCCTCGCAGATCCTCATCAGTTGTCGCATGAAGTCGGTGGACTTTCCGGTCATGTGGTGTCTGTCAGCCTTGCGGACGCTCTCACGAATTGCGCTAGGCAGAACGGATGCGCGGCGATCGAGCGGCGTGTTGCTCTTGCTGCCCCATACCACGTACGCGGTCTGGTTACGGAATCGCCCCAACTGAGGACGCCCCCCTTCCGTCGTGTCCCATACAGCCACACCGCGCCAGGTGAAACCGGCGGACTGCATCGCATCTCTGATGGCTGGCAGCTGTCGCCAGTCGGTGACCAGCAACACCATGGCGCTCTGCTTCAACACTCGACTGCATTCGGCCAGCCACAGCGGTATCCATGCCAAGTGCGAGCACTGTTCGCGTTCGTCGCGCACAAAGTCTCCATGCACGTCGCTGCGCAGGTACTTGCTTGATGCCGGCTGCTGGCGAGAGGCAGCGTGCACGCTGCCGCCTAAGATACTGCTTGGTAGCGCTGGATATGAGAAGCAGTTCGCGTTGGGATGATATGCAAGAGCGAGCGCTTCACACTGCACGGCCTCAAGCATCAGGGCTTCACGGACGGCGACAACAGGGCTGCAGGCGGCCACGTTACCGAAGCGATGCGACAGCACTACGACCATGAACTACCGGTGGTCCAACCACCTGGCATGAGGAGCCCGCTTGAGCGTGGAACCACTTAACTTTTTCGGAAATTTCTCCGAACGCACAAAAAAGGCGCCGTAATGGCGCCTAAATCGTTGATGCATTGGTGGGCCGTGATGGATTCGAACCATCGACCAAAAGATTAAAAGTCTTCTGCTCTACCGACTGAGCTAACGGCCCATGCATGCCCAACCTTTCGGCGGGGTCGGCATTTTACCCTACTTTGATGGCTTGGTGGGAAGGCAAAAGCGTGCGAACCAACGGTTCGCACCCACCATTCGGGTGGTCGCCCCCACCAGAGCAGTGCGAACCAAGGTTCGCACCTACCAAAGCAAGCCGGTCAGGCGTAGAGGGTCGGGTCGGCTACGCCGGCGTCGGCGAAGCCTTGGGCGCGCAGGCGGCAGGCATCGCAGTGGCCGCAGGCGGCGCCGTTGGCATCGGCGTTGTAGCAGGACACGGTCAGGCCGAAATCCACGCCCAGGCGCACGCCTTCGCTCACGATCTGCGCCTTGCTGAGGAACTGCAGCGGTGCGTGCACGCGGATGCCCGCGCCTTCCACGCCGGCCTTGGTGGCCAGGTTGGCCAGCGCCTGGAAGGCGGCGATGAACTCAGGCCGGCAGTCCGGGTAGCCCGAGTAGTCCACGGCGTTCACGCCACAGAACAGGTCGTTGGCGCCCAGCACTTCGGCCCAGCCCAGGGCCAGCGACAGCATGATGGTGTTGCGTGCCGGCACGTAGGTGACCGGGATGCCCTCGCCGCCCGCTTCGGGCACGTCGATATCGTCGGTCAGTGCCGAACCGCCGATGCTGCGCAGGTCCACGTCCACGGTCTTGTGCGCGACCACGCCCATGGCCTTGGCCACGCGTGCGGCGGCGTCCAGTTCAGAGGTATGGCGCTGGCCGTAGCGCACGCTCAGGGCGTGTACGGCGAAGCCCTGTTCCTGGGCCATGGCGATGACGGCGGCTGAATCCATGCCGCCGGAGAGAAGCACGACTGCCTTCTTCATGGGGAAATCTTCCGGTTGGGAGGGGAAAGCCAGCACGCTGTCCCGCGCCGGAACTACATCAGGGCACCACGCCCGGGCTCATCGGCCCGGTTCGTCGTTCCACAGGATTTTATGCAACTGCATCTGGAAGCGCACCGGCAGGCGGTCTTCCACGATCCAGTCGGCCAGTTGGCGGGCGGTGATCTCGCCCTTGCTGGGCGAGAAGAACACGGTGCAGCGCTTCACAAGATCGTGCTCGGCCAGCAGGCCCTTGGCCCAGTCGTAATCTTCGCGGCTGCAGATGACGAACTTGATCTGGTCGCGGCGGGTCAGCAGCGGAAGGTTTTCCCAGCGGTTGCGCGCCACTTCGGCCGAACCGGGGGTCTTGATGTCGACCACGCGGGACACGCGCGGATCGACCGCGCTCACATCCAGCGCGCCGGAGGTTTCCAGCGAGACGTCCAGGCCGGCGTCGCAGAGTTTTTCCAGCAGGATCAGGCAGCGCTTCTGCGCCAGCGGCTCGCCGCCGGTCACGCAGACGTGGTGCACGCCCTGGGCCAGCACCTCGGCCACGATGTCGTCGATATCCCACCAGGTGCCGCCGTGGAAGGCGTAGGCCGTGTCGCAGTACTGGCAGCGCAGCGGGCAGCCGGTCAGGCGCACGAACACGGTCGGCCAACCGGCGGTATCGGCTTCACCCTGCAGCGAGGTGAAGATCTCGGTGATCTTCAGCCGGGGCAAGGGTGACTGCACGATCTCGCTGGGCGTGGCGACGGCGGCGGACAGGGGGACGGCGGTCATGGCAGGAACTTCTTGGGGGACACGTGGCGGTGGGGAACGCAGCCGGGCATGGCTCGGCTCTACAGAAAGAAGGTCGCCGGGCATGGCCCGGCGCTACCGTATCGCGGCGGGTCGAGCGTGCCGGAAACGACAGCAGCCGAGCTGGGCTCGGCGCTAGGGGACCCGTATTGTACGCCGGCTCAGCGGATCTGCTGGCCCAGGCGGATGGACTGCAGGCGGTCCTGGGCGGTGCGCGCGGCATCCGAACCCGGGTACTGCGCCACGACGGTTTCCAGGGTCTGCTGGGCCTGGTCAACCTTGCCCTCGCCATACTGCGAGAGGCCGACCTTCAGCAGGCCGCCAGACGCCTTGTCGTGGGTGGGATAGCGCGAGAGCAGTTCGCGGAACTGGGACTCGGCCATCGGGAAATTGCGGGTGGCGTAATAGCTTTCGCCCAGCCAATACAAGGCATTGGGGGCGTAGACGCCATTGGGGTACAGCTCGAGGAAGCTGAGGAACAGCTGCGCCGAATCGTCGTACTTGCCGGCCTTCAACGCATCGAAAGCGACGTTGTAGGCGGTACGTTCATCGCCGGTGGCGGCCAGGCTGCCCGGATCGCCATGCACCGAAGGCGGCCGCTCGGAAGTGGCCGCTGCAGTGGGCTTGGCCGGGGCCGCGGGGGCCTTGGGCGCGGTGGAAGCACCAGCCGGAACGGGCGGCAGGGCCGGGGCGGCAGAGCCCCCTTCCAACCGGTTCAGGCGGCTGTCCAGATCCAGGTACTGGTCCTGGGCGGACTGCTTCAGCTGGGCATTGTCGTGCTGCAGTTGCTCGATGGAAGCCTGCAGGCTGGTGACCTGCTGGCGCAGCTGATTGATCTGGTTCAACAGGTCCTGGTTGGCACTGTTGTTGTACATCTGCTGCTCGAGCGCGCCGACACGATCGGCCAGGCTCTGTCGCTGTGCCTGCGCCGGTGCGGCAGCCACGAGGGCTGCCGCAACGACCAGCATCAGTTTGATGCCGATGCGCATGGATTACTGCGCGGTGTAGACGATTTCGACGCGACGGTTCTGCGACCAGCAGGACTCGTTCGACTCGGTGCAGACCGGACGCTCTTCACCGTAGGACACGACGGTCAGCTGCGAAGCCGAGCCACCGTTGGCCTGCAGGGCCGAGTTCACGCCGTTGCCACGACGCTCGCCCAGGGCCTGGTTGTACGCGCGCGAACCGCGCTCGTCGGTGTGGCCCTGCAGGGTGATGCGCGAGGACGGACGGTCACGCAGGTACTTGGCGTGGCAAGCCATGATGGCCTGGAATTCCGGCTTCACGTCTTCCTTGTCCAGGTCGAAGTAGACAACGCGCTGGCGCAGGCAAGCATCGGTGTCCAGGTCGCCCGGGCCGTACAGGCCGGAGGTAGCCGGGCCGGTCGGCTGGGTGGTCGAACCGGTGTCGACCGGGGCTGCCGGCTCTTCCTTCACCTTCTTCGAGCAACCGGCCAGGACGGCCACAGACAGCAGGGAAACAAGCAGAACGCGGGTGGTCTTGTTCATGGCAATACCTTTGTGGCTCCTAGGCCGATGAGGGGTTCAAAACAGCGGAAATATTAACACTCTTTTAGCGCTGGGTACGGTAGGGGGACCATGCCGGTTCGCGCACATCACCGTCAGCCAGGACCAGGCGCTGGCGCACCCGTGCATCGGCCGAAACGGCGTACAGCACACCACGGCCACCCTCGCGGGCGGCGTACAACACCATGCTGGCGTTCGGGGCGAAGCTGGGCGATTCGTCCAGCGAGCCCGGGGACAGGGTGCTCCAGCGCGGCGAGCCCAGCGAGCTGTCCATCATGGCGATCTTGTAGCTGTTGCCCGAACCCTGCGCCACCACGATCTTCTTGCCGTCGTAGGACACCGAGGGCTTGGCGTTGTAGTTGCCCTGGAAGGTGACGCGCTCGGCGCTGCCGCCGCCGGCACCGACCTTGTAGACCTGCGGGCGACCGCCACGGTCGGAGGTGAAGTACACCGCGCTGCCATCGGCGGCCCAGGTCGGCTCGGTATCGATGGCGAAGTGGTTGGTCAGCTGGGTCAGCTGCTTGCTGCCCAGGTCCATCACGTAGATTTCCGGATTACCCGAACGCGACAGGGTCAGGGCCAGCTTGCGGCCGTCCGGCGAGAACGCCGGGGCGCTGTTGATGCCACGGAAGCTGGTGACCAGCTCGCGCGCGCCGGTGGAAATGTTCTGGATGTAGATGGCCGAATTGCCACGCTCGAAGCTGACGTAGGCCAGCTTGCCGCCGTCCGGGCTCCACGAGGGCGACAGCAGCGGCTCGGCCGAACGCACGATGGTCTGCGGGTTGTAGCCATCCGAATCGGCCACCATCAGCGCATAGCGCATGGCGTCGCCCTTGCCGCTGGCGGTGATGTAGGCGATGCGGGTCCAGAAGGCGCCGCGTACACCGGTGATCTTTTCATAGATGGCATCGGCCATCTGGTGGGCCACATCGCGCATGGCGTTGCCACGGGCGGTCATGGCCAGGCCCAGCAGGCGCTCGCCCTTGGGCACGTCGAACAGTTCGTATTCCACGCGGTAGGCGCCGGCACCGGCGTCCATCACCCGGCCGACCACGATGTAGTTCTGCTTCAGCGCGCGCCAGGTGGCGAACTGGATGTCACCGCCACGGGTGGGCTTTTCCACGATCTGCGCTTCGGGCAGCGTGCGGAACTGGCCCGAACGCTCCAGATCGGCGCGGACCACGCCGGCCACGTCGGTCTGCGGGGCACCGGCCGAACCCTGGTAAGGCATGGGCACGATGGTGATCGGCAGCGCGGAGGCATTGCCGCCGATGATTTCAAGGTCAAGGCTCCTCTGCTGCGCGAAGGCAGCGAAGGGCAGCAACAGGGCCGCAAACACGGCAAGCCAGCGAGGCATCTTCTTCATGGAGCGCTCAATGAGGGGAAACCGGTACGAGGGATAGCAAACGGCGAGTGAACCGCTTCGCAATCATGAACCAAGGGTACGTGAATTCCGGGTCAGTGCCAGCCCACGCCATCACGCGGCGTTGACCTGGCGCCCCCGCCCGATGCGGCGGACGAGGGCATCTGTGCACACCCGGGGCTTAGTCCTGCGGGGTGAAGGTCAGGTTGAGCGTGCGCGCGAACACCTGTTCGAAGCCGCGGTACGGCAGCGGCTGGGCGTTGAGCACGGCGGCCTCGATCGAGCGCTTGCCGGCCTCGTCATAGGGGCAGTTGGCACCCACCTTGG
This sequence comes from Stenotrophomonas sp. SAU14A_NAIMI4_8, assembly GCF_003086695.1. NCBI lineage: Bacteria > Pseudomonadati > Pseudomonadota > Gammaproteobacteria > Lysobacterales > Lysobacteraceae > Stenotrophomonas > Stenotrophomonas sp. SAU14A_NAIMI4_8. The sequence goes on from NZ_CP025999.1 coordinate 3,372,445, forward strand.
CCTGCAGCACCTGCCCACCCGGAATCTGGGTGATGGTGATCTGGCACTTCTGCCCCAGCGGCACGCTGTCGGGACGGGTCCACGAACCGCGGATCTTGTTCACCAGCGCGGCGGCGTACTTGGCCGACAGATCATCGCTGGTGCCACCACCGCCACCGGCCGGCTGCGTCTGGCCAGTGCTGCCGGCGTTGGCGCTGCCGGCGGCGTTGCGTGCGGCGGCCACCTGGCGAAGCTTCTGCTCGGCCAGCTTGGCTTCCTTTTCGGCCTGCTCACGCTTGGCGCGGATCTCGGCGATCTTCTTCTGCCGGTCCGCTTCGGCCTTGTCGGCCGCCACGCGCTGCTGCTCGGCAATCTTCTTCTTGGCGTCCTCTTCCTGCTGCTTGGCCAGGCGTGCCTTCTGCTCGGCCTCTTCCTGGCGCTTGCGCTCGGTCAGGTCGATCTGTTCCTGGCGGCGCTTGGCTTCCTGTTCCTGCTTGGCCTTTTCCTGCGAAATGGCCAGGGCATTGACCGCTTCCTGGTCCTGCGTATCGGGCTGGGCCACGCGTTCCTGCGCCTGTTGCTGCTGCGGCGTGGGCGCGTCCTGCGGGCGTGGTTCCTCGATCGGCTGCGGCGGCGGAATGGTGTCTTCGGGCACCGGAATGGGCTCGGCCACCGGCTCGGGCAGCTCTTCCAGCTTTTCCGACTGGCGCAGGGCCTGGCGGGCGGCGGCGGCTTCGGACGACGACACGGCCAGGCTGGCCTCGACCGACGGATCGCCGGCGGCCGCTTCAGTGTTGCGCTGGGGCGACCACAGCCAGGCACCGATGAAGACCAGCGCGACCAGCAGGTGCACCAGCACGGCCAGGACCAGGGGCAAGCCCCAGCCCGGTTCCTGCTTGTGCGGCGGTGGCAGGGCGTCAGCGTGCATCGGTGGCCAGGCCTACCTTGTCCACTTTCGAGCGCTTGATCACGTCCATCGCGGCGATGACCTTTTCATAGGCCACTGCGCGGTCGGCAGCCACGATCACGCGCACGTCCTTGTCCTGGGCGGCAATGCCGGACAGGCGGCCTTCCAGTTCCTCGGCGGTGACGGCGGTCGGTTCCTTGGCGTCGGGCAGCTTCAGGCTCAGCTGGCCGTCCTGGCGCACCGACACGATGACCGGGTCCTGCTTGCTTTCCAGCGCCTTGGCGTTGGAGGTGGGCAGATCGACATCGAAACTGAGGGTGAGCAGCGGCGCGGTGACCATGAAGATGATCAGCAGCACCAGCATGACGTCGATATAGGGAACGACGTTGATTTCCGATTTCAGCTTGCGGCGCTTGCGGCGACCGATGGCAGCGGACATGGCTTGGACTCCCGGGTCAGGCGCTTACTCGTCGCCAGCGCTCTGGCGCTGCAGGATGGAGCTGAACTCCTCGGCGAAGGTCTCGAACCGCACCGACATGCGCTCAACGCGGGTGGTGAAGCGGTTGTAGGCCCACACCGCCGGAATGGCCACGAACAGGCCGATGGCGGTGGCGAACAGCGCTTCGGAAATACCCGGGGCCACCGAGGCGATACCGGCCTGGGCACCGCTGCTGATCATGTCGTGCATGGTCACCATGATGCCGAACACGGTGCCGACCAGGCCCACGTACGGGGCGGTGGAGCCGATGTTGGCCAGCAGTTCCAGGTTGCGTTCCAGCTGGTCCACTTCGCGGGTGTAGGTGGTGCGCATGGCGCGCTGGGCACCTTCCAGCTGCGCGCGGCCATCCAGGCGGCGCTTGTCGCGCAGGCGGGTGTATTCGCGGAAACCGGCTTCGAAGATGGCCTCCAGGCCGCCCACGTTGCGGCTGCGGTCGGTGGCCGAGCTGTACAGCTTGCCCAGGTCGGCGCCGGACCAGAAGCGGTTCTCGAACTCGTCCGCCTCGCGGGTGGCCTGCTTGAACACGCGGGCCTTGCGGAAAATGATGACCCAGCTGACGAACGAACCGATCAGCAGCAGCAGCACGATGATCTTCACCGGCAGGCTGGCCTTGGCCATCAGTTCGAGGTAGTTGATGCCGCCGCCGGTGGTGGCCTGGGCAAGGGTCTGGGTCGCGGCGTTGCTGACGTCTGCCGGCAGTGCCTCGGTGACCGTGGCCTGCAGGGCCAGGAGCGTTGCGATCATCCGTTGTTCCTCAGTGTTCGGATTCAGGGTGGAGGTGGGGGTGCAGCGCGGCAAGGACGGCATCGTCCATGCCACGCGGGCGGAAACTGGCCGCGTCCAGTGCGGCAATGCGGACCTGCGCGGACAGCAGCAGCTGGCCCTCGCGCAGGACCTGCTGGTCGAAGACCATGCTGGCCTTCTTCAGCTGGACCAGGGTGGCGCTCACCTGCAGGGCATCATCCAGCCGGGCCGGCTTGAGGAAGTCCATCTGCATCGAACGCACCGCAAAGACCAGCCCGTGTTCGGCACGCATGCGCTCCTGGCCGTAGCCCAGTGCGCGCATCCATTCGGTCCGGGCCCGTTCCATGAAGGCCACGTAGCGGGCGTGGTAGACCACCCCACCAGCGTCCGTATCTTCCCAGTAAATGCGTGTCGGCCAACTGAATCGCGGTTCAACCGACATCGGGAACCTCCGCGAACAGGTCCTGCGGCGGGTTTTTCGGCTTCAGCCCCATGTGCCGGTACGCCTTGTGGGTGGCCATGCGGCCGCGCGCGGTGCGCACCAGGAAGCCCTGCTGGATCAGGTAGGGTTCAACCACGTCTTCCAGCGTGCCGCGCTCTTCGGACAGCGCCGCGGCCAGCGATTCGATGCCCACCGGGCCACCGTCGAAGTAGTCGACCATGGTTTTGAGCAGGCGCCGGTCCAGTTCGTCGAAGCCTTCCGGGTCGACCTTCAGCATCTGCATGGCGGCCTGGGCCACGGCTTCGTCGATGTGGCCGCCGGCCTTGACCTGCGCGTAGTCGCGCACGCGGCGCAGCAGGCGGTTGGCGATACGCGGGGTGCCACGCGCGCGGCGGGCGATCTCCCCTGCCCCGTCGGCGGTGCAGTCGATGCCGAGGATGGCGGCCGAGCGGCGCACGATGCGGGTCAGTTCCTCAACGCTGTAGAACTCCAGGCGCTGCACGATGCCGAAGCGGTCGCGCAGCGGAGCGGTCAGCAGGCCGGCGCGGGTGGTGGCACCGATCAGGGTGAACGGTGGCAGGTCGATCTTGATCGAGCGGGCGGCGGGGCCCTCGCCGATCATGATGTCGATCTGGAAGTCTTCCATCGCCGGGTACAGCACTTCTTCCACCACGGGCGAAAGACGGTGGATTTCGTCGATGAACAGCACATCGTGCGGCTGCAGGTTGGTCAGCAGCGCGGCCAGGTCGCCGGCCTTTTCGATCACCGGGCCGGAGGTGACCCGCAGGGCCACGCCCAGTTCGTTGGCGATCACGTGGCTCAGGGTGGTCTTGCCCAGACCCGGGGGCCCGAAGATCAGCACGTGGTCCAGCGCATCGCCACGGGCCTTGGCGGCCTGGATGTAGATTTCCATCTGCTCGCGCACCGGCGCCTGGCCGAGGTAATCGGCAAGGCGCTTGGGGCGGATGCTGGCGTCGGCGGCGTCATCCTCGCGGGTGGCGCCGGCGCCAATGATGCGGTCGTCGGTCATCTGCTGATTATGCGGCAAAAGTGCATGGGGTCGGATCCGTTTTCCGGCGGAAAACGGCTCTGACCCCGAACCGGGACACCGGCAACATGGGGTCAGAGCCCTTTTCCTGTGGAAAAGGGATCCGACCCCGCATCCGGATGCGGCGGCATGGGGTCGGATTTCGACCTGGGCGAGATCTGTCGGTAGGTGTCGACCTTGGTCGACACGGGGTCGGATCCGTTTTCCAACGGAAAACGGCTCTGACCCCACTGCCGGATGCGCGACGCCTGGGGTCAGAGCCCTTTCCTGCGGAAAGGGATCCGACCGCTGCGATCAGATTTCGACCTGCGCGCCGAGTTCGACCAGGCGGTTGCCGGGAATGCGGAAGAAGCCGGTGGCCGGGGCGGCGTTGCGATGCATCAGCGCGAACAGCTTGTCGCGCCAGATCGGCATGCCACGGTTGGCGGTGGCCACGATGGTTTCGCGGCTGGCGAAGAAGGTGGTGTCCATCGGGTCGAAGTAGATGCCGCCGTGGTCGCACGAGCGCATCAGCGCCAGCGGTACGTCCGGGGTTTCCATGAAACCGAAGCGCACGTAGACCCGGTAGAACTCATCGCCCACCGATTCGATCTTCAGCCGCTGCCCTTCCACCGCATAGGGAATGGGCAGGGTTTCCACGTGCAGGAACACGTTGCGCTCGTGCAGCACCTTGTTGTGCTTCAGGTTGTGCATGAGCGCATGCGGGGCCACGGTCGGGTCGGCGGTCAGGAACACCGCGGTGCCCGGCACGCGTACCGGCGGCGCCAGCATCAGGCCCGGCAGGAAGGTGTCGATGCGGATACCGTCCTTGCGGATCTCATCGCGCAGCAGTTCGCGGCCGCGGCGCCAGGTGCGCATCATGGTGAACAGGAAGATGCCCAGCACCACCGGGAACCACGCACCCTGCAGCAGCTTGGCGCCGTTGGCGATGACAAAGCCCAGATCGATGATGAAGAACACCACGCACAGCGGCAGGATCCAGTTGCGCGCCTTGGGCCACAGCGAACGCGCCACCAGGGCCAGCAGCAGGGTGTCGATCAGCATGGTGGCCGACACCGAGATGCCGTAGGCCACGGCCAGGTTGGACGAACTGCGGAAGGCCAGCACCAGCCCGATCACCATCACCGCGATGCCCCAGTTGATGCCGGGAATGTAGATCTGGCCGATGGTGTCGTGCGAGGTGTGCTTGATGCGCATGCGCGGGATGTAGCCCAGCTGCATGGCTTGGCGCGACACCGAGAACGCACCGGTGATGACCGACTGCGAGGCGATCACCGCGGCCATGGTGGCCAGGATGATCATCGGGTACAGCGCCCACGACGGCACCGCTTCGAAGAACGGGTTCTTCACCGCTTCGGGGTGGTTGAGCACCAGCGCGCCCTGCCCCAGGTAGTTCAGCACCAGGCACGGCAGCACGAAGAAGTACCAGGCATGGCGGATGGGCTTGGCACCGAAGTGGCCCATGTCTGCGTACAGCGCTTCGCCGCCGGTCACCGCCAGCACCACCGCGCCCAGGATGAAGATGCCGTGCCAGCTGTGGTCCATGAAGAAGCGGATGGCCCACCAGGGGTTGAACGCCTTCAGCACTTCCGGCGAATCGACGATGTTGTAGATGCCGATCGCCGCCAGCGAGATGAACCAGATCGAGGTGATCGGCCCGAACAGCTTGCCGATCTTTTCGGTACCAAAGCGCTGCACCGCGAACACCGCCAGCAGCACCATCACGGTGATCGGCACGATGAACGCATGCAGGCCCGGCGCGGCCACTTCCAGGCCTTCCACCGCGCCGAGCACGGAAATGGCCGGCGTGATCACGCCGTCGCCGAAGAACAGCGAGGCGCCGAAGATGCCGAGGATGCCCACCACGTAGGCCGAGCGCGACCCGTTGCGCAGGGTGCGCTGGGTCAGCGCCATCAGCGCCATGATGCCGCCTTCGCCATCGTTGTCGGCACGCATGATGATGGTCACGTACTTCAGGGTGACCACGATGTTCAGTGCCCAGAACGCCAGCGACAGCACGCCCAGCACGGTGTCGTGGTCACTGGTGAGCCCGTAGTGCGGCGAGAACGCCTCTTTCAGGGTGTACAGCGGGCTGGTGCCGATATCGCCGAACACCACGCCGATCGCACCGATGATCAGCGCCAGACCCCCGGCCGGGGGAGCGTGACCGTGGCCGCCGTGGGCGGCATCGTGCGGAGTTTGACTGCTGGACATGGGGCTCCTGGCGGGGCTCAGGCGTGGTGTAGGGAATGGAAGGCGCGGCTCAGCGCAGCGCCGATTGCAGGGCCTTGCGGATGACCGTGGCCACTTCGTCGCCTTCCGTGAAGGCATCGCGCGCCATGCGGGCCGCTTCGGTGGGCTTGTAGCCCAGCTGCTGCAGGGCCACGGTGGCATCGGCCAGCGGATCGGCCGGTGCCGGGCCGCTGCCGGTGGGCAGCGCACCGCCGGCACCGAACTGGGCGGCGCGGTCACGCAGCTCCAGCACCATGCGTTCGGCGGTTTTCTTGCCGATGCCCGGAATGCGGGTCAAGGCGGTGATGTCGCCGGCCTGGACCATGCGCGCGAACTCTTCCACGGTGACCCCGGACAGCACGGCCAGCGCGATTTTCGCGCCAATGCCGCTGACCTTCTGCACATCGCGGAACAGCCGGCGCTCGCCCTCGCGCAGGAAGCCGTACAGCGAAACGCTGTCTTCCTTCTGCGAATAATGGGTGTACAGGATGACCTCGCGGCCGAGCTCGGGCAGGTCGTAGAAGGTGCTCATCGGCGCCTCCAGCTCGTAGCCCACCCCGTTCACATCCACCACCAGCCACGGCGGCGCCTTGTAGGCGACGATCCCGCGCAGTCGACCGATCATTGCGTGCAGCTCCTCATTTGCGGCCCCACGCCTGGCGGGCACTGAGCCCCAGGCGGTTGGCCGTTGCCCTTACGTGGGCATGGGTGATGGCTACCGCCAACGCGTCGGCCGCGTCGGCCTGCAGCTTGGTTTTCAGGTTCAGCATGAGCCCGACCATGTGTTGGACCTGTTGTTTTTCCGCGCCGCCACGGCCAACCACGGCCAGCTTGATCTCGCTGGCGGCGTATTCGTGCACCGGCAGGTCGCGCAGCACCACCGCGGAAATGGCCGCGCCGCGCGCCTGGCCCAGCTTCAGCGCCGAATCCGGGTTGCGCGCCATGAACACTTTTTCGATGGCCACTTCCTGCGGCTGGAACTCCCGGCACAGATCGGCCAGGCCCAGCACCAGCAGCTTCATGCGCTGGGGGAAATCGTCGGCGCCCAGCAGCACCAGCGGCTGGTGGTGCACGTGGCTGACCTTGCCGGCGGCGTCGACATCAATGATGCCGACCCCGGTCCGCTGGGAACCGGGGTCGATGCCGAGGATGCGGGTCATACGGCACTCCTGGCCGGGTGGAACGGGAAGCGCTGGCAGGCGTATGGGCTCATGACTGTCCGCGGTGACCGTTCAACGGCCCGCGCCCAGACCGTCGAAGACGGCTCAGGCGTAGGCGTCGGCGCCGAGTTCGGCGTTGGAATACACGTCCTGCACGTCGTCCAGGTCTTCCAGCATGTCCAGCAGCTTCTTCACCTGCAGGGCCACATCGCCTTCGACCTTGATGTCGTTGTCGGCGCGGAAGGTGATTTCCGCGTGCCCGGGCACGTGCCCGGCGGCCGCCATCGCATCCTTGACCGCGTTGAACGCGTCAGGGCTGGTGACCACGTCGATCGAACCGTCGTCCGGGTAGACCACGATGTCATCGGCGCCGGCCTCGATGGCCGCCTCGGTGATCGCCTCTTCGTCGGCGCCCGGAGCGAAGCTGAGCACGCCCAGGCGCTTGAACATGAAGGCGACCGAGCCTTCGGTGCCCATGTTGCCGCCGCACTTGCTGAACGCGTGGCGCACATCGGCCACGGTACGCACGCGGTTGTCGGTCAGGCAGTCGACGATCACGGCCACGCCACCGGGGGCGTAGCCCTCGTAGCGGATTTCCTCGTAATCGACGCCTTCCAGTTCACCGGTGGCCTTCTTGATGGCGCGTTCGATCACGTCCTTGGACATGTTCACGCCCAGGCCCTTGTCCATGGCCACGCGCAGGCGCGGGTTGTTGTTGGGGTCGCCTCCACCGCCGCGCGCGGCAACGCCGATCTCGCGGATGATCTTGGTGAAAATCTTGCCACGCTTCGCGTCGGACGCGTTCTTGCGGGCTTCGATGGAGGGGCCTCTACCCATGGGTGCTACCGTCTGGCTGCTTCAGGATCAAGGCGCGGATTCTACCTGATCGGGGGCGGCAACCGTGTCTAGGGTGGATGGAGGGTGCCGGGTGTCGCCTAGCGAAGAGCGTGCGAACCAAGGTTCGCACCCACCAAGGCAGGTCGGTTCGCACCCACCAACCTACGCGGCGGCGGCGTCGCGGCTGTGGTCGAACTGGCCGTGCTGCAGAAAATGCGCGGTCTGCCGCGCGGCATCGGGCGATACCACCAGGCCGCTGTGGCTGGTGCGCACCACGCAGTGGTCGGCCAGGCCTGGCAGGCGGGTCTCGTCCAGCGCCACCGTACCGTCGGACGCTTCCCCCATGGCCCCCAGCAGGCTGCCCAGGCCATGCGGCACCGACCCGGCGATCAGCCCGACCTTCGCCCTGCCCTGCCAGTCTGGCAGGCCATCAAGCAGCAGTTCGCTGCTGCGGCCCAGGGCCAGGCCCCAGCCGTGTTCGGACAGCGAGCGCGCGGTGCCACTGCCGCGCAGCGGCGAGCCCAGGCAGACCACCCGCTGCACCGGCAACTGCGGCTGCCGGCGCAGGGCTTCCAGCGCCACCAGCCCGCCCAGGCTGTGGCCGACCAGCGACAGCGGGCCGGTGCCGGCCAGCCGTTCCAGCAACTGCGGCACGGCCACGTCCGGCCCGCCGAAGATCGAGGCGTAACCGAAGGTGTGCACCTGGAACCCACGCGCGCGCAGGCGCCAGGCCAACGGCCCGACCCAGGCGCGGGCATTCCAGATGCCATGCAGCAGCAAAACAGGGGGATTCATGCGTGACAGCCTGGCGTTGGGCGGGGCGGAATCTGCAGTGATTGAACGAAATCGCGGGGCAAGCGCCAGTGAACGCGCTCAGGCCGGGCGCGGTTCGCGGCGCAGGATGAATTCCAGATCGTTGATCTGGCCGACCGGGAACAGGTACTCACCGGCCTTCTGGAAGCCATAGCGGGCATAGAAGCGCTGTGCGCCGAAGTTTTCCGACCACACGCCCAGCCACAGCGTGCGCGGGCCGTCGCGCTCCAGCCAGGCCAGCGCGGTTTCCAGCAGGCGGCTGCCCCAGCCACAGCTCTGCTCGGTCTTCACCAGATACAGGCGCTTGAGCTCGCCATCGCCGGGCTTCACGTCCGGGTGCGGCAGGCCACAGGGGCCGGCGGCGGCATGGCCGACCGCCTCCCCGTCCCGTTCCAGCAGCCACACCGCATAGTCGGGGTGGGCCAGGATGATGCGCTGGCGCTCGACCGTGTAGGCCTCCTCCAGGAAGGCCTGCAGGTCCTGCGGCGGGTACAGATGGCCGAAGGTTTCAGTGAACGTGCGCGCGGCCAGCGCCGACAGGGTCGGCGCGTCGTCCACGGTGGCGCGGCGGATCGAATACATGGGTCGAGTGGACGCCAGGACGACGGTCGGGGTCAAGCCCGTTCCGACGACTCGGTTTCGTCCTCTTCTTCCTCGTCCTCTTCCTCGTATTCCTCTTCGTCCTCGTCCTCGCCTTCTTCTTCCTCGTCCTCGTCGAACTCTTCCTCTTCGTCGTCTTCGTAATCCTCGACGCCGAAGTCTTCACCGTCCCAGCGACCTTCGCCGTCGGCGACGAAGGTCAGTGCCATCGCCGCCGGGTTGGTGCCGACGCGGACCAGCCAACCACCGAAAACACGTGCACGCTCGGTGACCAGAGTGGCCTCGGAGCCTTCATTGCCCAGCTTTTCCCACTCCAGCGAAAACGCGAACTCGGTCATTGCGTGGATCTCCTGATCAGTTGGTCTTGGGGCGAACCTGGATATGCACTTCGGCCAGCTGCACGTCGACGATCGGCGACGGCGCATCGGTCATCAGATCCTGCGCACCGGTGGTCTTCGGGAACGGAATGACGTCGCGGATGGATTCGGTGCCGGCCATCAGCGCGGCAATGCGGTCGATGCCGAAGGCGATGCCGCCGTGCGGCGGGGCGCCGTAGTTCAGCGCGTCCAGCAGGAAGCCAAACTTGGCACGGGCTTCTTCGGCGCCGATGCCCAGCAGCTCGAACACTGCGCTCTGCATGTCCGGGCGGTGGATACGGATCGAACCGCCGCCGATTTCATTGCCGTTGAGCACCATGTCGTAGCCGCGCGAAACCGCGGTACGGGCGTTGGCGCGCAGGTCGGCGATATCGTCCACGGCCGGCGCGGTGAAGGGGTGATGCAGGGCGACGTAGCGCTGCTCTTCCTCGTCCCATTCGAACATCGGGAAGTCGGTGACCCACAGCGGCGCCCAACCGTCGGCGACCAGGCCGAAGTCCTTGCCAGCCTTCAGGCGCAGCGCGCCCATGAAGTCGGACACCTTGTTGTAGCCACCGGCACCGAAGAACACGATGTCGCCGTTGCCGGCGCCGACGTGGGCCACCAGCGCAGCGAAACGCTCTTCGCTGAAGAACTTCTGGATGGGCGAGCTGACTTCGCCGTTGTCGGCGATCTTGATGTAGGCCAGGCCCTTGGCGCCGTACTTGGCGGCGTGCGCGGCGTATTCGTCGATCTGCTTGCGCGACAGGGTGGCACCGCCCGGAATGCGCAGCGCGGCCACGCGGCCGTCGGCATCGTTGGCCGGGCCGGTGAACACCGGGAACTCGCTGTCCTTGACCAGTTCGGCCACGTCCACCAGCTCCAGCGCGATGCGCAGGTCCGGCTTGTCCGAGCCGTAGCGGCGCATGGCCTCGGCCCAGGTCATGCGCGGGAAGCTGGCCGCCAGCGGCACGTCCACCACTTCCTTGAAGATGGCGCGGATCATGTCTTCAACGAAATCCTGCACGTCGCGCTCGCGCACGAAGGCGAATTCCATGTCCAGCTGGGTGAATTCCAGCTGGCGGTCGGCGCGCAGGGCTTCGTCGCGGAAGCAGCGCGCGATCTGGTAGTAGCGGTCGAAGCCGGCCACCATCAGGATCTGCTTGAACAGCTGCGGGCTCTGCGGCAGGGCGTAGAACTCGCCCGGGTGCATGCGCGCCGGCACCAGGAAGTCGCGCGCGCCTTCCGGGGTGGCCTTGGTCAGGATCGGGGTTTCGATGTCCTGGAAGCCGCGCTCGTCCAGGTGGCGGCGCAGGGCCTGCACCAGCTTGATGCGGGTGCGCTGCATGCGCTGCATTTCCGGGCGGCGCAGGTCCAGGTAGCGGTACTTCAGGCGGGTGTCTTCGCCCGGGTTCTCGTGGGCGTGGAACGGCAGCGGCGCGGCCTTGTTCAGCACGGTGATGGCGGTGGCGATCACTTCCACCTTGCCGGTGGCGATCTTGTCGTTCACCGCATGGCGCGCGCGCACCACGCCTTCCACCTGCAGCACGTCTTCGTAGCCCAGGCTGGCAGCCACGGCGAACACTTCGGCGTTGTCCACCTCCACGGTCACCTGCACGATGCCTTCATGATCGCGAAGATCGATGAAGCAGACGCCGCCCTGGTTACGGGCCACGTCGGTCCAGCCGGCGAGGGTGACAGTCTGGCCAATCAGGGTCTCGTTGACCAGGCCGCAGAAGTGGGTACGCATGGGGGGAAAGCTCCGCTGGAGAACGCCGGCACCCGACGGGGGCCGGAAAGCCTCGTATTCTGCGGCCGAGGGCCCGGCTGGGGCAAATGCGGACGGTCACGCGGGCTTTATCCACCCCGTCCTTATAGTCGCGCACCACACACCGTATGGGGATTTGCCATGAAAGCGCTGTCCCTGGCCAGTCTGGCCACCACCCTTACCCTGGGCGCCCTTGCCGGGCTGACCCTGTCCCCCGCCCCCGCCGCCGCGCAGACCGGCGTGGTCCGCTGCGAAAGCCAGAACAACCGTGAACGGGTCTGCAGCACCGGCTGGCGCGACGCCCGGCTGGTACGCCAGCTGTCCGGCTCGGCCTGCGTGGAGGGCCGCACCTGGGGCAGCCGCAACGGCAGCATCTGGGTCAACGGCGGCTGCCGCGCCGAATTCGTCGAAGGCCGCGGCGGCTGGGGCGGCAACCACGGCGGCGGTTGGGGCGGCGGCAACAGCGGCAGCACCATCCGCTGCGAAAGCCAGGACAACCGCGAGCGCACCTGTCCGGTGAACTGGCGCGGGGCCACCCTGGTGCGGCAGATCTCCGGCTCGGCCTGCGTGGAAGGGCAGACCTGGGGCGTGCGTCGCGGCGCCATCTGGGTCAACCGCGGCTGCCGCGGTGAATTCGCCGAAAGCCGCGGCGGCTGGGGCGGTGGCAATGGCGGCGGCTGGGGCGGCGGCAACAGCAACTACACCGTTACCTGCAGCAGCAACAACAACCGTACCCAGAACTGCAACTGGGATGAGCGCCAGGGCCGGCCGGTGCTGCAGCAGCAGCTGTCCGGCAGTGCCTGCCAGGAGGGCCGCAGCTGGGGCTATTCGCGCGGCAGCGTGTGGGTCAGCAACGGCTGCCGGGCGCGCTTCGGTACCCGCTGAGGCATGGGGTCGGAGCCCCTGCCTGCGGCAGGGGGGTCCGACCCCGATCCGCTCAGGGTGCCGACGGGGCGGGGTCGGATCCCTGGCCATCGGCCAGGGCTCTGACCCCTGCGCTGGCTGCTCGACAGGGTCAGAGCCCCTGCCTGCGGCAGGGGATCCGACCCCAATCCGCTCAGGGCCGGGCCGGTGCCTGCTCGGAACCCCACGGCGCCGGCGGCAGCGCCACCGGCTTGCCCAGGTCGAATTCGACGCGGAAACGGCGCCCGCCGGGGCGGGTCAGTTCATAGACGAAGCGCTGGTCCGGCTCGATCTCCATCGCCCACACGTTGTGGGTGGAGGCGAGCATGTCGGCGCGGCGGAACATCGCCACCGAATCGGCATCTGCCGGGAACTGCTGGCGCTGGGCGGTGCCCGGTGGCGTGCTGTCGCCGCCGTACAGGCTGATGACATCGGGGCTGCCATCGGCGTGCCGGTGGTCGTGCTTCAGCTTCAGCCCATGGTCGGTGCGGGTCAGGATCCAGGTGCGCGAATGGTCATCGCCCACATGGAACGGAATGCGCAGCTCATGGCCGGGGTCGTCGCAGCCGCGCACGTGCATCACCAGAGGCTTGCCGGCAAACGGATCGTCACCCGCGGGGGCCGGAGTGTCTTCCACTACCCGGCCGGCGAACGCCTGGCCGCAGTGCGCGGCCACGGCGGCCATGAAGGCATCGGAAGGCGCAGTGGCCACATCGTGGCTGATCGGGGGCTGTTGCTGCGAACAGGCCGCAAGGGCCAGCAGCAGCACGGCGGACATCGAGGCGGAACGGACAGTCATGGCCCCACCCTAACGGCCATGGCCAGCGCGCGCAAACCGCGGGCAGCGGGCACCGCCCCACCCGCTGTGCCCGAACACTATGGCAACGGCGCTGGCGTGCCTGCGTTTGTGTCGCGCGCCGGTGTCGGCTCGATCACTTCAGTCGCCGCCACCGGCGCACCCTCGCCTTCACCGGCAGGTTCCTGCTCCACCGGATCGACATCGAACGGCGTGCGGAACACCAGCGACGGCAGCAGCGTGGTCAGCGCGGCGTACAACAGCAGCGCACCGAACAACACCGCCGGAATCTGGAAGCGCTCGCGCATGATCGCCGCCAGCACCAGGGTGAAGATCAGGGTGGGTGCCAGCGCCAGCGACACCCGCAGGCTGCTGCGGAAGCTTTCGCCGAACATGACCCGGCGCTGCAGCCACACCACGGCGATGCGCAGCGGCAGCACCACCATGGTAATCACCACGCCCAGCCCCAGCGCCTCGAAGCTCAGCGCTTCGCTGGGCACCTTGGTGCCGGCATTGAAGAAGTAGAACGGCACGAAGAACGAGGCGAACAGGCGCAGCGCGTGCAGGTTCTCGTGCGAAGCCAGCAGCGGCATGCGCTGGTGCAGCAGGCGCGCGACCAGGCCGGCGATGAACGCGCCCACCAGGTAGTACACGCCCAGCAGGTAGGTGATGTAGGCCGCCACCATGCCCACCATCACCAGCAGCGAAAATTCCGAACCGGGCGCATGCGGCGCCACCCAGCGACCCAGGGCGATGAACAGCAGCGGCAGCCCGACCATCATCGCCAGCAATGCGCTGCTGGACATGGCCATGTGCCACGGATCGCCGGCCTGCAGCACCACGAACAGCGCCGCCAGCGCCAGCAGTTCACCGGCAATGGCCTTGCTGGTCACCCAGAAACGCTCGTCTTCGCTCAGGCCCAGCCGAGACAGCGAATCCATGATGAAACCGGTGGACGGGGTGAGCAGGGCCAGCGCCAGCAGACCTGCGGCCTGCCACGGCAGGCCCGCATAGCGCCAAGCCAGCCAGCCCACACCGAACAACGTTGCACTGCGGATGACCAGGTGCGCCAGCAGCGGCCACAGCCCACGCCGCAGCGCGGCCAGATCCACTTCCAGCCCAGCGAACAGGAACAGCGAAGAAATACCCAGCGTTGCCAGCAGGCCGATCACCGCATCGTGCGAGCGCTCGCCCAGCCACAGCATGGCGATGATGCCGAACAGCAGGCACGTAAGCGGCGCCGGCAGGCTGAAGCGCTGCAGCGCGCGCGGTATGACCAGCAGCGCGAAGATCAGCAGCAGGTAGATCAGTTCATGGCTCATCGTGACTTCCGTGTGGAACGAACGCGCGCAGCATGCGCGTGGCTGCGCAGCGCTGCAAATCGAACGGGGCTGAAATGCGGGTGTGTTAGGGTGGGACAGGTGTTTTCTCCACCTATTCCATCGAGGCCGCACCCATGTGGCGGCTGACGGCCCTGTTACTGGGCGTGGCGCTGCTGCTGACCGGCAGCGGGCTGCTGGGCACCCTGCTCGCCGTTCGCGGTGAGCAGGAAGGTTTCAGCGCCGGCACCTTGGGCTGGATCATGTCGGCCTACTTCGCCGGCTATTTCATCGGCACCTTCACCGCCCCGCCGTTGATCCGCCGCATCGGCCACAGCCGGGCATTTGCCTTCCACGCCGCGCTGGCCACCATGGCCGTGCTGCTGCACCCATTGTGGATCAGCGCCGCCGGCTGGATCGTGCTGCGCGTGGTGACCGGCATAGCACTGGTGGGCCTGTACACGGTGATCGAAAGCTGGCTCAACGCCGAGCCCGACCCGCAGCGGCGCAGCCGGGTGTTTTCGGTCTACATGATGGTGAACCTGTCGGCGCTGGCGCTGGGCCAGGTGCTGCTGCTGGCCGGCGATACCGGCGCGGCCACCATGTTTTCGCTCACTGCCCTGCTGGTGTGCGCGGCCATGCTGCCGGTTACCGCCACCCGCCTGCAGCAGCCGGAGGTGCCCAGCGTGCCGCGGCTGACGCTGCAGCGCCTGTACGCGCTGGCGCCGGTGGCCACCGTCGCCGCCGCGCTGTCCGGCCTGGCGATGGGGCCGTTCTGGGGCCTGCTGCCGGTGTATGCCGAACAGATCGGCCTGCGCGATGCGCAGGTGCCGCTGTTCATGCTGACGGCAATTGCCGGCGGTGCGTTGCTGCAATGGCCGCTGGGCCGGATCAGCGATGGCCATGACCGTCGGCTGGGCCTGCTGTGCCTGAGCGTGCTGGCCGCCGCCGTGGCCGCGCTGGCCGCATTGCCGCCGCTGTCGCAGCAGGTGCACCTGATGTTCGTGCTGGTGTTCTGCTATGGCGGCCTGGCGTTCGCGCTCTATCCGTTCGCCGTGGCGCACATGCTGGACTACCTGCCCACGCCGGACCTGTTGTCCGGCTGCAGCAGCCTGCTGCTGGTACACGGCATCGGCGCCGCCATCGGGCCGGCGCTGGCCGGTGCGCTGATGCAGCGCTACGGCGCCCCAGCGCTGCCGCTGTACTTCACCGCCGTGCTGACCGCGCTGGCCGACTTCACCGCCCTGCGCCTGCTGCGCCATGCGCGCCTGCGCACCCACCCGGCACCGTTCCGTCCCATGCTGCGGACCACGCCTGCGGCCCTGGAGCTGATGCCGGAAACCGAATCTCCCACCGTACCCACGAAGGAAGTGCATTGACTGTCGAGTCCCCGACCCTGATTCCGAACCCCCTTCTTTCCAGCAGCACGGCCACCGGGCCACAGCTGATCCTGGCCACCGACCTGGATGGCACCTTCCTGGCCGGCAGCGCCGCCCAGCGCCACCGCCTGTACCGGCTGGTGGACCAGCACCCGGGCATCGCCCTGGTGTTCATTACCGGGCGCGGCCTGGAAGCGGTGATGCCGCTGTTGTCCGACCCGGCCATTCCCCGCCCCGATTACATCGTCTGCGACGTGGGCGCCACCGTGGTGCATGGCCACACCCTGCAGCCCTTGCAGCCGCTGCAGTCGATGATCGACGCGCACTGGCCCGGCGAACAGGTGGTGGCCGAAGCGATGCGGCCGTTCACCGCACTGCAGCGCCAGGATGTTCCGCAGGAACGCCGCTGCTCCTATTTCTGCGATCCGGCCACGCTGGCCCCGTTGCGCGCGCAGATCCAGCAGACCGCGGCGGAACTGGGCTGCGACGTGCTGTATTCGGCCGACCGCTACCTGGACATCCTGCCGCCGGACACCGACAAGGGCCGCACCCTGGCCGCGCTGGCGCGCCTGCTGGAACTGCCGCGCGAGCGCATCCTGGTGGCCGGCGATACCTTGAACGACCTGTCCATGTACCAGGCCGGTTTCCGTGGCGTGTGCGTGGGCGAATCGGAGCCAGCGCTGACTGCAGCCACCGCTGATCTGGCCAACACCTACCACGCCCGCGAACCCGGCTGCGGCGGCATTGTGGAAGCCATCGAACACTTCGGCCTGCTGGCCGCCGATGACCCGTACCTGCATGCGCCGGCCGCCGCACGCGCGCAGGGCGCCGAACTGGTGATGGTCTATCACCGCCTGCCCTTCGATGAAGCCATCGAGGACGGCAAGCTGGTGCAGCGACCGCCGCGTTCGCCGAACGGCATCATCCCCTCGCTGCTGAGCTTCTTCGAAGGTGGCCAGCGCGGCAGCTGGGTGGCCTGGGGCATCGACGACCCCAAGCACCGCCCGTTCCAGCGCCATGTGCAGGTGGACGCGCAGCGCTACCCGACCCTGCGCGCCACCCGCGTACCGCTCAGTCGCCAGGACGTGGACATCTTCTACAAGCGGTTTTCCAAGGAAGCGTTCTGGCCGATGCTGCACGTGTTCTGGGAACGCGCGCGGTTCCGCGAAGACGATTGGCAGGTGTTCCTGAAGGTGAACCGCCGTTTCGCCGAGGCCGTGGCCGACGAAGCCGCGCACGGCGCCACGGTGTGGATCCACGACTACAACCTGTGGATGGTGCCGGCCGCGCTGCGCGAACTGCGCCCGGACCTGAAGATCGCCTTCTTCCACCACACCTACTTCCCCTCCGCCGATGTGTTCAACGTGGTGCCGTGGCGGCGCGAGATCATCGGCAGCCTGCTGTGCTGCGACTACATCGGCTTCCATATTCCGCGCCAGGTGGAAAACTTCGTGGACGTGGTGCGTGGCGCCATGCCGGCCGAGCGCCTGGCCTGGGAAAGCTGCGCGCCGCGCTTTTTGACCTATGGCTGCGCGGTGGGCCTGGACACCATGACCACCCGCCTGCGCGTGGGCGACCGCGATGTGGCGCTGGGCGCGCACCCGGTGGGCACCGACGTGCGCCGCATCCGCAACCTGCTGGCGCGTGCCGAGGTGCGCAACGATCTGTTCAAGCTGCGCCGCGAGATCGGCGCACGCAAGCTGGTGCTGTCGGTGGAACGGCTGGACTACACCAAGGGCACCCTGGCCAAACTGGAAGCCTTCGAACGTGTGCTGGAACAGCACCCCGAGCACTGCGGCAAGGTCACCCTGCTGATGGTCTGCGTGCCAGCCGCGCGCGAGATGACCGTCTACCGCACGCTGCAGAACCAGATCGAACAGGCGGTTGGCCGCATCAATGGCCGCTTCTCGCGGCTGGACTGGACGCCGGTGCGCTTCTTCGCCCAGGCCCTGCCGTTCGAACAGGTGGTGGCGCACTACGCCGCCGCGCAGGTGATGTGGATCACCCCGCTGCGTGATGGCCTGAACCTGGTGGCCAAGGAATTTGTCGCCACCCAGGGCATTGAAGGCACGCCCGGCGTGCTGGTGCTGAGCGAGTTCGCCGGTGCGGCGGCCGAGTTGAAGGGCGCGGTGCTGACCAATCCGCACGACCCGGCCGATCTGGCCGCCGGCCTGCTGCAGGCGCTGTCCATGCCCGAAGAAGAGGCCAGCGCGCGCCTGCGCCAGTTGCAGGGCATCGTGGAGTACTACGACGTGGACCGCTGGGGCCGTGATTTCCTGGCCGCGGTAGAAGGCAGCGACACACCAGCCAGCTGACGCACTGGGGTCGGATCCGTTTCCACCGGAAGCGGCTCCGACCCCGCACCGCGCCGCTGCACTTCAGCCGATCAGTGCATCGGCCAGTGCGCCGACACGCGCCAGCACTGCAGCGCGCTGCGCCTCGTCCACGCTGGCGCCCTGCAGATACGCGGTGATGACCCACGGCGTACCGCCCGCACGTGGCCACAGCACGGCGATGTCATTGCGCGTGTCCTCACCATTGCTGCCGGTCTTGTCACCCACCCGCCAGCGCGGGCCCAGGCCCGCGCGCAGGCAGGCATCGCCGGTCTGGTTGTCGACCAGCCAATCGGCGAACTGCAGCCGCGAGGGCGGCAGAAGGCCATCGCCCACCGCGAACCGGGCCAGACTGGCTGCCATCGCCGCCGGGCTGGTGGTGTCGCGCGGGTCGCCCTTCGCGAAACGGTTCATGTCCGGCTCGTAGCGATCATTGCGGGTGACCGTGTCGCCCTGCGCGCGCAGGAAGGCGGTCAGCGCCGCCGGCCCCCCGTTCACCCCCAGCAGCAGGTTGGCGGCGGTGTTGTCACTGGTGGTCAGCGTGCCCCGGCACAGGTCGCGCACACTCAGGTCCTTGCCGACATGGCGGCGGGCTACCGGGGCGTAGGACAACAGATCCCGTTCGGTGATCGGCACGCGGGTGTCCAGCGAAAGGCGACCGGCATCGGCCAGGCTCAGGATGTGGGCAACCAGCATCGATTTGAACGTACTGCACATCGGGAAGCGCTCGTGCTGGCGGTGCCCGCCCAGGCGACGGCCGCTGCCGGTATCCAGCACGGTCACGCCAAGGCGGCCGCCGCTGGCTTTTTCCAGCGCGGCGAAATCCACCGCACCGGCAATGGCGGCGGACGTGGCCGGGCTGGCAGGGGCAGGCGCGGCGGCCCGCGCCAAGGCGGGCGCAAGCAGGGACGATGCGATGGCGGCACCACTGAGTTGCAGGAATCGACGGCGGGCGTGCATGGGCGGGCTCCGGGATACGAACCCGGATTATTGAAAGCATGGCGGCCCCGCGACCAACGCGAATTTTCAGGGCCAGGCATGAGTAGAACTCATGCCTGACGCAATCAACCCTTCCTTTGACGGCGGCGCCGGTTAACACGCTAGGATGCACCCATCAGCCTTCCTCACACCTACCGATGCTGCACCTCACCCTGCCGCTCAACGCCCTGCGCGCCTTCGAGGCCGCGGCCCGCCACCAGAACTTCACCCGTGCGGCGCTGGAGCTGTGCGTCAGCCAAGCCGCGTTGAGCCACCAGATCCGTGGGCTGGAAGACCGGCTGGGCATCCGCCTGTTCCACCGCCTGCCACGCGGCGTGGCACTCACCGACGAGGGCGCCGCACTGTTCCCGGTGCTGCATGAATCGTTCGAGCGCATCTCGGCCAGCATCGCCCGCTACACCGGTGGGCCAGCGCGCGAGGTGCTGACGATCGGGGTGGTGGGCACGTTCGCCACCGGTTGGCTGCTGCCGCGCATGGCGGCCTTCGAGGCAGCGCACCCGGATATCGAGCTGCGCCTGCAGACCCACAACAACCGTATCGATCTGGCCGGCGAAGGACTGGACCTGGCCATCCGCTTCGGTGAGGGCGACTGGCAGGGGCAACACTGCACGGCCATCCTGGAGGCGCCCTTCGCGCCGCTGTGTGCGCCCGCGCTGGCGCGCCGATTGAAGCACCCCCGCGATCTGGCCGCGGTGACGCTGCTGCGCTCGTACCGCAGCGACGAATGGCCGCGCTGGCTGCAGGCGGCCGCCACCAGCGGCGTGGAGGCCAGAGGCCCGGTGTTCGACTCTTCGCTGACCCTGGCCGCCGCTGCGGCCGGTGGCGCCGGCGTGGCGCTGCTGCCGCTGCGCATGTTCGAGGCCGAACTGGCCGAAGGGCGCCTGCTGCAGCCGTTCGCCACCACGCTGGAGCTGGGCCGCTATTGGTTGACCCGGCTGCGCTCGCGCAGCGAACGCGAACCGGCCAAGCGGTTCCGCGAATGGTTGCAGGCGCAGGGCGGGTGATGCCGCCGGGCATGGCCCGGCGCTACCGATGGATCGCGAACACCGCTGACGCCGCCGGGCGTGGCCCGGCGCTACCGATGGATCGCGAACACCGCTGATGCCGCCGGGCACGGCCCGGCGCTACCGATGGATCGCGTACGCCGCTGATGCCGCCGGGCACGGCCCGGCGCTACCGATGGATCGCGTACGCCGCCGATGCCGCCGGGCACGGCCCGGCGCTACCGATGAATCGCGAATACCGCTGATGCCGCCGGGCATGGCCCGGCGCTACCGATGGATCGCGAATACCGCTGATCCCGCCGGGCACGGCCCGGCGCTACCCGCGTTCGCGGTGCCTCGGTAGCGCCGGGCCATGCCCGGCGAGCGCAGCGGATCGGGGAAAGCCGCCGGGCCGTGCCCGGCGGACGCCATCAGGCTTCCAGCAATTCCATCCACGCCGCTTCGGCTTTTTCCAGCTGCGCGGCAGCAGTCTCGCGCTCGCGCCCCAGCACGGCCATGCGGGTGGCATCGGCGTAGTTGGCCGGGTCGGCCAGCTGGCGGTCCAGCTCGGCCAGGCTGGCTTCCAGCTCGGCCACCTTGGCTTCCGCGCTGGCCAGCTTGTGCGGGTTGGCCGGCTTCTTCTGCACCACTTGCGCCACCGGTGCGGTCTTGACCACCACCGGCTCTTCCACCTGCTCCATGCGCGCCTTGGTGCCCTGTGCCTGCGGACGGGTGCGCAGCCAGGCGGCGTAGGCATCCAGGTCGCCATCGAACGGCTCGACCACACCATCGGCCACGCGCCAGTAGGTATCGCAGACCAGGCCGATCAGATGGCGGTCATGCGACACCATCACGATGGCGCCCTCGAAGGTGGCCAGCGCTTCGGCCAGCGCCTCGCGCATCTCCAGATCCAGGTGGTTGGTCGGTTCGTCCAGCAGCAGCACGTTCGGCTGCTGCCAGGCGATCAGGGCCAGCGCCAGGCGCGCGCGCTCGCCACCGGAAAAACCGTCCACCGGCTCGAAGGCGCGGTCACCAGGGAAATTCCACTTGCCGAGGAAATCGCGGAAGGCCTGGTTCGGCGCGTCCGGGGCGATCTCGCGGAAGTGCTCGATGGGCGACTGCCCTTCATGCAGCGATTCCACCGTGTGCTGGGCGAAGTAGCCGATGCGCAGGTCCGGGTGCGCCGAGCGCTCGCCGGCAATCGGCTTCAGCTCACCCACCAGGGTCTTCACCAGGGTGGTCTTACCGGCGCCGTTGGGGCCCAGCAGGCCGATGCGCTGGCCCGCTTCCAGGCCGAAGCCCACGTTGTTGAGGATCACCGCGTCGCTGCCATAACCAGCCTCGACATGGTTCAGGCGGATCAGCGAGAACGGCAGCTTGGCCGGCGGTGCGAATTCAATGCGGAATTCACGCTCGGCACGCACCGCTTCGGTACCGGCCAGCTTGGCCAGGCGCTTCATGCGGCTCTGCGCCTGCGCGGCCTTGCTGGCCTGCGCCTTGAAGCGGTCGATGAAACTCTGCAGGTGGGCGCGCTCGGCCTGTTCCTTCTCGTGCGCGATCTGCTGCTGGCGCAGCTGTTCGGCGCGCTGGCGCTCGAAGTCGGTGTAGCCACCGGGGTACAGCTTGGCGCCGCCACCGTGCAGGTGCAGGGTGTGGGTGGCCACGTTGTCCAGGAACTCGCGGTCGTGCGAGATCAGCAGCAGGGTGCCCGGGTACTTCAGCAGCCACTGTTCCAGCCAGTACACCGCGTCCAGATCCAGGTGGTTGGTCGGTTCGTCCAGCAGCAGCAGGTCGCTGGGCATCATCAGCGCGCGCGCCAGGTTCAGGCGCACGCGCCAGCCGCCGGAGAACGAGGACACCGCGCGGTGGTGGGTCTCGGCCGGGAAGCCCAGGCCGTGCAGCAGCTTGCCGGCACGCGCTTCGGCGTCGTAGGCGTTCAGCTCAGCCATGCGCGTATGTGCTTCGGCCACCGCTTCCCAGTCTTCGCGGGCGGTGGCATCGGCCTCGGCCGCCAGCACCGCGGCCACCTCGGTATCGCCACCCAGCACGAAGCTCAGGGCCGGGTCGGGCAGCGACGGGGTTTCCTGGGCCACGCTGGCGATGCGCACCTTGCCGGGCAGGTCCACATCGCCCTTGTCGGCTTCCAGTTCGCCCTTCACTGCAGCGAACAGGCTGGACTTGCCGGCCCCGTTACGGCCAACCACGCCCACCCGGTAACCGGCGTGCAGGGTCAGGTCGACGTTGGACAACAGCAGCCGCTCGCCGCGGCGCAAGGCGAAATTACGAAGCGAAATCATGGGGGAAGGCGTCCATATAACCGAATGGAATGTGCTGGTGAGCACTGTTCCTGCGACGCAATTCTAGCGTTAACGAATACTTGACGCGCCCCGGGATGCGCGGTGGCAGGCCAACTCTCTCCCGCGTCGGCCCCGCGCAGCCCCCGGCCCCTCCCCCCGCTTCACTGCCTGTCACAGCTAAATGGTTGCCACGGCAACATTTTTTCCTGTTACCACCATTTGACAGGCACTGAATATCCCGTTAATTCCTGCATTGCGCACCGCAACAACCGTCGTCCGCCTCACCCTGTGATGTCGATTCCGGTGCCCGCCCCCGCCAACCGGAGCCCCCTCCCGATGACCCGCAAGACCAGCCTGATCGCCGCCGCCGTCGCTGTCGCCCTCGGTGGTTCCTCGTTCGCCGCCCTGGCCCAGCAGACCGGCACCGCCGCCAATACCCTGGACACGGTGATCGTCACCGGTACCCGCGTGGCCGACCGTACCGTGGCCGAATCGCAGTCGCCCATCGACATCATCACCCCGGAAATCCTGCAGTCCACCGGCAGCGGCGAACTGGCCACGGCGCTGTCGCGCGCCCTGCCCTCGCTGAACTTCCCGCGCCCGGCCCTGACCGACGGCACCAGCGGCGTGCGCCCGGCGCAGCTGCGCGGCCTGTCGCCGGACCAGGTGCTGGTGCTGGTGAACGGCAAGCGCCGCCATACCTCGGCCATGATCAATGTGAACGGCACCATCGGCCGCGGTTCCTCGGCGGTGGACATCAACGCCATTCCGATCGCCGCCATCGAGCGCGTGGAAGTACTACGCGACGGCGCCTCGGCGCAGTACGGCTCGGACGCCATCGCCGGCGTCATCAACATCGTGCTGAAGGGCAGCGGCAGTGGCGGCAGCCTGGCCGTCGATTACGGCCAGTACTCGGCCGGTGACGGCAACAAGTACCAGCTCTCCGGCGATACCGGCCTGGAATTCGGCGGCGGCCGTGGCCGCGTGCACGTGGCCGGCCAGATCAGCCAGCAGGATGAAAGCAACCGCGCCGGCCCGTACCGCGGCACCACCCCGAACACGGTGAACTACCCGTCCATCGGCGAAACCACCTTCGTGGTGGGCGACCCGAAGGTGGACGCCACCGCCGTGTCGGCCAACGCCAGCTTCGACTTCAGCGACCACATCACCGGCTACGCCAACGCGATCCTCAGCAACCGCGACATCACCTCGTTCGCGTTCTACCGCTCGCGCAACCACAACGGCCAGAGCGCGCTGCTGGCCCAGGTCTACCCGGACGGCTTCGTGCCGGAGATCAACCAGTATTCCAAGGACCGTTCGGTGGTGGCCGGGGTCAAGGGCAACACCGACAGCGGCTGGACCTGGGACCTGAGCCTGAACCACGGCGAGAACACCCTGGATTTCCACACCCGCAACAGCATCAACTACAGCCTCGGTGCGACCAGCCCGCGCTCGTTCTACGACGGCACGCTGAAGTACCAGCAGGACGTGTTCAATGCCGACCTCACCAAGTCGCTGGACTGGGGCCTGGCCTATCCGGTCACCCTGTCCTTCGGTGGTGAATACCGCAAGGAGAAGTGGGACCAGAACCCGGGCGAACTGAACTCCTACACCGGCAGCGGCGCGCAGGGCTTCGGCGGCTTCACCCCCACCAATGAAGTGCATGCCGACCGCCACAACTACGCGGTCTACGCTGGCCTGGAAGCGGACCTGACCGAGAAGTTCTCGGCCGGCATCACCGGTCGCTACGAGGATTACTCGGACTTCGGTGATCGCTTCTCGGGCAAGCTGTCGGCGCGCTACGCCTTCACCGACAAGGTCGCACTGCGTGCCACCGCTTCCAGCGGCTTCCGCGCACCGTCGCTGGCCCAGCAGGGCTACCAGGCGGTCACCAGCCAGTTCACCAACGGCGTGTTCGTCGAACGCGGCACCTTCCCGACCACCAGCACCGCCGCACAGGCACTGGGCGCTTCGCCGCTGAAGGCTGAAACCTCCACCAGCTACAGCGTGGGCCTGGTGCTGCAGCCGGTGGACCGCCTGTACGTGACCGTGGATGCGTACCAGATCGACATCGATGACCGCATCGCGCTGTCCTCCAGCATCACCACCAACACCGCCACCAGCAACCTGCTGGCCGGCCTGGGGCTGCCGCAGGTCACCGCGTTCTCGTACTTCACCAACGGCCTGGATACCCGCACCCGCGGCGTGGACTTCGTGTCCAGCTACACCATTCCGTTCAGCGCCAGCAGCCTGGAACTGACCGCCGCCTACAGCTACAACGACACCGAAGTGCGTCGCGTGGGCGGCACCCCGGCGGTATTCAGCACGCTGGGCCTGACCCAGTCGCTGATCGGCCGTGATGAGATCGGCCGCATCGAAGACAGCTTCCCGCGCGACAAGACCATTGTCAGCGGCACTTGGCGTTCGGACCACTGGGAACTGGGCCTGGCGGCCACCCGCTACGGCGAATTCACCGTGCGCAACTCCGCCACCGCCCTGCGTGACCAGACCTACGGCGACAAGTGGGTGCTCGATGCCTCGGTCAGCTACAAGCCCAGCAGCAACTGGACCCTGACCCTGGGCGCGGACAACCTGCTGGACGAATACCCCGACCGCACCGAAGACCTGCAGAACTCGACCTTCGGCATGCTGCCCTACAGCAACTACTCGCCGTTCGGCTTCAACGGCGCGTACGTGTACGGCCGCATCAAGTACAACTGGTAAGCGATAACGGTAGCGCCGGGCCACGCCCGGCGGTGCTGCCCCGGGGTCAGATCCCTTTTCGCCAGAAAAGGGCTTTGACCCCGTTCGCATTTTCGGTTTGCCGTATGTGGCCGCATCGGTGAAAATCGGGGCATCCCCCGATTACCTGCGAGTGCCGATGCACCATGACACCGACCTGATCAACATCGTGGCCGTTGGCCTGGGGCTCGCCTTCATCTTCGGTGCCCTGGCCAACAAGCTGCGCTTGTCGCCTCTGGTCGGCTATCTGGTCGCTGGCATCTGCGTCGGCCCGTTCACCCCCGGCTTCGTGGCCGACCAGGCGCTGGCCAACCAGCTGGCCGAGCTGGGCGTGATGCTGCTGATGTTCGGCGTGGGCCTGCACTTTTCCCTGAAGGACCTGATGGCGGTCAAGGCCATCGCCATCCCCGGTGCCATCGGCCAGATCGCCGTCGCTACCCTGCTCGGCTGGGGCGTGGCCTGGTTGATGGGCTGGCCGGCGCTGCACGGGGTCATCTTCGGTTTCTCGCTGGCCACCGCCAGTACCGTGGTGCTGCTGCGGGCCATGGAAGAGCGGCGCCTGCTGGAAACCATGCGCGGCAAGATCGCCGTCGGCTGGCTGATCGTAGAAGACCTGGCCTGTGTGCTGGCACTGGTGATGATGCCGGTGCTGGCCGGTGTGTTCGGCCCCGATGCCGCCAAGGAAACCCACACCCTGGGCAGCGTGCTGGCCGATATCGGCTGGACGTTCGTGCAGCTGGGCCTGTTCGTGGCGGTGATGCTGGTGGTCGGCCGCCGGGTCATTCCGTGGATCCTGGAACGCATTGCCGGCACCGGTTCGCGCGAACTGTTCACCCTGTCGGTGTTGGCCATCGCGCTGGGCGTGGCGTTCGGCTCGGCCATGCTGTTCGGTGTGTCCTTCGCGCTGGGCGCCTTCTTCGCCGGCATGCTGTTGAACGAATCGGAGCTCAGCCACAAGGCGGCGCACGATTCGCTGCCGCTGCGCGACGCCTTCGCGGTGCTGTTCTTCGTCTCGGTGGGCATGCTGTTCGACCCCAACATCATCGTGCAGCACCCCTGGCAGGTGCTGGCTACGGTGGCGATCATCATGTTCGGCAAGTCGGCCGCTGCGTTCTTCATCGTGCGCGCCTTCGGCCACCCCACCAGCACCGCGCTGACCATCTCGGCCAGCCTGGCGCAGATCGGCGAGTTTGCTTTCATCATCGCCGGCCTGGGCGTGGCGCTGCAGATCCTGCCCAAGGAAGGCCAGTCGCTGGTGCTGGCCGGTGCGCTGGTGTCGATCATGCTGAACCCACTGGTGTTCGGCCTGCTGGACCGCTGGCAGGCCAAGCAGGAGCAGCTGCCGCAGGCGCCGGAACCGGAAGAGGCCACCGGCCCTTCGCGCGATCTGCATGACCACGCCATCGTGATCGGCTACGGCCGGGTGGGCAGCGAGCTGGCCCAGGTGCTGCGCGACCGCGGCGTGCCGGTGCTGGTGATCGACGACAACAAGGAACATGTCGAGCAGGCCCATGCCAAGGGCCTGGCCGCCATCCGCGGCAGTGCGGCCGCCGACCGGGTGCTGGCCGAGGCCCATCCCGAGCGCGCCAAGATCGCCGTGCTGGCCATTCCGCAGCCGCTGGAAGCCGGTGAAGCGCTGGCCAAGCTGCGCGCCATCAATCCCGACCTGACCCTGCTGGCACGCGCGCACAGCGATGCCGAAGTGAAGCATCTGCTGGAACACGGCGCCGACGGCACGGTGATGGCCGAGCGCGAGCTGGCCTATTCGCTGGCGGAAATGATCATGTCCACCCCGCCGTACCGGAATCTGGGGCAGAACAGCATTCCGGTGGTGTAACGGCTATGGGTAGGTGTCGACCTTGGTCGACACGGTGGCGCATGGGGTCAGATCCGTTTTCCTGCGGAAAACGGATCTGACCCCAGAAACAAAAATCCCCGGCGGGCCCGCACCCGCCGGGGATCTGCATTGCCATGTTTGCCACGCCTTGGAGAGGCAGTTCCACCGTAACGCATCGCGCGGCCGGTGGTGATCGCCTTCGGCGATGACGACCAAGCGTGCGGCTATCAGGCGCTGTCCAGCGCCTGCTGCAGATCGGCCTGCAGGTCGCCGATATGCTCGATGCCGATCGACAGCCGTACCGTATCCTCGCTCACGCCGGCCCGGGCCAGTTCTGCAGCATCCAGCTGACGGTGCGTGGTCGAGGCCGGGTGGGTGGCCAGCGACTTGGCATCGCCCAGGTTCACCAGCCGGGTAAACAGCTTCAACGCATCCAGGAAGCGCGCCCCTGCCGCGCGACCGCCCGGCAGGCCGAAGGTCAGGACGCCGGAACCGTGCCCGCCCAGGTAGCGCTGCGCGGCGGCGTGTTCGGGGTCGTCAGGCAGGCCGGCATAGCGCACCCAGGCCACCTTCGGGTGCGTCTTCAGCAAGTTCGCTACGGCCAGCGCGTTGGCGTTGATCCGCTCCATGCGCAGTGCCAGTGTTTCAATGCCCTGCAGGATCAGGAAGGCATTGAACGGCGACAGCGCAGCGCCGGTGTTGCGCAACGGTACTACCCGCGCGCGGCCGATATAGGCGGCCGGCCCGAGCGCTTCGGTGTACACCACGCCGTGGTAGCTGGGGTCGGGCTGGTTCAGGCGTGGAAAGCGCTGCGCGTGCGCGGCCCAGTCGAAACGACCCGAATCGATGATCGCCCCGCCCAGGCTGTTGCCGTGGCCGCCCAGGTACTTGGTCAGCGAATGCACCACGATGTCGGCACCGTGCTCGAACGGGCGCAACAGGAAGGGTGTGGCCACGGTGTTGTCCACAATCAGCGGCACGCCAGCGGCGTGTGCCACCTCGGCAATGGCCGCTATGTCGGTGACATTGCCGCGCGGGTTGCCGATGGATTCGACGAACACCGCCTTGGTGCGCGCATCGATCAGCGCGGCGAACGCGGCCGGATCGGCCGGGTCGGCGAACCGCGCCTGGATGCCGTACTGCGGCAGCGTGTGCGCCAGCAGGTTCAGGCTGCCGCCGTACAGCGCACTGGCCGCCACGATGTTGTCGCCTGCCTCGGCAATGGTCTGGATTGCATAGGTGATCGCCGCCTGGCCCGAGGCCAGGGCCAGCGCACCGATGCCGCCTTCCAGCGCGGCCAGACGCTGCTCCAGCACATCGGTGGTCGGGTTCATGATGCGTGTGTAGATGTTGCCCGGAACCTTCAGGTCGAACAGGTCCGCGCCGTGCTGGGTGTCATCGAAGGCGTAGGCCACGGTCTGGTAGATCGGCACTGCCACTGCCCGCGTGGTCGGGTCGGGTCGGTAGCCGCCGTGCACGGCCAGGGTTTCCAGTTGCCACTGCGGATCGCTCATTGCACACCCTCCAGGCGGGAAACCGCCACCATAGGGCAGCGCGCGCACCTTCCTGAGAGCGCATGGTGATAACGCCCGTACCGCTGGCTATCAGCGCGCGTCGGGCACGCAGGCGGGGGCCTGGCCATTGCCGCACAGGGCGACGTCGCGCAGCCAGCCCATCCAGGTCACCACATCCTTCGGTTCGGGTTCGGCGCGGAATGCCTTCTGCACGGTATGGAAGCCCTGCAGCCCCTGGATGCCCTTGATCCAGGTGAACTCCGGCTTGCCGGTGCCGGGGTTGCGCGGGCAACCGAGCATCAGCACCGCGAAGGGGCGGCCCTCCTCCACGCCCTCGCCCACCCAGTTGGCCTGCGCATCGGGGCAGGCCAGCGTCCAGCCGGCTTCGATAATGCCCAGGAACTCGCGCGGGGTGGCGTTGGCGGCGTGGGGGGCGGTGTTGACGGTGATCATGTCGGTCCAGTCCTGCACCGTCTGGCCCTGCGGCACGTATTCGACCAGCCGGTTGCCCTGCGGATCGGTGTCCTGGTGCGCCTGTGCATAACCGGGCATGGCAGGCAGGCGGGCCTGCTCGGTGTTGGCTGCCAGTGCGATTGCTGGAGCCAACACAGCGCTCAGGCTGAGATGGAGCAAGGTGAGTCGGCATGTCATGGATGGAACTCCTTCTCCTGGGGTTTGGAAGCCGAGGGACCGGCGAGCGCCAGTGGCATCCATAGCATTACGCGTTTCGGCAGGCCAGCAGCTGCGGGTGACGCAATCGGCAGAGCCATCGTCCAGCAGCCGGTGAATTCCTGCGATGAAACTGAGATCAATGCCACATAACAGGCACAGCCGACTCGCAGAACGGAAGTGTGCACCTGCGCAGCCGTATCGTTGGGACAATCCCCGGTGATGGAGCGTCGCATGGATGAGATCAAAGATCACCCCGACGACACGTGCCGGGTTTCATTCGGGCGCCTCCTGTTGTTGAGCCTGCTGATGCTGCTCGGCGCCTGCGGAAGCAAGGAGCGCGCGCCGCCGTATGAAGCCAATCCCTCGCCGAAAGAGGCGTATGAGGTGGTGGTTACTACGCATGACGCGCCGGAGGAGATGTTCATTTCCGCGACGTCGGCGGACTACGAAATTGCCGACGAAGGATGCCTACCACCCATAGACAACTTTGAAGGCGTCAGATACGGAATCGAGCGGTATTCGCTTCCGATCCAGCTCCGGAAAGTCAGCGACGCTACCTTCGTAGGGGAGTTCTATCGCGATGGCATGAAACCATCAAACTACTTCGGTCGCGGGGAGTGCAGTTGGAACCTTGTACGGATAAGCGCCAATCTTAGAGCGCCATCCACCAAGTCAATTGCATACTTCTCCATCAGCGCATCCCCAGCACATAAGGAACAGACGCGCTTTGCAGCGAAGGCATTTGTGCCTTTACTGGACGACGGAAACGTATACCCAGCATCCAGCTTGTCGCAAGAGCGATTCGAAAGAGAAGTTGCATTATCTGATTACGACAGATTTTTCTCCTACAGCATCTCAATCAACGCAAGGACGCATGAACAATGAGCAGATCCGTAAGAGCCGATCTGGCAATGGCTGTGTACGACCCGCCTCCCATCAAAGCCGATGGGACACCTGGAACCTTGAAAGCTGGACCAGGCGGAAATGAAGAATATGAAGTAGTGCAGCATCTGGACAGGCCCAGCGGCTACCAAGGCTCCATCTACAGAAGCGTGAGGACAGGCGACTACGTCGTAGCCCACCGCGGCACCGAGTTCGACCGCGAGCTGCTGAAGGATGGCCTCGTCGACCTCGGCATGGTCACCACGCGCTTCAATGCGCAGCTCAAGGATGCGTTGGAACTGACCCGACAGGCCAAGGTCATGGCCGAGCGCGATGGCACCCAGCTTTCCGTCACTGGCCACTCGCTCGGTGGCGGCATGGCGCAGGTCACCGGCCATCACCATGATCTTCCCGGCGACGCATTCAACCCGTATGGCGCGGCCAGCCTGGGCTATCGCATTCCCAGCGGACAGCCGGCGCATGCGGCGACCTTCGTCAACCATGTCACCGCCGGCGACTTCGTCAGCGCGGCCGGCAAGCACTACGGCAGGGTCGAGATGTATGCCTTGCCGGGCGAACTGGCCACCCTGCGCGGCGCAGAGCTCGCTTCCCGCCTGCCTGGAGTACTCTCCGCCGCAACCCGAGCTCCGCTGCCTGCCATCGCGCTGTCCGATTCGCACCGGATGAAGCACTTTTTCGATCGGGTCGAAGACGGCGTCGAAATCAAATCAGTACTGGATGACCCGTCAGCACGGATCACGGATCCTGAGGATCAGCGAAGAGTCGACGCCTATCGCACAAGCATCCATCAGATGCGCGCGACCGCGACGGTGATCGGACGTGGCGGACCCGGCCTGGTGCTGGACGTCGTGCACACGCTCCGTGGCCCGGATGAACCCGGCGCCTACGCAGAGCGCCAGGCTGAGGCAGCAAAGCGCGCCGCGCATCCTTTCAACCCCGCTGAACACCGCAATGCGCCCGGCTCCCACGGCGGTCCGCAGCGCGAGCGTCCCCAGTTCCAGACGGCGTCCCCCTTGAGCCAACGCCTGGACGAGCTGCTCAACGCAGACCCCGAGCGTTTCAAGATCCTCAACCAGCAGATGTCCACCGGTGAGGCCGGCCAGGCACTGAACCAGCAGGCGCGCAATCAGGTGAACGCAGAAGACGCGACGCGCGAGCACGCCCAGGAACAGGCACGTCAGCATGGCCTGCAGCAGGAAACGCAGGCGGCCGCCATGCGTCGCTGATCCAGGGGAGACAGGACCATGGATGAGCGCGAACTTGAGGAACTGATCAGCAAGACCGCCCTGCTGATGGAGCGCTACCAGCGGATCTGCACGGAAATGGCCCAGCAGCAGTCACATCTGTCGGCCGCACTGAACGGCCTCACGCAATCGTTGCCACAGCAGTTCCGCCGCAGCGCGGACAACGCCATTGCTGGATTGACCCGCGAGGGCAGCGCCGCCGTCAAGCACGCCCTGCTCGCCCCCATGGGCGCTTACGAGCAGCAACTGACCGCCTCAGCAGAGCATCTTGGCCGCAGCACCGACGCGCTGGCTGCAGAAGTGAAGCGCCTGCAACTCACGTCGCGCGGTGTGCTGTGGAAAAGCGTGACCATCGCCTTGGCCAGCGGCACCACCCTGTTGGCCGGTGCGGTGTGGCTGGGCGATCGGTATACCACCGAGATCAAGCGCAACCAGGTCGAGGCCCAGCTGCTGCGCGCCTACAACCGCGCCGACGTGGTTCTGTGCGGAAAAGAAAGACTGTGCGCCAACGTAGATACCCGCGGCAGCGGTGTCGGCGATAACGGGCGCTACCGCCCGGTACGCCCCCGCCCGTAGGCGGGGACGCACACAACTGCATCAGGCCTTGGCAAACACCAGCTGGCCGCCATCGTTGCCTACCTCGATGGTATCGCCGTTGGCGAACGCACCGGACAGGATCTTCTGCGCCAGCGGATTCTCCAGCTGCGACTGGATGGCACGCTTCAACGGCCGCGCACCATACACCGGGTCGAAGCCCACGTTGCCCAGCAGGTCGAACGCCGCATCGGACACCACCAGCTTCAGCCCGCGCTCGGCCAGGCGCTTTTCCAGGCCGCGCATCTGGATGCGCGCGATCTGCTTGATCTGCTGCTTGTCCAGCGGGTGGAACACCACGATGTCGTCCAGGCGGTTGATGAACTCCGGGCGGAAGTGCGCCTGCACCACACCCATCACCGCCGCCTTCATCTGCGTGTAGGCCTCCGGGCTGTCGTCGCCGCTCATGTCCTGGATCTGGTGCGAGCCCAGGTTCGAGGTCATCACGATGACGGTGTTGCGGAAGTCCACGGTGCGGCCCTGGCCGTCGGTCAGGCGGCCATCGTCCAGGACCTGCAGCAGGATATTGAAGACATCGGTGTGTGCCTTCTCCACCTCATCCAGCAGGATCAGCGAGTACGGGCGACGACGCACGGCCTCGGTCAGATAGCCGCCCTCTTCATAGCCCACGTAGCCCGGGGGCGCGCCGATCAGACGGGCGACGCTGTGCTTTTCCATGAACTCGCTCATGTCGATGCGGATCATCGCGTCGGCACTGTCGAACAGGAACTCGGCCAGCGACTTGCACAGCTCGGTCTTGCCCACGCCGGTCGGGCCCAGGAACAGGAACGAGCCTGCCGGCCGGTTCGGGTCGGACAGCCCGGCACGCGAACGGCGCACGGCATCGGAAACGACCTTGATCGCTTCTTCCTGGCCGACCACGCGGTTATGCAACACCTCTTCCATGCGCAGCAGCTTGTCGCGCTCGCCTTCCAGCATCTTGTTCACCGGAATGCCGGTCCAGCGCGAAACCACCTCGGCGATTTCCTCGTCGGTCACCCGGTCCTGCACCAGCTTGAAGTCGTTGCTCTCCGCTTCCTGGGCAGCGGCCAGCTGCTTTTCAAGCTGCGGCAGCAGGCCGTACTGGATCTCGCTCATGCGCGCGAAATCCTGGCGGCGCTGGGCAGCTTCCAGGTCCAGCTTGGCCTGTTCCACCTGTTCCTTGATCTTGGTCGCCCCCTGCAGGGCGGCCTTCTCCGACTTCCAGATTTCGTTCAGATCGGAGAACTCGCGCTCCAGGCCATCAATGTCATTTTCCAGATCGGCCAGACGCTGCCGCGACGCATCGTCCTTTTCCTTCTTCAGCATCTCGCGCTGGATCTTCAGCTGGATCAAGCGGCGTTCCAGGCGATCCAGTTCTTCCGGCTTGGAGTCGATCTCCATGCGCAGGCGTGAGGCGGCCTCGTCCATCAGGTCGATGGCCTTGTCGGGCAGCTGGCGGTCGGTGATGTAGCGGTTGGACAGCGTCGCAGCGGCGACGATGGCCGGGTCGGTGATCTCCACGCCATGGTGCACGGCGTACTTTTCCTTCAGGCCACGCAGGATCGCGATGGTGTCCTCCACCGACGGCTCGCCCACGAACACCTTCTGGAAACGGCGCTCCAGCGCGGCGTCCTTTTCAATGTACTTGCGGTACTCGTCCAGCGTGGTGGCACCCACGCAATGCAGTTCGCCACGCGCCAGCGCCGGCTTCAGCATGTTGCCGGCATCCATCGCACCATCGGCCTTGCCGGCGCCGACCATGGTGTGCAGTTCGTCGATGAACAGGATGATCTGCCCTTCGCTCTTGGCCAGGTCGTTCAGCACGCCCTTCAGGCGTTCCTCGAACTCACCGCGGAACTTGGCGCCGGCAATCAGCGCGCCCATGTCCAGCGACAGCACGCGCTTGCCGCGCAGGCCCTCGGGCACTTCGTCGTTGACGATGCGCTGGGCCAGGCCTTCGACAATGGCGGTCTTGCCCACGCCGGGTTCGCCGATCAGCACCGGGTTGTTCTTGGTCCGGCGCTGCAGCACCTGGATGGTGCGGCGGATTTCTTCATCGCGGCCGATCACCGGGTCCAGCTTGCCACTCTCGGCGCGCGCGGTCAGGTCGATGGTGTACTTCTCCAGCGCCTGACGCTGCTCTTCGGCGTTTTCCGACTGCACGTTCTCGCCGCCACGCAGCTTGTCGATGGCCGCCTGCAGGCGAGTCTTGTCGGCGCCGGCAGCGCGCAGCGCCATGCCCAGCGTGCCGCCGTCTTCCAGCGCGGCCAGCACGAACCATTCGCTGGCGATGAAGGCATCGCCATTCTGCTGGGCCAGCTTGTCGGTGTGGTTCAGCAAGCGCCCCAGGTCATTGCCCAGCGACACGTTGCCGGCCTGCCCGGATACCTTCGGCAGTGCATCCAGCGCCTCGGCCAGGCGCTCGCGCAGCACCGGCACGTTCACCCCGGCCTGGGCCAGCAACGGCCGCGTGCTGCCGCCCTGCTGGTCCAGCAGCGCGCTGAACAGGTGAGCCGGTTCGATGATGCTGTTGTCGCGGCCCACGGCCAGCGACTGTGCGTCTGCCAGCGCCTGCTGGAAACGCGAGGTGAGCTTGTCCATCCGCATTGCGAATCCTCATCGGTTACAGAGCCGGCCCGCGCCGGCGATGCAGGGAAGATGCGGTTGCGCCACCGCGTTTCAAGGGCGGCTGCGACTGCACCCGGGGGTCGGTCAGGCTGCGGCAAGCATGCGCCGGCGCCCGTGGGCACCGCGTTGATCCGGCGCAATCGGTGGGCAAGGACTGGTACGGCCGGCCTGCCGATGCCATACTTGCGAATCATTCTCATTTCGATCCGTGCGCATCGGCGCCCTACGCATGCACGCTTCCCACCCGCACCTGGCCACGTTGTACCGCGACCACCACCGGTGGCTGCGCGGCTGGCTGAGCGGGCGCGTGGGCAACCGCGACGTGGCCGATGATCTGGCCCAGGACACGTTCGCGCGCCTGCTGCTGGATCGCGATCTGGCCGCACTGCGCGAACCGCGCGCCTTCCTCACCACCGTGGCGCGCGGGCTGGCCGCCAACTGGTTCCGCCGGCAGGCGCTGGAACGCGCCTATCTGGAATACCTCGCACAGTTCCCCGAACCCGCCCTGCCCTCGCTGGAGGAACAGGCGCTGGTACGCGAAGCGCTGCAGCAGATCGACGCCATGCTGGACGGCCTGCCGGCGATGGCACGGCGGGTGTTCGTGCTGGCCCAGTTCGATGGCCTGCGCTACGACGCCATCGCCGAACGCCTCGGGCTGTCACTGTCCACGGTGAAGCGCCATATGAAGCGGGCCCTGCTGGGCTGCCTGGCGCATGCGCCCTGAGCCGGGCGACGGCGCCGCACTGTCGCCGCGGGTGCTGGAACAGGCGGCCGACTGGCTGATGCGCCTGCACGACGACGGCAGCGCGGCACAACGCGCGCAATGGCAACGCTGGCACGATGCCGCCCCCGAGCATGCACGCGCCTGGCAACGTGCCGAACGCCTGCTGGCGCTCAGCGCACAGGTACCGCCCACGCTGGCCCACGAGGCCCTGCAGCGCCCGGCTTCCGCTGGCCGTCGTGCGGTGCTGCGCAGCGTGGCCGCGCTGCTGGTGGCGCCGCTGAGCGGTTGGTTGGCCTGGCGGCTGTATGACGAAGCGGCCTGGGACGCCAGCGTGCGCACCGCCGTGGGCGAGCGCCTGCGCCGCGTGCTGGACGACGGCAGCGTGCTGCACCTGGCCACGGCCAGCGCCGTCGATATCGCCTTCGACGGCCAGCAGCGCCTGCTGCGGCTGCGCCGCGGCGAGATCCATATCGACACCGCGCCCGATCCACACCGCCCAGCGCGGCCGTTCCGCGTCGCCACCGCGCAGGGAATGCTGCGGGCGCTGGGCACCCGCTTCAACGTGCGCCTGTTCGACGATGCCTCTCTGCTGGTGGTGCAGGAAGGCGCGGTGCAGGTGACCACCGCCGCCGGTGCCAGCCAGCGCGTTGCCGCCGGCCAGCAGCTGCGCTGGGGGGACGCCGGCCCGGCCGCACCGCAGCCCGCTGCGCCCGGCAGCGACGCGTGGCTGCACGGCATGCTGGTGGCCGACAGCCTGCCGCTGCAGGCGCTGCTGCAGGAACTGGGCCGCTACCACCGGCGCTGGCTGCGGCTGGATGACGATGTGGCGGCCTTGCCGGTGTCCGGCGCGTTCCCGCTGGACGACCTGCCGCGCAGCTTGTCAATGCTGGCCGCCACCTATCCGCTGCGCATCGATCAGGGTCTGACGGTGCGCGTGCGCGCGGCCGCCACGCCGCGGTGACACTTTTTTCGTTCCTGCGTGGCAGAGGAAGTGAATCCTTCTTCTGCCGGCTCCCTCCATGCCTGTGATCCCGACCCGTTTCCGCTACAGCCTGCTGGCCATCGCCCTGGCTGCCACGCCCGCCTTCGCCCAGACCGCGCCCGCCGGGCAACCCGCCAACGCCCCGGCCACGGCATCGCTGGGCAGTGCGCTGAGCGCCTTTGCCGCCCAGCATGGCGTCGCCCTGTCCTTCGATCCGGCGCTGACCCAGGGCCGCACCGCGCCGCCGGTCGATCCGGCCGCGGGCGTGGACGCAGGCTTCAGCACACTGCTGCAGGGCACCGGCCTGCGTGCGGTGCGCCGCGCCGATGGCAGCTACACGCTGCAGGGCGCGCAGACCACCCGGCAGACGCAGCCGCTGCGCGTGGGGGCGTCCGATGGCAAGGTCGCGCTGCCGCAGGCGCTGCCTTTCGGCCAGGGCGTCACCCTGGATGCCGATGCGCTGGATGCGCAGGTGAAGGGCAACGGGGA
Organism: Stenotrophomonas sp. SAU14A_NAIMI4_8; assembly: GCF_003086695.1. NCBI lineage: Bacteria > Pseudomonadati > Pseudomonadota > Gammaproteobacteria > Lysobacterales > Lysobacteraceae > Stenotrophomonas > Stenotrophomonas sp. SAU14A_NAIMI4_8. The sequence continues at coordinate 3,409,150 of NZ_CP025999.1, forward strand.
CATCGCCACGGCCCTGCGCAGCAACCCGGCGGTGCAGTTCAGCGATACCAACCGCAGCAGCCGCAACATGGGCGAAATCCGCCCCGATGATTTCAGCATCAATGGCGCGCCCTACTACCAGAACCTGTTCCTGCTCGATGGCGCCACGATCAACAACGATATCGATCCGGCCGATACGCCCGACAACGGCAACCCGGCGCACAACTTCGATGTGCCCGGCGGCGCGCAGGGCATCGCCGTGGATGTGGACCTGCTGGAATCGCTGACCGTCTACGACGCCAACGTGCCGGCCTCGTTCGGCCACTTCCTGGGCGGCGTCGTGGACGCGCGCAGCCGCTCTGCAACCGACGGCCTGCACGGCAAGGTCTGGTTCCGCATGGCCCGTTCGGCCTGGGACAGCATCATCGCCAACGACGCGCAGCAGGAGGAGTTCGAGGAATCGGACACCTACAAATACCAGCCGCAGTACGACAAGTACCGCGTCGGCGCGCGGCTGGAAGGACGCACGCGCGGCGGTCTGGGCATCATCGGAACCTTCACCCGCACGCGCTCGGAGATCCCGCTGCGTGCTTACGCCGGCGGCCGCGAAACCACCGGCGCGGACGTCAACACCCGCACCCAGACGCGTGAGAACACCAGTGCCACGGTGGCCCTGGACTGGAGCAATGGCGAAGGCCTGCAGCTTGGCGCCAACCTGTCCTACGCGCCCACCGACGATGTCTACTTCATTTCCAACTCGCGCGATTCGTACTTCAGCATCAAGTCCGGCGGCCCCACCGCCAGCCTGCGCGCGAACTGGACTGGCGCTGCCTGGACCCTGCGCAACACCCTCAACTACAGCGACGTGGAAACCAGCCGCCGTGGCGACCTGGACTACATGCGCAACTGGCTGATCTCCGACGACTTCGACTGGGGCGTGTCTGGAATCAGCACCGAGGGCAGCTGGGGCAACATCGACCAGCATGATCGCCGCATCGGCTACCGTTTCGTGGCCGACCGCGAACCGCTGCAGCTGGGCAGCAGTGAACACACCCTGCAGTTCGGTGCCGGCGTGCAGCGCCGCGATGGCGACTACCAGCGACTGAACGACCACCGGGTTCTGCTGAACACCGCCACCACCCGCAGCTGCACGCTGTCCGACGGCAGCGTGGATGATTTCAGCTGCTCACTGTCGCCGACCCGCAGCGGCGGCACCGGCCAGTACTTCAAGCGCATGTTCCTGTTCCATGCCGGCCAGTTCGAAGTGAGCGGCGAAGAGTACGAAGCCTGGCTGCAGGACGCGATCCGCATCGGCAACTGGAACATCCGCCCCGGCCTGCGCCTGGACCGCAACAACCTGTGGAAGCAGACCAACGTGTCACCACGACTGGCCGCGTCGTGGGACGTGCTGGGTGACCAGCGTACGGTCATCAACGCCGGCGTGAACCGCTACTACGGGCGCAGCTTCTACAGCTACCTGCTGCGCGATGGCCGCGAGCGCCTGCGCGACACGCTGGACCGCACCAGCGCGAGCACCCGCTGGGAAGATGCCAAGAGCACCCGCAACGTGGCCACCAACCGCCTGAGCGATGTCGATTCACCCTACACCGACGAATGGACCCTGGGCGTGGACCAGCAGGCGTTCGGCCTGCAGTTCCACCTGAAGTACGTGGACCGTAGCAGCCGCAAGGACATCCTGCGCCGCAAGGTCGACAGCCCGGACCGCGACCTCTACAACCTCAATACCTTCGAGTACACCAACGAAGGCCGCAGCGATTCGCAGACCTGGACGCTGTCGGTCAGCCCGCAGCGCCCGTGGGAGTTTGCCGGCACCCGCAACAGCTTCCAGCTTTCGGCCGACCACACCGATGTGAACCGCAACTACAACAGCTACGAAGACACTCTCGACCTGTTCGAACGCGTGCGCCTGGATGGCAAGCTGATGTACCGCTATGAGCTGCCCGCCACCCAGTACCTGCGGCCGTGGAGCGCACGCCTGAGCACCCGCACCGACATTCCGGCCTGGGGCCTGAGCTGGAACAACTTCTTCCGCTACCGCGCGGGCTTCGAAGGCACCACCCAGGGGGCTCTGGAGATCATCGACGGCGAAAGCGTACGCAACCTCACCACGCGCCGCTTCTCCGGCAGCTGGACCTGGGATGCCAACCTGGAATACCGCCGGGCCCTGCCGCGCGAGCAGGAAGCCTATGTGCGGGTGGAAGTGCAGAACGTGCTCAACCGCAGCAACCTGACCACGGCCAGCGGTGCGGCCGCCGGCACCATGTACTTCGAACCCGGCCGCAGCTTCTGGCTGGAACTGGGCTATTCGTTCTGAACGCACGGCCCGGCGGCACGCTGCCGGGCCACTGCCGATGCAACGCATGCACTATCTGCGCGTGATCCTGCCCGTCGCCGCCCTGTTGCTGGGCGGCGCGGGCGGGCCTGCGCCCGCGCGCGACACACCCTGCCCCGACCCGCTGCCCGCACGCCCGGAAGCGGCCTGCCTGCGCGCGCTCTACAGCAGCCCGGCAGTGCAATGGCCAGCCCCGGACATTGAACCGGGCGTCACCTGGCAGGAACTGGCGCCGTTGCCGGTGCCGGTGGACCCGGCAGACAACCCGTCCACGCCGGCCAAGGTGGCACTGGGCCGGCGCCTGTTCTTCGATCCGATCCTGTCACGTTCGCGGCAGTTGGCGTGTGCCAGTTGCCACGACCCCGACCTGGGCTGGGCCGATGGCCGCCGCGTCTCGTTCGGGCATGACCGGCAGACCGGGCGCCGCAACGCCCCCAGCCTGCTGGCCAGTGCGCACGTGGCACCGTTGTTCTGGGACGGGCGCGCCGCCACGCTGGAAGCGCAGGCACTGGGCCCCATTGCCGACCCGGTGGAAATGGGCTTCAGCGTGAATGGAGCGGTGCGCCGCCTGCGCCGCGATGCCCGTTATCGCAGCGAATTTTCCACCGTGTTCGAACAGCCGCGCATCGACGCGCAGCAGCTGGGCCAGGCCATCGCTGCGTTCCAGCGCAGTCTGTCCCCGCGCAACAGCCGCTTTGATCGCTTCCTGCGTGGCAATGCGCGCGCACTGGACGATGCGCAGCTGCGCGGCCTGCACCTGTTCCGCACCCAGGCAGGCTGCATGAACTGCCACAACGGCGCGGCGCTGACCGACAACGGTTTCCACAATCTTGGCCTGCACTTCCACGGTCGCCCGCGGCAGGATCTGGGGCGCTACGAGGTCACCGGTGATCCGGCCGACAGCGGTCGCTTCCGCACGCCATCACTGCGGGGCGTGGCAAACACCGCGCCGTACATGCACAACGGGCTGATCCCACCTCTTTCCGGCGTGCTGGCGTTCTACAACGTGGGCGGCGGCCGGCCACGCGCGCCGGTCGATCTGCACGACGATGCGCCACCGTTCCCGCAGCCGGACCCGCTGCTGCGTCCGCGTGGACTCAACCGACAGGACCTGCAGGATCTGGAAGCCTTCCTGCAGGCGCTGTAACGGCGGGCAGCTCAGGAACCGCGCGGCGGCAACAGCGGCGCCGCCTGCGGCACCGGTACCGGGCAGCCAAAGGTACCGGCCACGTCCAGATACAGGCTGTAGCGTTGGGTGGTCGCAAAGCCTGCCTGCCAGTCCGGATTGAACAGGCGCCCCGGCTCCAGGGCCAGGTCCACCGGCAGGTTCAGCACTTCATCGCCAATCATCACCGGCGTGGTGGCACCGGCGTACTTCAGATCGCGCGCGCCGTTGGTGGTGATGATGTTCCTGCGCTGCACGGCCGCCGGCGGCGGCGCCGTGGGCGGAATGCCGCTGGCCATGAACGCACCGTTGAAGCCGGTATCCAGCTGCACCAGGATGCTGTCCTTGCCGGCGCGGATCGGATAGCGCAGCTGGTAATCATCGCCGGTGAGCGATGAGACAGTGGCCATGCGCCGCGTGCAGGGCACCTTGCTGGACGCGGCCTGCACCACCAGCGCGTCCTTGTCGATGCGTACCCGCCCCAGCGCGCGCAGTACGTCCAGGCCGATGCGCGGCAGATCGTCCTGCCCCAGCACCGCGAAGGACACCTGGCGCACCGCGAGTCCGCCAATGTCCAGATCCATCGGCGCGGCCAACGCAAACAGCGCATCGCCGGTGCTATCGGCCACGGTGAATCCCTCGGTCAAGGCCAGCCCCAGTTCCGCGGCCAGCGTGCGGCCGATGCGCGAGCGTGCCGCGCCGGTGTCCACGTGCACGCGCAGGTCGCGTTCGCCGGCAGCGGTCTTCACTTTCAGGGTGATCGTCGGCAGCTCGTTCTGCAGCTGGATCGGCACGCTCACGTCGGCTGCAGGCACGGCAATCGGTTCGGCGCTGCGAGGCCACTGCAGGAAGCGGTCGAACGTCGGTTCGCTCACGCTGGCCACGCGCACCGTGTGCGGCGCATCTTTCAGCATGGGCAGGAAATCGCTGTCCAGGCGGGTACGCACGTCCTGCATCTGCCGGGCCCAACCGGCAATATCGCCCTGCAGCAGGGCATTGCCGGCCAGGGTGGCCGAACACAGATAGGCCACGCCCTTCACCGAATCGGCAGGTTCGCTGGCCACGCCCTCCAGGCATTGACGGGCCGCGCGGCTGGAATTATCCAGCTCACCCCGTACACGGTAGTAACCTGCGGCGCCCAAGCGCCCCTTGGCACCCTTTGCCTGGCCCATGGCCTGCAGGGCCGCCAGGCGCGCATGCTGCACGTTGGCCGTGTAGCCATAGGGATCGTTCACATCGCCATTGGCCACGTCGGCCGCCGCTGCCGTGAACGATGCGAGCATGGCGCCGAGCGCCAGCGCGGTGGTGCGCATCAAGGTTACTCCTGTCTACCCAGTGCATGACCCTAGCACGTCGACCGTTGCACGTGACTGCGTGCGCTACACACCGCGGGTAATCGCCGCGCGGATCTGCCGCAACGTCTGCTTCACCGCCTGTGCTTGTTCGGCACTCATGCGCAGCAGCAGCTTCTGCCCCACCGAGCGCGACTGCAGCGCGGGATCGACGAAGCGATACCGGCCACGCTCGTCGCGCTGCACGGCCAGCGGACGCGCAGGCTCGGGCGTGTCCAGCAGGTGATCGATCACCGCCACCAGGCGGTCATTGAAGTACCCCTGCGGATGGCCCGATTCAACATATGCCTGCTGGATGAGCGGATAGAAGCGCACGTAGGCCTTCGCTGCTGCTGCGGGATCTACGGCGGTAAAGGCCTGCACGTAGGGGGCGTAGCGGGCGGCATTGGCGGCCGCGATGTGCTCGCCGCCCTCGCCCGCTTCCACCTGCAGGGCACCGGCCAGCGGGCGCGTGGCCAGTGCCGATGGCGGCGCACTGGCCTTGTCCAGATTGTCGACGTGGGTCACCAGACGCTGGATCACGTGATCACGCAACAGCAGCGCCAGCGTGTCTTCGCCTTGGAACAGCCCGCGCAGCGCTGACCATGCCGCCGTATCGCTGTCGTCCATCTTCGGCAGTGCCGGATCTGCAGCAGCATCGGTATCCAGCGGGTGCTGGATCTCCGGCGTGGAAGGCGCGGTTTGCTTGGCCGCCATCGGCGGCGGCGCCGCGGTTGCAGCGGGCGTTGGCTGCGCAGGCACGTGCACCTGGTCTGCCAGCCCCTGCCACTGGTCGCGGAACAACCACGCGCCCGCGCTACCCACCACTACTATGCCCAATACCCAGGGCCAAACGGCCTTCCCACTCTTCTGCATGATGCGCAACCTCGCTCTGCATGTGCCTGCACACCGTATGACCCGCCTACGGTGCCGCGGTTCCCGCGCGGCACGTGCACAAGCACCTGCGACCACGCGTTTACACTGCATCTTCGCGCAGGCTGCATGAATGCCCGCTACGTCGCTTCGGAAAATTCAATGAAACACATCGCCATCGTCCGCTTGTTCCAGCCCGGCATCGTCCTGTTCGATCCGTGCGTACTGCACGCGTTCGTGCAGGCGCACCTTGCGCCTGGCGAAGCGCTGCTCAGTCGGTTTGTCGATGATCCTGCACTGGGTGATGCCGCCGTGCGCGCGGGCGCCGTGCTGCCGATGTATCCCATCGAGGAAGACGACTACACGGTCTTTGTCGAGGGCAACGTGCCAACGAGCGGTGCTACGCGGCATTTCAGCCATCCGGGCCTGCCACTGCAGGTAGACAGTGGCGTGCTGATCGCCGCAGACCTGCATGCGGTGATGGAATGGGATGCGGACTTCTTCCTGCACTACCGGCAGCACCTGCAGGAGCGGTTGTTGAACAGTGATTACCTGGAGGTGGCAGCGGGCCGCTACGAGGTGCGCATTCACGGCTATACCGGCCTGCCGCAGCCACACCCGCCGCAGGGCTATGGGCTGGAACTGCGCGCCACGGCGCAGCTGCCAGAGACGCAGGCAGGGGAAGATTTCGACTTCGCCCTGCCGCTGGCGGCGCCTGCGGGGTGACCACAGGCGCTACCCATCAATGGGCCGTGTCAGCCAGTGGCTTCACCGGCTGCTTCTGCAGCGACAACAGGCCCAGCAGCACGGCCAGCGCCACGTAGGCCCCGGCGAACTGCCAGCTGATCACGCGGGCCAGGCCCTCCAGGTTCCAGGGCAGGTAGGTGCCACCGCGCGGGTCCACCGAATGGATCAGGCCGAACAGGGTCAGCGCTGCCGCCACCAGCAGGAAGCCACAGGCACGGCGCAGGCGCCCATCGACCATGGCCGCGACGGTGGCGATCCACAGCATGGAGGTGATGATGAAACCATTGCCCAGGGTGAAGATCACCGCCAGTTCCGGCAGACCGTGGCCATCGACGGTGGTGAGCATGGCGCCCAGCGTTTCGGCCGGAATCCAGCCCGGTGCCTTGATCGCCAGCAGATAGGCCGCCGACGGCAGGAAGCCGAGCACCATCGCACCGGCATGCTGGCGCGGGGTGGCCTGGAAGGCCTGGGTGGTGATGTCGATCGACACGTACACGATGATCGGCGCCAGCACGGCCAGCGGCAGCCACTGCACCAGCCCGGAGATGATGCCCAGCATGCCGCCGATGCCGACGAACAGGCCGGTCAGCAGCGTGTAACCGCTGCGCGCGCCCATGTGCTTGTACGCTGGCTGGCCGATGTACGGCGTGGTCTGCGCCACGCCGCCGCAGAGACCGGCCACCAGGGTGGCAAAGGCTTCCACCAGCAGGATGTCGCGGGTGCGGTAGTCATCGCCGGCCGCGCGCGCGCTCTCAGACACGTTGATGCCACCCACCACCATCAGCAGGCCGAACGGCAGCAGCAGCGGCAGGTAGGTCATGGCCGTCGGCAGGCCGTCGATGAAGCCCAGCGTGGGCAGCGGCAGCACCACCTGCGGCGGTACCCAGGCCGGAATGGCAAAGCCCGGCACACCCAGCCCGGCCAGGCCCAGCCCGTAATACAGCACGGTGCCGAACACGAAGGCCAGCAGCACGCCCGGACCACGCACCGGCAGCTTGCCCTTGGCGATCAGCACGTACAGCAGCAGGCCCAGCGTGGTGAAGCCGACCAGCGGCGAACGCAGGGTTTCCAGCAGCGGCAGCAGGCCCATCAGCACCAGCGCGATGCCGGCGATGGAGCCCAGCAGCGCCGCACGCGGCAGCGCGCGGGTCACCGCTTCACCGAAGAAGGAAAGGATCAGCTTCAGCACGCCCATGATGACCAGCGAGGCCATGCCCAGCTGCCAGGTGGCGATGGCGGCGGCGTGCGGATCCATTCCCTGCTGCTTGAAAGCCAGGAACGCCGGGCCCAGCACCAGCAGGGCCATGCCGATGCTGGTGGGCGCGTCCAGGCCCAGCGGCATGGCGGTGACATCGTCGCGGCCGGTGCGCGCGGCCAGGCGGCGCGCCATCAGGGTGTACAGCAGGTTGCCGACCAGCACGCCGAAGGCGGTACCGGGGAACATGCGGCCGAACACCACGTCGGCGGGGAACTGGAACATGCCGACCAGGGCCATGGCGATGAAGCCGAGGATGGACAGGTTGTCGACGACCAGGCCGAAGAAGCCATTGAAGTCGCCGGCGACGAACCAGCGGCGCGGGGCGGCGGAAGCGGGAGCGGACATGGAAGGGGCGGTGGGGGTGGGGACCGCCGATGGTAGGCCCAGCGGGGCCCGGGCGCCAATTCCCGGGTGGAATGATGGGTTCCAGCCAACGGCGGCGCCCCTCGTGGCATGGTCGCAAAATGCTGGGTATCTGAATGGTCCGGGCGGGTGGGTGTCACGGGGGACGCCGTAAACCCGTCCTTGGGGGCTTGGCCGCGGCATCCATGCCGCGGACACCCCCGCGTCACCCACCCGCCCGGCCCCTGACAGTTTCCTGCGGGCGCCAGCCACGGAAGAGAATCAAAAGATCAAAGGCAAGAGCCGGTCGCTGCGCTCGGCCATCCACGCATGGCGTGGATCTACTGGTGAAACCGGGATCGGGTAGATCCACGCCATGCGTGGATGAATCTCGCAGATATCGAAATCACTCCGGGGTCGGGGCCCGTTGCGCAGCAACGGGATCCGACCCCGTGCCGTTCCAACAGCTCACGGCGAACTGTCGAAGGCGGGGTGGGTCCGGTTGCGGGGGCGTGAGCCGCATGGATGCGGCGACCGAGCCTACACGGACGTACTTGCGGCGTCCCCCGCAACCGGACCCACCCCGCCATCGCTCAGGAAACCGGCTTCGGCTCTTGCTCTGGCCTCTGCCGGTGCAGGGCGCAGCCCTGCATCGCCCTGCCCTCACTTCTTCAGGAAGTTGTCCACCAGCAGATGCTTCACGTCGTCAAAGCGGCCATTCAACACCGCCTTGGCCGCATACAGCGCCGTGCCGGCCACCTGCTTGGCTTCGATCTGCGGCGGCATCACCAGCTCGGCGCGGCTGGTATGCACGTCCAGCAGCGCCGGGCCGCGCTGGGACAGGAAGTCCAGCACCGCCTCTTCCAGATCCTCGCTGCGGGTCACGGTGCGGCCGTGGAAACCGATCACCTCGGCCAGTCGGCCGAAATCGGGGTTCTTCAGATCGGTGTAGTTGTCCAGCAGGCCTTCCACCTTCTGCTCCAGCTCCACGAAGTTCAGCGAGCCGTTGTTGAACACCACCACCTTGATCGGCAGGTTCTCCTGCACCGCGGTCAACAGATCGCCCAGCAGCATGGCCAGGCCACCATCGCCGGACAGCGAGATCACCTGCCGGCCGGGGAAGGCCTTCTGCAGGCCCAGCGCCTGCGGCATGGCATTGGCCATCGTGCCGTGCAGCAGGCTGGTCAGCGTGCGGCGGCGGCCGTTCACACGGATATGGCGCAGGATCCACACCATCGGTGAACCGCCATCGGCAGTGAAAAGCGCATCATCGGCCGCATGCCGGGACAGCAGCGCGGTCAGGTGCTGCGGGTGGATCAGTTCACCCTTGCCCGGCTGTTCTTCCTGTTCGCGCGTGTGCAGAGCCTTGTCACGGCGGGCAATGCATTCGTCCAGGAAGCTGCTGTCTTCGCGCGGCGGCAACAGCGGCAGCAGCGCGTCCAGCGTCGGCGCGATATCGCCCACCACGCCCAGATCCACCGGATGACGGCGGCCCAGGTGGCTGCCATCACGGTCCACCTGGATGATCGTGGCCTTGTCCGGGTAGAACTGGCCCCAGGCGAAATCAGCGCCGAGCAGCAGCAGCGTGTCGCAGGCCATCAGCGTGTGGAAGCCCGATTCAATGCCGAAGATGCCGGTCATGCCCATGTTGTAGGGGTTGTCCGGTTCGACGAAATCCTTCGCGCGCGAGGTGTGCGCCACCGGTGCCTGCAGCCGGCGCGCCAGTTCGATCAGCTGCGCATGCGCGCCCTGGCAACCGGCACCGGCGTAGATGCCGATGCGCTTGCCCTGCCCCAGCAGCTCGGCGATGCGCTGCAGCTCGGCGTCGGCCGGGCGCAGCACCGGCTGGGTGTAATGCACCGAGAACGGCACATCGTGCTTCACCTCGGCCTCGCTGATATCGGCCGGCAGGATCACCACCGCCACGCCGCGGCGGCTGATCGCCGCCTGGCACGCCAGCGCCACCACGCGGCGTGCCTGCTCGGGGCTGTGCACCTGCTCGCAGAACACCGTGCAGCTGGCATAGACCGATTTGAAATCCACTTCCTGCGGAAATTCCATGCCCAGTTCGCTGGTCACGATCTGGCTGGCGATCAGCACCAGCGGCGCGCGGTTGCGGTTGCTTTCGAAGATGCCGTTGATGAAATGCAGGCCCCCGGGGCCGCAGGAGCCGGCGCAGGCGGTCAGCTGACCGCTCACCAGCGAATCGGCACCGGCGGCGAACGCGGCCACTTCCTCGTGGCGCACGTGTACCCAGTCGATTTCGCTGCGGTGCATGGCATCGGTCACGTGGTTCAGCGTGTCGCCCACGATCCCGTAACAGCGGCGCACGCCCGCCTGCTGCAGGGTTTCAACAACGATCTCGGCAACGCGCTTGCTCATGGGAAAAGCCTTGCTTGGGGGAGGACCCCGAGGCTAGACCCCGCACGGTGACGCTTCCGTGGGCATCGGCGCGTTGCGCCCCATACATCGGTATAGGGCGCACGCGGTGTTCAGTTCACGTTGATCCAGCCCACGACGGCGCCGCGCTTTGCATTCTGATAGCGCACCTGCACCCAGCCATCGGCGGCATCGCGCAGTTCCACCCGATCGCCCTGCACCAGGTAGCGCTGGGTGCTGGTTGCGCCTGGCCGTTCGAACAGGAACAGGCGCGCCGGCCGCACCGTGGCCTGGATGCCTGGCACAGGCGAGGGACCGGTGGGCGCGACCAAGCCATCGCCGATCGCGCTGTCGAGGACGCGGCCCTGCGCGTCAAAGGTGCGCCACACCGCCAGCGGCCCTTGTTCGCCGGTGTGATCGACCTCCAGCGCGGCATCGAAGGCATCGCCCAGCTGCAGCACGTCCTCGGCGCGGTACAGATAGAGCTTCGAACCCGCGAACCGATACAGATCTGTGTACCACATCGGGCCGCTGCGGCAGCTGCTGCTCAGCGTGCGCGTGGCAGCGTCGACGGTCAGGCCCATCAGGTTGCCGCAGCTGTCACGGCCGTGGGTGTCCGCCTCCAGCGCGTGGAATCCGCCGCTGGCCGGATCGAAGCGGTAGACCGCCACCGCTTCATTGACCATGCCCACCGACGCCCGTGCGACCAGTTCGGGGCGTCCATCGAAATCGATGTCTTCGGCTGACAGCCGCGAATTGCCATCGGCATCTGCAGCGCCCGCCAGTTCCAGGCGCTTGCCCGACGGCGAAACGCGCACGTCGATGCTGCCGCCCTCCATCACCTCCGCCTGCACCTGTACACCCGGTGCCGGCGCGAAGCGCAGCGGGCCGCCGTCCTGTCCGGCCGCCTGCGCGGCCGGCACCAGCAGGCCTGCCAGCAGCAGGCCCCACACCGCATCCCTGTGTTTCATCATTGCCGCCCGTGGCGCCGCTTTGGCGCCTTCAGGTCAGAACGATACGTCAACTGCCTGCCGCGACCACAGTACCGACTGGTGCTGGGTCTGCTGCTTCCACGCCAGGCGGATCGCCTCGATGTCGGAACGGCGCTGCGGGCTGTCTTCGTGCAGCACCACCAGCACCTTGGTGCGCAGGCGGTTGGGCGCCGCATCGCCACGGAACAGCCACTGCCCGTAGGCATCGAACACGGTCAGGCCATCGGGGAAGCGCGGGGTCACTTCCTTGTCCAGGAATGCGCGCCACTGCGCCTCGCTGATGGTATCGGCCTGCGGGCGGTTGCCGCTGCCCTGCTCTTCACCCACGCCGAAGTACAGCTCGCTGCGCACCCAGCCGTGGCCGCTGGCCGGGCGGGCCGCATCGCCTTCCAGCGCGGCGGTGGTGGTGTAGGCGCTGGGCGCCTGCGAAGACAGGCTGGCGCAGCCGCTGGTGGCCAGCAGTACGGCGAAGATCAGGCCAAGGCGTTTCATCGGGAACAACACTCCGGGGAAGGGGAACAAACGCGGTGAAAGGGCACGGAGGGTACACCCGCGCCGTGGTTGCAACTGCAACCAATCACTCATGCCCTGCAGGCATGAACTGATGCAAAGACAACCGGGGCTTGCATCACACCAGCTGCTCACGCGAAGATAATATATCGCTTCATCCGGATGGATGTAAGTGAAACCATCATCTCCCCCTTCCCCACGTTGTCGCTGCTGGAGTCTGCATGTCCCCCCGCCTGTCCGCGTCGCCGCTTGGCCTCGCCATCGCGCTTGCGCTGTCCCCCGCCCTTGCCCTGGCCCAGGATGCCGCCACCAACCTGGACACGGTGATCGTGACCGGCACCCGTGCCGCCGACCGCACCGTGCTCGAATCCACCGCGCCGGTGGACGTGCTGACCGCCGAGGAAATCCGCAAGGCCGGCGTGGTGAACGGCGAACTGGGCAGCGCACTGCAGGCCCTGCTGCCTTCGTTCAATTTCCCGCGCCAGTCCAATTCCGGTGGCGCCGACCACGTGCGCGCCGCACAGCTGCGCGGCCTGTCGCCGGACCAGGTGCTGGTGCTGGTGAACGGCAAGCGCCGCCACCACACCGCGCTGGTGAACACCGACAGCAAGATCGGCAAGGGCACCACCCCGGTCGATTTCAACTCGATTCCGGTCAGCGCCATCAAGCGCATCGAAGTGCTGCGCGATGGCGCCGGTGCGCTGTACGGCTCCGATGCGGTGGCCGGCGTGATCAACGTGATCCTGGACAACGGCGGCGACGGTGGCGAGATCGAAGCCAGCTACGGCGCCAACCACACCGACCTGAAGCCGATCGGCCGCACCCTCACCGATGGCCAGACCGGCAACATCAGCGCCAAGGTCGGCACCTCGCTGGGTGAAGACGGCGGCTTCCTGCGCGTGGGCCTGGAATTCAAGAAGCGCAACGGCACCAACCGCGCCGGCTACGACCTGATTCCGCCGTGGGACCAGACCGAGGCCAACCTGGCACTGCAGGGCAAGCGCAATTACGTGCTCGGCGACGGTGCCAGCAAGGACATCAACCTGTGGCTGAACACTGAAATCCCGGTGGGCAAGACCGCCACGTTCTATGCGTTCGGCACCTTCAACCAGCGCGACACCGAAGGCGCCAACTACTTCCGCTACCCCGACAGCGATGCCAACTGGAAGGAGGTGTACCCGAACGGTTACCGCCCCATTTCCGAAGGCGAGAACCGCGACGTGCAGGCCGTGGCCGGCGTGCGCGGGCAGTGGGGCGAGTGGAGCTATGACGGCAGCGTGGATTACGGCCAGAACGACTTCACCTACCGCCTGCGCGATTCGATCAACGCTTCGCTGGGCCCGACCAGCCCGACCCGCTTCAAGACCGCCGATTACCAGTACGCGCAGACCGTGGGCAACCTGGATCTGAGCCGCGTGTTCAGCCAGAGCGACAGCATCACCCATACCTTGGGCCTGGGTGCGGAAGTGCGCCACGAGCGCTATGAAACCCGCCCCGGTGATCCGTCCAGCTACGCCGCTGGCCCGTACACCGACCGCCCGACCGGTTCGCAGGCCGGCGGCGGCCTGACCCCGCAGGATGCGGCCTCGCTGGCCCGCGATGTGGCCAGCGCCTATGCCAGCCTGTCCAGCCAGTTCGGCGATCACTTCTCCACCGACCTGGCCGCACGCTACGAGCACAACGATGATTTCGGCGGCGAACTGACCGGCAAACTAGGCCTGCGCTACGAATTCACCCCGGCCTTCGCCCTGCGTGGCGCCATCTCCAACAACTTCCGTGCACCGTCGCTGGCACAGATCGGCTATGAATCCACGTCCACCGGCTACAACGCCGCCGGCCAGCTGGTGCAGGGCCGCCTGCTGTCGGTGAACAATCCCATCGCCCGCGGCCTGGGCGCGCAGGACCTGAAGCCGGAAAAGTCGCTGAACACCTCGCTGGGCTTCACCAGCCGCATCGGCGAGCATTTCGACCTGTCGCTGGACTTCTTCCAGATTGATATCGACGACCGCATCGCGCTGTCGGAGAGCATCACCGGCGATGCGCTGACCGATTACGTGGCCGCCAACTACGGCGTCACCGGTCTTGAAAGCGCCAGCTTCTTCGTCAACGCCGCCGATACCCGCACCCGTGGTGCCGAGCTGGTGACCAACTGGCGCCAGGCGCTGGGCGATGGCCAGCTGCTGCTGACCGGCACCTACGCCTACACCAAGACCACGCTGAAGAACGTGCTGGCCACCCCGGCCCAGCTGCAGGCGCTGGATGCGGACTACGTGCTGTTCGGCATCGAAGAAACCAACACCCTGACCGATGCCACCCCGCGCAGCCGCGCCGGCTTCTCGGCCGCCTGGAGCAACGACCACTGGTCGCTGAGCAGCCGGGTGAACCGCTACGGCAGCGCCACCCGCGTATTCAACTTCGGCGACGGCTACATTCCGCGCCAGACCTACCAGGCCGAATGGCAGCTGGATGCGGAAGTGGAATACCGCTTCAACACGCAGTGGAGCGTGGCCATTGGCGGGCAGAACCTGACCGACAACTATCCGGACAAATCCAACGACGATATCTACTACTACGGCAACCTGCCGTACGACGTGCTGTCGCCGATCGGCAGCAACGGCGCGTACTACTACGGTCGCGTGCGTTACACGTTCTGATGCCGCGCAGGGCGGCCCATCGAAGTGATGGGCCGCCTCGGTGGAATCGGCCGGTTTGAATCGACTGGGAAAAACGACCGGCTCAAATCGACCGGGAAAAACGATCAGGTAGAGTCGACTGTTAGTTGTGATCTCTCTGTACGTTGTTCATCCGGGACATCTCTGGAAAATGGTGGTTACCACACCTCTCCAGATCCCAAAGAGCCCGGATGAACAACCATAAAAATGCCCGTTTAACGCCGTTTAGTCGAGAACTTCTTGTCCGTCGCATCCTCCACGAGGGCCTGCGGCCGGAGGAGGCAGCACAAGCGTGTGGCGTAAGTGTGCGTACGGCCTACAAGTGGCTGGCCCGATTCCGGGAGTTCGGGGCGTCGGGGCTGGAAAACCGCAGCTCTCGCCCGCACCAGACGCCGCATGCCACGCCTGCGTCGGTCGTCGAGCAGATCAAGGAGCGCCGCCGTAAACGGCACACCTACCTGACCATTTCCAAGGCCTTGGGGATCGGCCACAGCACCATTTCCCGGTTGATGCGTGTTCACGGCCTCAACCGGCTGTGCCGGCTGGATCCGCCCAAAGCGGTCATCCGATACGAATACGATCA
>NZ_CP025999.1:4324343-4479100 GCF_003086695.1 Stenotrophomonas sp. SAU14A_NAIMI4_8
GCTCCAGCATCAGCACCTGGCGCCCCTGCTGGCGCAGCATCGCGGCGGCCACCGAACCGGCGGGACCGGCACCGATGATCAGGATTTCAGTACGTTCGACAGCATCCACAGCAGTGTTCATCGGGGCGTCCTTGTTGCTCGATCAGGTGGAAAGAAGGGAAAACGGCGGTGCCGGCGTCATGCCGGCGGCAGGTCGTGCGGCGGTGGCCGGAACAGCGGCGAGATCAGCCAGACCAGGCCGATGCCGAACAGCAGGGTGAGCCCGAACGCGCGCAGCGCCGGGGTCTGCGACAGGCCAAGCAGGCCGAACGACAGCCAGGTGCTGGCCGCGCCCACGCACACCGCCAGCCAGGCACTGGCATCGCCGCGGTGCTCGATCAGGAAGATGCCGTAGTCGATGCCCATGCCCAGCAACAGCATCAGCGCCAGCACGTTGAACAGCTGCAGCGGCTGCCCGAACAGACCCAGCAGGCCCAGCGTGAGCGCACCGGCAATCAGGGTGGGTGCGAACACCCGCCACGCCTGGCGGCGGTAGCGCAGCCACAGCGCACCGAACACCAGCGCGATGCCGACCAGCAGCAGGCCGCCCATCAGCTTGCGGTAGTGGCCCAGCAGCTTGGAGAAATCGGCGGTGCGATCGACCCAGCGCACGCCGGACAGGCCTTCGGCCGCGCCCTGCAGGGTGGCCAGCGCATCGGCACGCGACAGGTCGTCGACCATCACCACGCTGACCTTCTGCCCGCCCACGCTGCCCACCCACAGGTGGCGGAACGGCTTGGACGCTGGCGAGGCCAGGAATGCCTGCGCGGTCAGCGGGCCGGCAGCGAAATCCGGGCGCGGCAGCGGTTCGCCCACCGCTTCGCCCACCGCCGACAACACGCCCGGTTCGACCTTCGCGGTCAGTGCGGCATCGGCCTGCTGGCGCGCCGGCGACGGCAGCCAATCGCTGATCGCACGGTAGCCACCAATGCGCTTGTCATGGGCCAGCACACGCAGGCGCTCGGTCAGCGCTTCTTCGCGCTGCAGCAGCTGTGCGTCATCTTCGCCCTGCACCAGGTAGAACTGCGCCGGGCTGGGCATGCCCAGCAACTGGCTCAGGCGGATCTGTTCGGCCATCAGCGCCGGCGGCGATGACTGCAGGCTGCGCAGATCGTCGTTGCTCTGCAGGCGCGCGATGCCGATGGCCGACAGCGCCAGTGCGGCCACGATGAACACCGTGACCGGGCGCGTGCCATGCAGGCGCGGGAAGCGCTCCAGGGTGCTGCCCAGCCACTGCGAGAAACGGGTCTGGCGGATGTCACCGCCGTCCAGCCACGGGAACCAGAAGATCACCGTCAGGAACGCGGCCGCCAGGCCCACCACCGAGAACAGCGCCATCTGCCGCAGGCCGGGGAACGGGGCCAGGCCCAGTGCCAGGTAGGCCAGCGCGCTGGTCAGCAGGGCCAGCCACAGGCCGGGCAGCAGGTGCCGCAGCAGCTTCCAGCGGCGGTCCGCCGGTTCGGCCTGGCGCGAGGCAAACCAGTGGATGCCGTAGTCCTCGGCCACGCCCACCAGCGATGCACCGAACACCAGGGTCAGCACGTGTACCTTGCCGAACACCAGCACGGTGACCGCCAGCGCCACGCCACAGCCGATCAGCAGCGAGGCGGCCACCAGCAGGATCGGGCGCAGCGAACGGAACGCCAGCCAGACCAGCAGCAGCACGGCGGCCAGCGAGCCCCAGCCGATGGTGTTGATTTCCTGGTTGGCCTGTACGGCCGCCGCTTCGGCATGCAGCGGCACGCCGGCGTGCAGGATCTCCAGATCCGGCGCCGCGGCCTTGGCGGCCTGGCCGGCACGTTCCAGCAGGCCATCGATATGACGCTCGCCATCGAGCTGGAACGCCGAACCCGGCGTATCGAACTGCAGCGCGGCCCAATGCTTGCCTTCGGCTTCCAGCAGGCCATCATCGCCCAGGCGCAGGCCCGAGCCCTGTGCCTGCTGCTGCCACCACTTCGGCCACAGCGACAGCGGGTCCTGCCGCCAATCGGTCAACCGCGGTGCGCCCATCGGGCCATACAACGCGCCCAAGGCCTGTTCGGCCAGCGCGCCCGGTTCGGCCTGCTGCAACTGTTCGCGCTGGCCTGGGGTCAGCAGGCGGTCGCGGTACGGCGCGTAGAACGCGCGCGCTTCATCGAACCAGCCTTCGATCGAACCACTGGGCACCAGCAGCCCGTTGTCGGCATCGCCGGCCATCGCCTTGGCGAAGGCGGCCTGCGCGCGCTTGGCGGCGCCGCCATCGGTACTGCCCAGCAGCACCACCACCTGGCGCGAGCTGCCGTCGGCAATGCGCCGGGTGACATCGCTCAACAGGCGATCGTGTGCATCCTGCGGCAACAGCGCCAGGATGTCGGTGTCGATCCGCGACTGTTCGCTCCACAGCCGCCACTGCTGCACGCCCAGCACCAGCAGCACCAGCAGCCAGGCAATGCCCAGCCAGTGCCACCAGCGGCGCAGGCGGTCCGCTCCGTTCGCGCTACCCAGATCAGTCAAAGCGGCGCGCCTCGTCGGCATTCAGCGTGGCCGGTGCTTCGCTCAACGCGTTGAACTGGATCTGCGTGCGGTCCTTGTTGGCCTCCACGATCTGCACCTGGCGCACGTAGCGGTCGCCCTGCAGGGTCAGCGATTCGAAAGCCTTGGCCAGCATCGCCGACTTCGGGGTCAGCTTCAGCGTCCAGCCCTGCCCTTCGCGGCTGGCCTGCACGTTGAACTGGCTGGACAGCGCCTGCACGTCACCGCTCATCAGCGCGAACATGATCGCGTTCACCGAGCGCATGGCCGGCTGCTGCCGCGCATCCAGTTCGACCCGGGTGCTGCCGTCGCGCTGGCGGCTGAGGATGCGGTCGGCGGTGACCACCACTTCCGAGGGGAACGGCTTGAGCGTGGTCCAGATGACGCCGTGCTGGCGCGCGACCACGAACTGGCCCTGCGAACGCAGCGGGTTCTTGAAGCCGCTGACCTGCTTTTCCTGGGTGAACTGGCCACGCAGTACGTCCGGCCGCGCCACCGCCTGGGTGATCGCATCCACCGCCGGGTCGGCGGCCTGGGCCAGCGGCGCAGCGGCCAGCAGCAGCGCGCACAGCAGCGCGCGCGGAACGGTGAACAGGGTCTTCATGGTGCAGGCACTCCCAGGCGCTGCCACAGCACCGGCGGGCACTGGTACAGCATTTCCTTGCTGGTCGCGTCCACCGCGACCTGGATGGTCATTGCACGGGTCAAGCGCTGGCCGCTGCCCGCATCGAAGATTTCGTACTCGATCTTCAGCCGGTTCTCCCATTCCACGATGCGCGCCACGATGCGCAGCGGCTGGTTGAACAGCAGCGGGCGCACGTACTTCACCCGCGCATCGACCACCGGCCACAGGTAGCCCGATTCGAGCATCTGCGGGTAGTCGTAGTCGTAGCGGCCGAGCAGCGCGCAGCGCGCGATCTCGAAATACTTGAAGTAGTTGCCGTGCCAGACCACGTTCATCGGATCGCAGTCATGGAAGGCAGGGGTCAGGGTGATTTCCCCGACCAGTTCCGTGTGTTCATTCACCGGCATACAGTTCCCAGCGTTGCGCGCGGATCTCCACCAGCAGTTCCCGCAGTTCGCGATCCAGCGCGCGGTCTTCTTCAACCAGGGCGATGCGCTGCCCCAGGTCGGCGTACATGTCGGCCAGACTGCCATGCAGCTGCGCGTTCAGGCCAACCCGTTCGCGCAGGGCCAGGCCCTGGCGGGCGGCGATCAGCATGGCCGCCACCACCTGCTCGGTCAGTTCGATCACGCGCAGGCAGTCGCGCGCGGCGATGGTGCCCATGCTGACCTTGTCCTGGTTGTGGCATTCGGTGGAACGCGAGAACACGCTGGCCGGCATGGTCTGCTTCAGGGCTTCGGCGGTCCACGCCGACACGCTGATCTGCAGCGCCTTCAGGCCATGGTTGATGGCCGCACGCGGGCCGGTGGCTGCCGACAGGTTGGCCGGCAGGCCGTGGTTGTAGCGGGCGTCGACCACCAGCGCCAGCTGCCGGTCCAGCAGGTCGGCGACGTTGGCCACGGTGTTCTTCAGCGTATCCATCGCCAGCGCGATGTGGCCACCATAGAAGTGACCGCCATGCAGGATGCGCTCGCCGTCGGCATCGATCAGCGGGTTGTCGTTGGCGCTGTTCAGTTCGGTTTCGATCAGCTGGCGCAGGAACGGCAGGCTGTCTTCCAGCACACCGATCACGTGCGGCGCACAGCGCAGCGAATAGCGGTCCTGCAGGCGCTGTTCGTTGCGTGGCGGGCGCTCGCTGTGCAGGTCGCTGCGCAGGCGCGCGGCAATGCGACTCTGGCCGGGGTGCGGCTTGGCGGCGAACAGGGTTTCATCGAAGTGGTGCGCGTTGCCGTCGCTGGACAACACGTTGAAGGCAGTCAGGCGCGTGGCCATGCGGGCCAGGTAGTCGGCGCGCTGCCAGGCCAGGCAGGCCAGGCCGGTCATCACCGCGGTGCCGTTCATGATCGCCAGGCCTTCCTTCGGGCGCAGCTTCAGCGGGGTCATGCCGATCTTCGCCAGCACCGGACCGGCCGCCTGTACCTGGCCTTCGAACAGCACCTCGCGCTCGCCACACAGCACGGCGGCCACGTACGAAAGCGGGGTCAGGTCACCACTGGCGCCGACCGAGCCTTCGGCCGGGACCAGCGGCAGCACGTCGTGCTGCAGCAGGGTGGCCAGGCCTTCCAGCAGCGGCACGCTGACGCCGGACATGCCACGCACCAGCGAGGCCAGGCGCGCGGCCAGCACGGCACGCGTTTCCGCCGGGTCCAGGTAACGGCCCAGGCCGCAGCCGTGGTAGGTGTACAGGTGGTGCGGCAGCTCGGCCACCAGCGCCGGCGGAATGTTCACCGTGCACGAATCACCGTAGCCGGTGGTCACGCCATAGATCACCCCATCCTCGCGCAGCAGGCGGTCGAGGAAATCGGCGCCGCGCTGGATATGCGCGCGGAACGCGGGCGCCTCACTCAGGGCGGCCTCGCACTGGCGCTGGGCCAGCGCCACCACGTCTTCAATGGTCAGCGGTGCATCACCGAAACGGCATACGGGTACGGCGTCAGTCGTCATGGGGGGCCTGATCCCAGAAGGGGAAGAAATTGAACCAGTCCAACGGGGACTGGATGACCTGGAGTTCCAGCCAGCGCGCGAAGCGCTGCGCCTGTTCGGCCAGGGCGGCATCACGCGAGCCGCGCGGCAGCACCACGCGTTCGGCGAACTGTTCAAACGCCACGCGATAGCCATCGCCATCGTGCAGGCAGGACATGGTGTACACCGGGCAGGCCAGCGCAGAGGCCAGCACGTAGGCACCGATCGGGAACGGCGCGCGGTGGCCCAGGAAATCGGCCATCACGCTGCGCCCGCCCTGCACCGGCACGCGGTCGCCGACGATGGCCACGAAGCCACCGGAAGCAACCTTGTCGGCCAGCATCATCGCTGTGGCCGGGCCCATTTCGGTCACTTGCACCAGCTCCACCGCGGCCAGCGGGTCCAGCCGCTGCAGCAGGCGGTTGAAGCGCTGCGCATGGGCGGTGTGCACCAGCACGGTAATGCGGAAGCCGGGCACCTGTTCGGCCAGCACCTGGCACAGTTCCAGGCAGCCGATATGCGCGGTCAGGATCAGGCCGCCTTCGCGGCGCGCGATCTTGCCCAGCACCAGGTCGCGCTGCAGGTGGATGCGTTCGGGCGGGTAGCGCCCGCCCAGGCCCAGCAGCTTGTCCAGCAGCGTATCGGCGAAGCTGAAGAAGTGGCGCAGGCTGTCGCGCCAGGTGGGCGCATGGCCCAGCGCACCGCTGTGCGCCTGCAGCCGCTGCAGGTACTGCATCGACGCCTGGCGGCCGACCCGGTTGCCCAGCCAGTGGCAGGCCACCACCGGCCACACGCACAGGTGGAACGGCCAGCGCCCGAACCAGCGGTGCACCCAGCAGAGGAACAGCACACCGGCCACCGAGGTGGATTCGCCGATGTCGGCCCAATGCGGTGCGTCCTGCGTGCGCGCCATGTCAGCCCTGGCCCCGCAGGCGGCGCCACAGCAGGCGCGGCGCGCGCGGCAGCATGCCGAAGAACAGGCGGGTGTGCATGCGGCTGATGCGCACGTTGTCGCGCCACACATCGAAGTGCGACACGCCATCGGCCGGGTAGGTCACGCGCGTGGCCAGGTGCTCCACCGGCACCTGCCGCCAGTACAGGCGGACCATGATTTCGGTATCGAAATCCATGCGCCGGCCGATGGTTTCCTGGCCGACCAGCGCCAGCACCGGCGGCAGCGGATACACCCGGAAGCCACACATGGTGTCGCGCAGGTGCAGCGACAGCGTGTTGATCCAGACCCAGATATGGGTGGCGTAGCGACCGTACAGGCGCGCCTTGGGCACGCTGGCATCGTAGGCCGGAATGCCGCAGATCACTGCCTGCGGGCGGGCCCGGGCAGCGGCGATGAAGCGCGGCAGATCGCCGGTGTCATGCTGGCCGTCGGCATCGATCTGCAGCACATGGCTGTAGCCGCGCCGCGCCGCTTCGGCAAAACCGGCCAGCATGGCGCCGCCCTTGCCCTGGTTCTGGTCCAGCCGCAGCAGATCGACGCCGGGCTGCGTGGACAACGCGCGCAGCACGGCCGCGCACGCAGGCGATGATCCATCGTCCACCAGCAGGCACGGCAGGCCCGCGGCCTGCACGCCCTGCACCACGGCGCCGATGGCGTGTTCGTGGTCGTACACGGGAATGACCACCAGCGGCGCGAAGGCGCCCCCGGTCGGCGCCGGCTCAGTGCGCATCGGTCAGGATCACCTTGCCGCTGGCATGCACGCCGTGCAGGGAGGTGTAGCGGAAGGTCAGCACGCCGCGCGGCGCATCCCAGTCCAGCTGCAGGGTCAGCTCATCGCCGGGCCGCGCCACCTTCTGGAACTTCACCACGTCCATGCGCACGAAGCCGCTTGGCAGGTTGAAGGCCTGACGGCCGAAGCGCACCGCCCAATCCAGCTGGGCCAGGCCGGGCAGGATCGCGGCCTGCGGGAAGTGGCCCTGGAATGCACGCAGCGCCGGGTCCAGGGTCATGCGCAGGGTCGCGCTGGCGTCGCCGCGCTGGTCCCACTGCGGCACCGGCAGCAACGGCTGGAACAATGCCGCCAGCGCCGCCTGGGTCACCTTGCCCTGGGCATTGATCGGCAGTGCCTGCACCAGCCGCCAACGGCGCGGGCGGGTCACCGCATCATGGCCCTGCGCCAGGCGGGCGCCCAGCCGCTGGCCGAGTGCGCGACGTGCGGCATCACCGGCCTCGGCCAGCGCCGGAACGGCGGGCACCACCACGGCGGCCAGTTGTTCACGGTGCCCCTGCAGCACCAGCACGCGCGCGTCCTCCACTTCGGGGTCTTCGCGCAGGGCGCGTTCCAGCGCGTCCAGCGAAACCCGGCGCTCTTCGATCTTGACGATGCGGTCGGCACGCCCCAGCAGGCGGAAGCGGCCATCGGCCAGGGCTTCCACCCGATCCTGGGTCCGCCACCAGTCGGCGCTTTCCAGGTGCGCCGAGGCCACGGCCAGGCAGCCCTCTTCAATGCGCCACTGCACGCCCGGCAGCGGCTGCCACGGCGGCATGTCGGTATCCCAGCGGCGCCAGGCGATGCCGCCGGTCTCGCTGCTGCCATACACCTCGGTGGGTGCCACGCCCAGCCAGCCGCGCACCTGTCGTGCGGCGTCTTCGGGCAGCGGGCCGCCGGAGGAAAACACCGCGCGCAGGCGCCCATGCAGGCTGGCCCAATCCAGTTGTTCGGGCAGGCGCTTGAGGTGCGCCGGGGTCGCCACCAGCACGCTGTCGGCCGCGGCCAGGGTCGCCACCAGATCTTCATGGAAGAACCGCCGCGGCTGCACCGGCCGCCCCGCCGCCAGCGGCCACAGCACGCGGAACAGCAGGCCGTAGATGTGCTGGTGGGACACGGTGCCGTGCACCTGCGCGCCCTCCACCTGCGCACCGAAGGCCGCCTGCAGCGCATCGACCTCGCGCGCCAACTGGTCCATGCGCTTGCTGATCGCGCTGGGCTGGCCGGTGCTGCCGGAGGTGAACACGCACAGTTCGCAGGCGCGCTCATCCAGCGCGTGCAGCGCGCCATCGGTCGGAGCAGCGGGAACCAGCGGCCGGTAATCGGCCGACACATCGCCGGCAAAGCCTGCGACCTGCGGCTGCAGCGCCTGCAGGGTGGCCGGCAGGTTGTCGGCGGCCAGGAACACGCGCTTGCCGGCATGCCACGCGCCGAACAGGGCCGCGGCGAAGGCGATGGCATCGTCGAAATACAGCGCCCAGTCGCGGCCATCGGCTGCGGCGAAGGCATCACGCCAGGCCACCACACGCTGGCGCAGCGCGCTGTGGTCCAGCGCCACCTCGCCACACAGACCGACCGGGCGACCCGGCTGCGCGGTGACCATCAGGCGGTCCAGGGCGATCCAGTCAGCCATGCGCATGTGCTGCCTTCACCCGCCGCCGCACCAGCCATTCACCTGTAAACAACACGCCCATCATCACGTACGCCAACAGTCCGTTGTAGAGCATCCAGACCCGATCCGACGCGTACAGCGCGGTGAGCAGGGCCAGGCCTCCGTTGAAAACGAAAAAGCCGCACCACACCTGGGTGACGCGACGGGTATAGACCACCGCGAACGGTGGCAGGTCCGGTTCCTGCAGGCGCGCCAGGCGTTCCACCAGCGGCGGGCCGAAGCGCAGGCTGGTGGCGAACACGCACAGCATCACCACGTTCACCAGCGCCGGGTACAGCTTCAGCGGCAGCGCCTGGTTGAGGAGGGTGGCCAGCGCGGCCAGCAGGCCGGCACCGGCGGCGGCGGCCCACCACAGCGGTTGCCGGGTGGTCAGCGCGCGCAGCAGGGCCAGGCCGAACAGCAGCAGCGACAGCCAGCGTGGCTCGAAGCGGCCCATCGCGGCGTACACCAGCACGGGGTAGGCCAGCGAAAGCGCTGCCACCACGACCACGCGTGCCCGAGCCATGGCCGTGCCGTCTGCGCTGCGGTCAGGCGGCAGCCTGACCAGGCAGCAGGCCATGCACGACATCAACGATGTCCTGCACGGTGCGCACGGCCTTGAAGGCTTCCGGCTGCAGGTTGCGACCCAGCAGCGGCTTCAGCTGCACGATCAGGTCGACCGCATCGATGCTGTCGATGTCCAGGTCGTCATACAGGCGCGCCTCCGGGGTGATCCGGGCCGGCTCGATCTCGAAGCTGTCGGTCAGGATGCGGACGATGCGCTCGAAAAGTTCATTCTTGGTCATGGCTGTTCCTGCGCCTTACGACTGGCGGGCGGCGACGAACTCGCCGAGCGCGCGCACGCTGGAGAAATGGCGACGGGTTTCTTCAGAGTCGGCCGAGAGGCTGACACCGTACTTCTTCTGCAGCGCCAGGCCCAGTTCCAGCGCATCGATCGAATCGAGGCCCAGGCCTTCAACGAACAGCGGCGCGGTCGGATCGATGTCCTCCGGCGTGATGTCCTCCAGTGACAGCGAGGAAATGATCAATTCCTTGATCTCGTGCTCAAGTGCTTGCACGGGTCGGATCTCCAGACAGGTCGAAATAACGAGTGAGGTGGTCGGTGACGCGACGGGCCGCCAAGGCATCCCCCCTCGGCGAGTCATCTTCGGCCAGGAACGGCGCGATCGCGATATCTTCGCCGATCTGCAGCTGAACGTGAAAACGACGTGAGGGCACACGATACCACTTCTGGCCCTTGGTCAGCGTGGGCGGGGTGCAGGTAATGCGCACCGGGGTGATGTCCAGCCGGCCGCGCACGGCAATGTTGGCCGCGCCGCGCTGCAGGCGCAGCGGCTGGCCCGGCACGGTGCGGGTGCCTTCCGGGAAAATGACCAGGGTGCCGCCGGCATGCACGGCCGCCACGCAGTCATCGACCAGGCCGGCGCCATCGTCGTTGGCGATGTAGCCGGCGGCGCGTACCGGGCCGCGCATGAACGGGTTGCAGGCCACCGCCCGCTTCACCACGCAGTCGGCGTTGGGCAACAGGGCGATCAGGCAGACCACGTCGATCAGTGTGGGGTGGTTGGCCAGCACCAGCAGGCCGTCGCGCTGCAGGCGCTCGCGCCCTTCCACCTGCAG
Source organism: Stenotrophomonas sp. SAU14A_NAIMI4_8 (assembly GCF_003086695.1). Lineage (NCBI taxonomy): Bacteria > Pseudomonadati > Pseudomonadota > Gammaproteobacteria > Lysobacterales > Lysobacteraceae > Stenotrophomonas > Stenotrophomonas sp. SAU14A_NAIMI4_8. The sequence continues at coordinate 4,334,497 of NZ_CP025999.1, forward strand.
GGTCATCACCCCCAGCCGGCACATCAGCCAGACGTGACTGGCAAACGCGCCCTGCACCACCCGTCGCGCACGCCGCCGCCGCGCCACCGGGTCGCGCATCAGCAGCAGCAGGGGCATCACGAACACGCCCAGCAGCAGCCCGCCCACACCGAAGGCAGCAAAGCTCAGGCCGGTGCCGAACACCCGCCAGGCGTGATCGAGGCGGCGCAGCGCCTCAGACACGGCGGCTCCAGCACCAGCGCTGGCCCTGGCTGACGTGCTCCAGGCTGGCGTCCTGGCCAAGCAGGAAGCGGTGCAGGTCCAGCGCGTGCGGCAGCAGGCCCGGGGCGGTCTGCGGCGCGCCCTCGGCCGCCTGCCAGGCCAGGCGCAGGCCGGTACCGGCCGCGTCGGCCGGTGCCAGACGCCAGCACCAGGCGAAGAACGGGTCAGGTTCGTCGGCGAATTCCGCGTAAACGTCGGGCAACGGCGATTCGTAGACCACGATGCGCACTTCCGGCGCACCATCGGCCAGCAGCCCCACCGCTTCCAGGCAGGCCGCTTCCACGGTGGCCTGGCCGGCGGCCAGCGCCAGGTAGTTGCCGCGGTGGCCGCGGGCGATGGAATACAGCGCGGCGATGGCGTTGTGCACCGACAGCCCGAAGCCGGTGGGCGACAGCGGCTCGTTGGCCGCCAGCGAGCCCAGCAGTTCCATTGAACGGGCCACGTCGCCATGGCGGCTGGCGAACACCAGCGGCACCTGGCTGTCGGCGCCCTGCCCGTCTTCGCACCAGCAGGCGGTCTGGATGGCCATGCGGCCCAGGCGCTCGATGCGGCGCCGCTGCATGGCGGGAATTTCGGCCAGCGCAGGCGTGCCCTCGCCCTGCGGCAGGAACGGCGTGCGGGCCCAGTCCATCCATTGGCTGCGTTCGGTCAGCCCGGGTGCCCAGGCAGCCCAGTCGACTACGGAAAATTCAATCATTACCGGTGATGTTTGGATGGGCAAACAATAGGCACGAGCCAGTTACGGCGACGCGCGGCGGCCCCCCATTCCTGCAGCCGTGCGTCCGTCCAGGACGTCGCCGGCAGCCCCCCCTGGCGGCCGGAAAGGAGCGCACGCTAGCACGTCCGGCGCAGGGAATACATGTTTCACAAACCCCAACGGGCAGCGGTCACCGTCCGCTGCCGTGGGTCACGCCTCAGTGGTAACCGGCGCCGGCGTGCACCTTGCCGCGGAACACCCGGTACGACCATGCGGTATAGCCCAGGATGACCGGCAGCAGCATCACCAGCCCGACCAGGCTGAAGCCCAGCGACGAGGCCGGGGCCGCGGCCTGCCACAGGGTCATCGACGGCGGCAGCAGGTAGGGCCACATGCCCAGCACCAGACCGGCGAAGCCGAGCACGAACAGGCCCAGGCTGAGCAGGAACGGCGGCAGGTCGCGGCGCGGGTGGGTGGCGCTGCGCCACAGTGCGGCCGCCACCGCCAAGGTCAGCAGCGGTACCGGCGACAGCCACCAGAAGTTGCCATCGCTGAACCAGCGGTCCATCAGCCGCGAGTGCAGGAACGGCAGCCAGCTGCTGACCAGGCCCATCGCCACGATCACCGCGGCCACCAGCGGCCGGGTCAGCTGCCGCGCCAGTGCCTGCACGCGCCCTTCGGTCTTCAGGATCAGCCAGGTGCTGCCCAGCAGCGCGTAACCGGCCACCAGCGCGGCACCGGTCAGCATCGCGAACGGGCTGAACCACACGAACGCCCCACCGCTGAAGCGACCCTCCAGCAGCGGAATGCCCTGCACCAGGGTGCCCAGGATCACGCCCTGGGCGAAGGTCGCCAGCAGCGAGCCCAGGCCGAAGGCCACGCTCCACAGCCGCCGCGAACGGTGCGCCTTGAAGCGGAATTCGAAGGCCACGCCACGGAACACCAGCGCCACCACCAGCAGCAGCACCGGCAGGTACAGCGCCGACAGCAGCACCGCATAGGCCTTGGGGAACGCGGCCAGCAGGCCGGCACCGCCCAGCACCAGCCAGGTCTCGTTGCCGTCCCAGATGGGCGCGGCAGTGTTCATCATCAGGTCCAGTTGCTCCTCGTCTTCGGCGAACGGGGCCAGGATGCCGATGCCCAGCACGAAGCCATCCAGCACCACATACATCAACACGCCGAAGCCGATCACCGCGAACCATGCCACCGGCAGCCAGGTCATCAGGTCCATCTCAGCGCTCCTCCAGCGGTTCATCGGCCGCCGACAGCGGGCGCGCCGGGGTGTGGCTGCCATGGTCCAGCGACGGCCCGTGGTCATGGGGCTGTGGGCCATGGCGCAGGATCTTCACCAGGTACCAGATGCCCCAGCCGAACACGAAGGCATAGCCGACCACGTAGACCGCCAGCGACAACGCGGTCATCCACGCGCTCTGCGGTCCCACGGCATCGGCGGTGCGCAGCACGCCGTACACCACCCAGGGCTGGCGGCCCATCTCGGTCACGAACCAACCGGACACCAGGGCGATGAAGCCGCTGGGCAGCATCCAGTTCCAGCCGCGCAGCAGCCACGGCGAATCCAGCAGCTTCTTCCGCCACAGCTGCACGGCCGACACCCAGGCCAGCAGCAGCATCAGCGTGCCCAGACCGACCATGATGCGGAAGGCAAAGAACACCGGCGTCACCGGCGGCCGCTCGCTGGCCGGCACGGAAGTCAGCGGATCGAAGGTGCCGTCCAGCGAATGGGTCAGGATCACGCTGCCCAGCTTGGGGATGGCCACTTCGAAATCGTTGCGCTGTTCCTTCTCGTTGGGCAGGGCGAACACCACCAGCGGCACGCCCTCGCCTTCCTTGCTTTCGTGCCAGTGCGCTTCCACCGCCGCGATCTTCATCGGCTGGTGCTTCAGCGTGTTCAGGCCATGCATGTCGCCGACGAAGATCTGCACCGGCACAGTCAGCGCGGCGAAGGCCACGGCGGCGATCAGCATGCGTCGCCCAGCTTCGACGTGCGTGCCCTTGCGCAGGTACCACGCGCCCACGCCACCGATCACGAAACAGGTGGTGATGAACGAGCCCAGCGCCATGTGCGCCAAGCGGTACGGGAAGGACGGGTTGAACACCACCTGCCACCAGTCCACCGGGTGCACGATGCCGTTGATCAGTTCGTAGCCGGCCGGCGTATGCAGCCAGCTGTTGGACGACAGGATCCAGAACGTGGAGAACAGCGTGCCCAGCGCCACCATGCACGTGGACAGGAAGTGCAGGCGCGGCGAGACCCGGCCCCAGCCGAACATCATCACGCCCAGGAAGCTGGCTTCCAGGAAGAACGCGGTCAGCACTTCGTAGGTCAGCAGCGGGCCGATCACGGTGCCGGCCACTTCGCTCAATCGCGGCCAGTTGGTGCCGAACTGGAAGGCCATGACGATGCCGCTGACCACGCCCATGCCGAAGGACACGGCGAAGATCTTCTGCCAGAAGAAGTAGAGATCGCGCCAGACGGGCAACTTCGTGCGCAGCCAGCGCCATTCAACGAAGGCCAGCCAGCTGGCGGTGCCGATGGTGAAGGCGGGGAACAGCACATGGAAACTGATGACGAATCCGAACTGGATCCGCGACAACAACAACGCGTCCAAGGGACGCCTCCTGCCGGGTACGGGTGGGATACCGGACCACTTTAGGAAGATATCGCCGCACTGGGATGCGACGCGGTGTCGCGCTGCTTCACTGTGTCGCAGGGGGCAGACGCCGCCGGCGCCCTGCTCTGGTAGGTGCCAACCTTGGTTGGCACACCCCAAATCGCCGACCAAGGTCGGCCGCTACCAGTAAGTGGGCGTCAACCGACCCGCCCTAGTAGGTGCCAACCTTGGTTGGCACACCCCAAATCGCCGACCAAGGTCGGCCGCTACCAGTAAGTGGGCGTCAACCGACCCGCCCTAGTAGGTGCCAACCTTGGTTGGCACATCGCACATCGCCGACCAAGGTCGGCCGCTACCACTACGTGGGTGCCAACCGACCCGCTCTGGTAGGTGCCAACCTTGGTTGGCACATCGCACATCGCCGACCAAGGTCGGCCGCTACCAGTGCGGGTAGCGCCGGGCCATGCCCGGCGGGGGCTTCACCGCCAGAAATACCAAACGCCGGCGGCCAGCAGGGCACACACCAGCAGCACCTGCACCACCACGTAGCCCACGCCGCTGTCGCGGGTTTCCGCCTGCAATCGCTGCTGCAGCGCCTCGCTCACATCGGGCACGGAGTCCTCCTGCTCGCGCAGCGCCCGCGACAGCGCGCGCGCATCGGCATCGCGGGGGTCGTTGGCTTCGCTCACAGCAGCTCTCCGGCGGTGGCGCGTCGGGTCAGCTCCTGCTTCAGGGTCTGCCGCGCGCGGTACAGGTGGCTCTTGATGGTACCGCGTGGCAACCCGGTCACCTGCTCGATCTCGGCCAGGTCGAAATCCTCCAGGTAATGCAGGCCCACGATCAGCCTCTGCGGTGCACTCAGCCGCTCAAGTGCCGCGCCCAACTGGCGCCCGGCCTGCAGCGCCTCGCTCAGTTCCGCCGGGCCGGGGCCTTCATCACCCACGCCCAGCTCCTCCGGCACGTCCACCGCCACCATCCACTGCGCCTCCAGCCGCCGCCGGCGCAGGTACTGCAGCGCCGTGGTGTAGGCCACCCGCGAAACCCAGGTGCGCAGCGAAGATTCAAAGCGGAACCGGTGCAGCTGGCGGAACACGGCCAGGAAGGTCTCCTGCAGCAGGTCGGCCACCTGGTCACGGTCGCCGACCATGCGCCCGATCACGTGCGCGCAGGTGCGCTGGTGGGCCTGCACCAACTGCGCGAACGCCGGCTGCGAGCCATCGATGATCGCCCGCACCAGCGCGCGGTCGTCGTCAGCTTCCGGTAGAGGCGCTGCGGGGACGTCGTGGCGACGCCCCCGCAATGCAGCCAGTGCTCCGCCCAGCAGGCTCATGCGCGGGGCGCCCCCTGTGCCCGTGGCATGCCGGCCTCAGCCCTTGCGCAGGGCAGGACGGGTGAAGTGCCAGGCCAGCAGCTGGCCCAGCCCGGCACTGCCGGCCAGCGCCGCAGCCGCGCCAAAGGTCAGCTCGCGCGCGCCCATCGCCTCCAGCAGGCCCATGGCCACGGCCAGGCTGACCAGGCTGATGCCCCAGCGCAGCGCGCCCTGGCGGCGGCGCTCTTCTTCCAGCACCGCCAGCGAACGGATCACCTCCTCCGGCACGTGCGGGGCGACCAGCTTGCTGCGGGCGCGGGCATCGGCCAGGGCATGGATCGCATAGGCGATGCAGATGAAGAGGGTGATCGGAATGAGTTCCTGCATGGTCGGGCTCCTGTCCGGTGGATGATGCGGGTTCAGGAGATTGGATGCGCAGGACCGGCTGCCGGTTGCACGGCTTTGCCGATCCCGCTGCCATGACCTGTGGCCCCCTCCCCCGGCGCGGGCGGCTGCTACCCTTTCCCGGTTTCCTCTTCTGGTGCCGTCCGCCCATGTCCCGAGTGCTGCCCCTGTCCCTTCTGCTGTCGGCCATCCTGGCCGCACCGGCCGCGCATGCCGCGCCCACGCCGATCACCATCGAACAGGCCATGGCCGACCCGGACTGGATCGGTCCGCCGGTGGAAAAGGCCTGGTGGTCGTGGAACAGCCAGCAGGTGGAATACCAGCTCAAGCGCAATGGCAGCCCGGTGCGCGACACCTTCCGCCAGCCGCTGGCCGGTGGCGCCGCCGCGCAGGTGGCCGATGACCAGCGCGGCAGCCTGGACGTGGCCGATCCGGTCTACGACCGCACCCGCAGCCGCAGCGCCTTCGTGCGCAATGGCGATGTGTTCGTGCGCGACCTGCGCAGTGGCGCGCTGACCCAGCTGACCCGCAGCAACGAGCGTGCGACCGGGGTGAACTTCGCCGCCGACAACGGCGTGATCTGGCGCGTGGGCCAGAACTGGTTCCACTGGACCGCCGCCAGCGGCGTGCAGCAGGTGGCCAGCCTGAAGGCCGACAAGGACCCGGCCAGCAAGCCCAAGGATGACCTGCTGCGCGACCAGCAGCTGCGCACCCTGGAAACCCTGCGCCGCGACCGTGACCAGCGCGAAGCGCTGAAGGACCAGGACCAGCGCTGGCGCCAGGCCGACCCGACCCGCGCGGCCGCACCGATCTACCTGGGCGCCGACGTGGAGATCGTCGACAGCCTGCTGTCGCCGGACCTGGGCCACCTGATCGTGGCCACCAAAGCCAAGGATTTCGATGACGGCCGCACCAGCAAGATGCCGCTGTACGTGACCGAATCGGGCTACGAGGAAACCGAAGACACCCGTACCCGCGTCGGCCGCAACGGCTTTGAACCGCACACCCTGTGGTTCGTGGACGTGCGTACCGGCAAGGCGCAGAAGCTGTCGCTGTCGGGCCTGCCGGGCATCGGCACCGACCCGCTGGCCGAGCTGCGCCGCAAGGCCGGCAAGGACGCGCTGAAGGGCGACCGCAGCGTGCAGGTGATGAGCGACTTCATGGGCGGCGGCATGCGCTGGAGCGCCGACGGCCAGCAGGCGGCGGTGATGCTGCGCGCCAACGACAACAAGGACCGCTGGATCGTCAGCGTGGGCAACGATGGCCGCGTGCAGAACCGCCACCGGCTGACCGACAACGCCTGGATCAACTGGGGCTTCAACGATTTCGGCTGGATGGCCGACAGCCGCACGCTGTGGCTGCTTTCGGAAGAATCGGGCTACTCGCACCTGTATACCCAGGCCGGCACGGCCAAGCCGCAGGCGCTGACCGGCGGCAAGTGGGAAACCTCCGCGCCGGTGCTGTCGGCCGACGGCAAGGGCTTCTACTTCCTGTGCAACCAGCAGGCCCCGCACGACTACGAAGTCTGCGCGGTCGACACCGGCAGCCGCCAGGTGCGCGAACTGACCAGCCTGAACGGCGTGGAAGACTTCTCGCTGTCGCCGGACGGCCAGCAGCTGCTGGTGCGCTATTCCGGCGCCTACCTGCCGCCGCAGCTGGCGGTGCTGCCGTCCTCGGGTGGCCAGGCCCGCGTGCTGACCGACACCCGCACCGCCGAATACAAGGCGCGTGAGTGGGTGCAGCCGAAGCTGGTGGCGGTGCCGTCCAAGCACGGCGCCGGCGTGGTCTGGGCCAAGTACTACGAACCCGAGCACAAGGAACCGGGCAAGAAGTACCCGATCGTGATGTTCGTGCACGGCGCCGGCTACCTGCAGAACGTGCACCAGCGCTACCCGGCCTATTTCCGCGAGCAGATGTTCCACAACCTGCTGGTGGAAAAGGGCTACATCGTGCTGGACATGGACTACCGCGGCAGCGAGGGCTACGGCCGCGACTGGCGCACGGCCATCTACCGCAACATGGGCCACCCGGAACTGGAAGACTACAAGGACGGCCTGGACTGGCTGGTGGACACCCAGCAGGGCGACCGCGACCACGCCGGCATCTACGGCGGTTCCTACGGCGGCTTCATGACCTTCATGGCGCTGTTCCGTTCGCCGGGCACGTTCAAGGCCGGCGCCGCACTGCGCCCGGTGGTGGACTGGAACAACTACAACCACGCCTACACCAGCAACATCCTGAACACCCCGGACATCGACCCGGAGGCGTACCGCACGTCCTCGCCCATCGAGTACGCGCAGAACCTGCAGGACAACCTGCTGATCGCCCACGGCATGATGGATGACAACGTGTTCTTCCAGGATTCGGTGCACCTGACCCAGCGCCTGATCGAGCTGCACAAGGACAACTGGTCCATCGCGCCGTACCCGCTGGAGCGCCACGGCTACACCCGTGCCGATTCCTGGCTGGACCAGTACAAGCGCATCCTCAAGCTGTTCGAGCAGAACCTGAAGTGAGCAACGCCGCGGCCACGATCCAGATCGTGGCCGCGGTCATCCTGGATGACCGCGGCCGGGCGCTGGTGGTGCGCAAGCACGGCGCCCAGCGCTTCATCCAGCCCGGTGGCAAGCCCGAGCCCGGCGAAGCGGCGCTGACCGCGCTGGCGCGCGAGCTGCACGAGGAACTGGGCGTGCAGCTGCAGCGTGATTCGGCCATCGCCCTGGGCCGCTTCCAGGACTGGGCGGTGAACGAACCCGGCCACCGGGTGCAGGCCGATGCCTGGTGGGTAAAGGTGGCGGGCACGCCCCGCGCGCAGGCGGAGATTGCCGAACTGGCCTGGGTGCCGCTGCAGCCGCCGCACGGCCTGCCCTTGGCACCCTTGAGTGAACACCATATCCTGCCGGCGGTCGCCGCCCTGGCGACGGCCCGCTGACCTGGCGGGCGCCATCGCAGTGCAAGGACACCGGATGTCTCCCTCCATTCCCGATCTTCCCTCGCCGGCCGCGGCCCCCCTCAACACGTGGGTGAAACCGCTGGCACAGGGCTCGTTCTGGCTGTGCGTGCTGATGGTGGTCTACTTCCTGGGCCAGGCCGTGGTGGCGGCCGTGCTGGCGCCCACCGCGCTGTGGCAGGCGCTGGTGAAGCTGGCCTGGGAAAACCAGCTGGATGGCAGCCTGCTGTGGATGCTCGCGCACCCGGTGGCGACGTCCCTGATCGCTGCGCTGCTTTGCCTGGGCTCCACCCTGGCCAGCTGGGGCCTGTGGCGCGAGCGCCGCTGGGGCCTGTGGGCCTTCGTATGGGCGCTGGCCCTGAGCGCACTGGCCAACTTCGTCATCACCTGGTGGCTGGATGTGGTGATGCTGCAGTTCATCGGGCTGGCCGCCAACGATGCCGAGCTGCAGCAGCAGCTGCAGGTGCAGCGCCTGCTGATGACGCTCACGCTGCTGGGCACCTCGGTGCTGTTCGCCGGCCTGCAGGGCTGGCTGGGCTGGCGCCTGCTGCGGCCGGACATCCGCGCGCGCTTCCGCTGAACGGAGCGGTCGCTGCGGTAAAGTACGCGGCATGAACGAATTCGAGCGCGTGCGCGCCTACCTGACCGACCTGCAGGACCGCATCTGTGCGGCCATTGAAGCCGCCGATGGCAGCGCGCGCTTCCAGGAAGACCTGTGGCAGCGCGCCGAGGGCGGTGGCGGGCGTACCCGCGTGCTGCGCGACGGCGCCGTGTTCGAGCAGGCCGGCATCGGCTTTTCCGATGTCTGCGGCAGCCGCCTGCCGCCGTCTGCGTCGGCCAACCGCCCGGAGCTGGCGGGCGCATCATGGCGCGCCACAGGCGTCTCGCTGGTGTTCCATCCGCTGAACCCGCACGTGCCCACCACCCACGCCAACGTGCGCTTCTTCCAGGCACAGCGCGACGGTGAAGTGGTGGCCAGCTGGTTCGGCGGCGGCTTCGACCTGACCCCGTTCTATCCGCAGGACGAGGACGTGCAGCACTGGCATCGGGTGGCCCGCGACCTGTGCGCGCCGTTCGGCGAAGAACGCTACGCCGCCCACAAGCGCTGGTGCGACGAGTATTTCTTCCTGCGCCACCGCAACGAAACGCGCGGCGTGGGCGGGCTGTTCTTCGACGACCTGCACGGCGATTTCGAACGCGATTTCGACTACCTGCGCGCGGTGGGCGATGGCTTCCTGCAGGCCTACCTGCCGATCGTGCAGCGGCGCAAGGATGCCGCCTACGGCGAACGCGAGCGCGAGTTCCAGCTGTACCGTCGCGGCCGCTATGTGGAGTTCAACCTGGTCTATGACCGCGGCACCCTGTTCGGGTTGCAGAGCGGCGGCCGCAGCGAAAGCATCCTGATGAGCCTGCCGCCGCGCGTGCGCTGGGAATACGGGTTCAGCCCCGAAGCCGGCAGCGCCGAGGCGCGCCTGGCCGATTACCTGGTGCCGCGCGACTGGGTGTAGCGCAACGCCGCAATGCCCGTAGCGTCGAGCTTGCTCGACTGCCTTTCGCATGGCGCCAACCGCAGTCGAGCAAGCTCGACTCTACCGAAGCGGGGCGGACGCGTTCGACGCCATCAATGCGTGTGGCGCAATGCCCGTAGCGTCGAGCTTGCTCGACTGCTCTTCGCATTGCGCCAACCGCAGTCGAGCAAGCTCGACTCTACCGGAGCGGGGCGGACGCGTTCGACGCCATCAATGCATGTGGCGCAATGCCCGTAGAGTCGAGCTTGCTCGACTGCCTTTCGCATGGCGCCAACGGCAGTCGAGCAAGCTCGACTCTACCGAAGCGGGACGCACGGCCGAGTGCGTTCGATATTGCGAGCGCGGGGCGCACGTCGAATGCGTTCAACATCGCGCGGCTATCACGCGGCCGTCTTCTGCCGTGGAATGATGGTGATATGGCCGTTGTTCTCCAGCAGCGCCAGGGCTACTTCTTCCACGCCCAGGCAGCCCTGCTGGCGCAGCGCGGCTTCTACGTCGGCGCGGGTCACCTGTTCACGACGCAGCACGCTGTCGAACCAGCGCCCATCGCGCCCGATCACCACCGGCTCGCCTTCGATGATCCGCTCCATGCGCCGGCTGCGCGTGGTCAGCCAGCCCACGGCGTAGTTCAGCAGGATCAGCGTGGCCGCCAGCAGCAGGCCACCGCCCAGTGACGTATCACTGCCCAGCAAGGCGTTCTGTACAGCGTTGCCCAGCAGCACGATCAGCAGCACGTCGAACGGGGTGATCTGCCCCAGCGCGCGCTTGCCGCCCAGCCGCACCATGCCCAGCACCACGGTGTAGACCACCACCGCGCGCAGGATGAATTCCCACCACGGCATGGCCAGTGCGAACAGGTCGTGCATTGCCGGTTCCCCAGCGGAGCGATGGCCCAGCCTAGCACCTGGGGTCAGATCCGCAGCTTTCCGGCGGCACAAATAAAAAGCCCCGCTGACCAGGGGGAGGTCAACGGGGCCGGGGAACGGGCGCTTGGGGAGGAGCCCCCGTTCCGAGATCTGCTCCAGGGGATGGGAGAGATCCACAACAGGCGTTGCGCCTGTCGAGAGTTATAGAAGCACTCCGAACACTAACGGTTCGTGAAGGGCGCCCATTTAATCGTGCGCCCCTCCGGAAACATTCATCTTCGAGTCAGAAAATCCCCTGAAATGAATGAATTCACGTCGTTAATGGCCCGAAATGCGACTCAGTGCGCTTCGTCCCAGTTGCTGCCAATGCCGGTATCGACCACCAGTGGCACCCGCAACTGTGCCGCTTGCGACATGTGTTCGACCACGTGCTTACGCAATTCCTCTGTGAAACCGGCCGCGCTTTCGAAGACCAGTTCATCGTGCACCTGCAGGATCATCCGCGCCGGTGCCCCGCTGTCGCGCAGCCACTGGTCCACGGACACCATCGCCCGCTTGATGATGTCCGCCGCCGTGCCCTGCATGGGGGCGTTGATGGCCGCCCGTTCGGCGCCGGCGCGCAGGCCCTGGTTGCGGGCGTTGATGTCGTTCAGGTACAGGCGGCGGCCGAACAGGGTTTCCACATAGCCCTGCTCGCGCGCCTGCTGGCGCATGCGCTCCATGAAGTCGCGCACGCCCGGGTAGCGGCTGAAGTACAGCGCCACGTAGTCCTGCGCCTGGCCGCGGTCGATGCCCAGGTTGCGGGCCAGGCCGAAGGCGCTCATGCCGTACATCAGGCCGAAGTTGATGGCCTTGGCGGCGCGGCGCTCGTTGGGCGTCACCTCGTCCAGGGTGCGGCCGAACACTTCGGCGGCGGTGGCACGGTGCACGTCGGCGCCCTGCTCGAAGGCGCGCACCAGGCCCGGGTCTTCGGACAGGTGGGCCATGATGCGCAGCTCGATCTGCGAATAGTCGGCCGCCAGCAGCTGGCAGCCTTCCGGGGCGACGAAGGCGCGGCGGATGCGGCGGCCATCGTCGGTGCGGATCGGAATGTTCTGCAGGTTCGGGTCCGACGAGGACAGGCGGCCGGTGGCGGCGCCGGACTGGTGGTAGCTGGTGTGCACGCGGCCGGTGTCCGGGTTCACCATCTCCGGCAGCTTGTCGGTGTAGGTGCTGCGCAGCTTGGCCAGGCCACGGTATTCTAGGATCACACGCGGCAGCTCGTGCTGGTCGGCAATGGCCTCCAGTGCTTCCTCGTTCGTGCTGGGCTGGCCCTTGGGGGTCTTCACCACCGCCGGCAGCTTCAGCTCGTCGAACAGCACGGCCTGCAGCTGCTTGGGCGAATCCAGGTTGAAGCTGCGGCCGGCCAGTTCGGTGGCCTTCTGCTGCGCGGCCAGCATGCGCGAGGACAGGTCCTGGCTCTGCCGGCGCAGTTCGGCGGTGTCGATGTGCACGCCGTTGGCTTCGATGGTGGTCAGCACCGGCACCAGCGGCATCTCGATGCTGCGGTACACGCTGTCCAGGCTCGGTTCGGCCAGCAGCTGCGGGCGCAGCGCGTGGTGCAGGCGCAGGGTGATGTCGGCGTCCTCGGCCGCGTAGCGGCTGGCTTCGTCGATACCCACCTGCGAGAACGGAATCTGCTTGGCGCCCTTGCCGGCCACGTCCTCGAACTTGATGGTGTTGTAGCCCAGGTAGCGCAGGGCCAGCGAATCCATGTCGTGGCGGGTGGCCGTGGAATTGAGCACGAAGCTCTCAAGCATGGTGTCGTCGTGGTAGCCCTGCACCTCCACGCCATGGCGGCGCAGCACGTGCAGGTCGTACTTGCCATGCTGGCCCAGCTTCTTCTTCGCCGGGTCCTGCAGCAGCGGGCGCAGCGCGTCCAGCACGTGCTGCAGCGGCAGCTGTGCCGGCGCGCCGGGATAATCGTGGCCGACCGGAATGTAGGCGGCCTTGCCCGGCTCCACCGCCAGACTGATGCCGACCAGGCGCGCACGCATTGCGTCCAGCGCATCGGTTTCGGTATCGAAGCTGATCAGCTCTGCCTGCTGCAGGCGCTGCACCCAGGCCTGCAACTGCTCGTCGGTCACCACGGTTTCGTACTCGCCCGGTGCGGCCAGGGCCGGGTCCAGTTCACCCACAGCCGGCGCTTCGGCGCTGCCGCGGGCGAAACCGGCGGCGGTGCCGCGCAGGCTGGGGGTGGCTTCGCTGGCGGCGGCCGGGGCCGGCAGCGGCGCACCCAGCTCCTTCAGCGCCTGGGTGAAGCCGTAGCGCGCGTAGAGCTCGGTCAGCACCGGCACGTCCTGGTCACGCAGCGCCAGGGTGGTCGGGCTGGCGTCCAGTTCCACGTCGGTACGGATGGTCACCAGATCGCGGTTCAGCGGCAGGCGATCCAGCGCCGCGCGCAGGTTTTCACCGATCTTGCCCTTCATGGTCGGGGCAGCGGCCATCACCCCGTCCAGCGTCTGATATTCGGCCAGCCACTTGGCCGCGGTCTTCGGCCCGCACTTCTCCACACCGGGCACGTTGTCCACGGTGTCGCCCATCAGTGCCAGCAGGTCGATGATCTGGTCGGCACGCACGCCGAACTTGTCCATGACGGCCGCATCGGAATCCATGCGGCTGCCGGTCATGGTGTTCACCAGTTCGATGCCCGGGCGCACCAGCTGGGCGAAATCCTTGTCACCGGTGGAAATGGTCACCTTCAGGTCCTGCGCCACGCCCTGCAGGGCCAGCGTGCCGATCACATCGTCGGCCTCCACGCCGGGAATGCGCAGGATCCTGATGCCCAGCGCTTCGACGATGCGGCACATCGGTTCCACCTGGCTGCGCAGGTCGTCGGGCATGGGCGGGCGGTTGGCCTTGTACTGGTCGTACAGGTCATCGCGGAAGGTCTTGCCCGGCGCATCCACCACGAAGGCGACGTAGGCCGGGCGCTCCTTCAGTGTGGACCGCAGCATGTTGACCACGCCGAACAGCGCGCCGGTGGGTTCACCCTGTGCATTGGACAGGGGCGGCAGCGCGTGGAACGCGCGGTACAGGTAACTGGACCCGTCGATCAGGACTAATCTGCTCATGCGGCGATTCTACGCGCCCACGCCTGCACGGCGGCGACACGGTGATGGGGCATAATCAAGACCCGTTCCAGGCAAAGGCCCTGTCGATGAAGACCCTGATGCTGGCGTCCGTGCTCCTGCTTGCTGGCTGCGCCAGCATGGGCGGTGCCGGCGCTCCCCCGGTGGACGTGAAGGGTGCCGAAGTGTCCAGCCGCACCATGGACAACGGCGACACCATCGAGGAGTACCGCGTGTCCGGCCAGCTGCGCATGGTCAAGGTCACCCCGTCGCGGGGCGCACCGTTCTACATGTATGACCAGAACGGCGATGGCCGCATGGACAACGACAAGGATGGCGTGTCGCCGGTGTATTGGAAGCTCTACAGCTGGTGATGTGGCGAGGGGTCGGATCCCTTTCCGCAGGAAAGGGCTCTGACCCCATCAGGGCCAGCGGCAATGCCCATCCACGCATGGCGTGGATCTACTACCTGGCACCCGGCACGTACACGCGCATCCCGCCCCGGTAGATCCACGCCATGCGTTGATACGGCCATCCCAAACCCCGGTAGATCCACGCCATGCGTGGATACGGCCATCCCAAACCCCGCAGTAGATCCACGCCATGCGTGGATGCGGCCCGCCCGAACCCCGCAGTAGATCCACGCCATGCGTGGATGCGGCCATCCCAAACCCCGGTAGATCCACGCCATGCGTGGATGCGGCCCGCCCGAACCCCGCAGTAGATCCACGCCATGCGTGGATGCGGCCATCCCGAACCCCACAAAAGATGACGCCGGTACGCATCCTGCGCACCGGCGTCGGTCCCCTCCCCGGGAACGCGTGAATTCAGCGGATGACCAGCACCGGCAGCGAGCTGCGCGCCAGCACTTCGGCGGTCTGGCTGCCCAGCAGCACGCGGGTCACCCCGCGGCGGCCGTGCGAGGTCATCACGATCAGATCGCTGTTGCGATCAGCGGCGGTTTCGATGATGCCGTCGGCCGCGTAGCGGTCCAGCACATGCACCGGGTTGGCCTTGATGCCCTGTTCGGCGGCCTTGGCCAGCGCCGGCTGCAGCACCTTCTGGGCCCCTTCCTCGCGGTCGGCCTTGTACTCGGGGCTGTTCATGTAGCCCACGCTCCAGCCCATGGCGTCGTACATGCCGACGGCCCACGGCTCGGACACCGTCACGATATCGACCTCGGCGTTGAGGTCCTTGGCCAGCTCCAGGCCCTTGGCCAGGCCCTTGTCGGCCAGCTCGGAACCGTCGGTGGCGATCAGGATGCGCGTGTACATGGTGGGGCTCCGTGGCGATCTGCCGAATGGGAACACCACCATTACACAGCCGATGTGCACGCCGTGCCTTGAGCAGGATCAATGCGCGGGGTTGACGCCCGCCGGGCATGGCCCGGCGAGCCCCAGGATGCCTACGCCTCGACGGTCACCCGCCAGCCCCCCTCGTGCGGCTGCCAGTCGAATTCCACCGGCAGGAACTTCTCGATCAGCCGGGCGTTGCTGGCCAGGTGATCGCTGATGACGTGGGTGGTGAAGGCGCCGCCGCCGGCCAGGGCCATCGGCAGCAGCAGCTGGTCGGACAGGTATTCACCCACGTAGGCATTGCCCTGCAGGTACTGCTGTACGCGGGCCGACAGGCGTGCGCCCACCTGTTCGGCACTCACCCCGCGCTCGCCGTGGCCATCGAACACTTCCACGTGGCTGCCATGCTGCACGCGCACCAGGGCGACATTGCCCGGGCCCAAGGCCGGGCGGATCGACTGCACGTGACGCGGGTGCGGGTCGACGCCCAGGGTGTCGGCCAGCACCTGCAGCTCGCGCAGGCCGATGCTGCTGGACAGGCCGGACATCAGCACCTGCGCCTGCATCGACTCCAGGGCCGGCCGCTGCTCCAGCAGCGGTGCCTGCAACGCGGCGCACGGCTGCACCTGCACTTCAATCACGCCGCCGCCGGCCGGGTGGAAGCCATGCTGCAGCAGCTGCATCTCGACCTGCACTCCCATGCGCGCCAGTGACGGCAGGTAGCTGTCGGCGATGAAATCGGCGCTGGGCGCCAGCGGGTTGTGGGTGCCACCTTCCAGCCGCAGGCGCGAGGGCTGCTGCGCGCGCCACAACGCCGGCAGCACGGTCTGCAGCACCAGCGTGGCCGAACCGGCACTGCCGGTGGCGAAGTGGTAGTCGCCAGCGCTCACCACGCCGGGCTCGAAGCGCAGCGAGGTGGCACCCAGCGCAGCGCCATGCGTGCAGGCGTTTCCGACCCGCGCGGCCGCATTTACGGCAGTCAGGTGCTGGCGCATCAGCCCCGGCTTGCGCCGGATCGCGCGGATGTTCTGCAGGGTGAAGCCAATGCCGGTGCACAGGCTCAGGGTCAGGGCCGAGCGCAGCAGCTGCCCGCCGCCCTGCCCGCCATCAAGTTCAATCATATCCATGTGTAGGTTCCTCCATCCTGCCGCGCGCGGCGCAGTGTACGCCGCGCGCGGCCCGCTTCATCCCTTCACGCACACCACCTGGCGCAGCGTGTGCACGATCTCGACCAGATCGCGCTGGGCCTCCATCACCGCCTCGATCGGCTTGTAGGCCGCCGGCGATTCATCCACCACCTCCGCATCCTTGCGGCATTCCACGTGCGCGGTCGCCTTGGCGTGCTCGTCCACGGTAATCAGCTTGCGCGCCTGGGTGCGGCTCATCACGCGGCCGGCGCCGTGGCTGCAGCTGTGGAAGCTGTCCTCGTTGCCCAGCCCACGCACGATGAAGCTCTTGGCACCCATGCTGCCCGGAATGATGCCCAGCTCGCCCTTGCGCGCACTGACCGCACCCTTGCGGGTCAGCATCACGTCCTTGCCGAAGTGGGTCTCGCGGTTCACGTAGTTGTGGTGGCAGTTCACCGCCTCGGCCTGGGCCTCGAACGGCTTGCTGATGACCGTGCGCACGGCGGCCACCACGTTGCGCATCATCACCTCGCGGTTCATGCGTGCGAAACGCTGCGCCCACTCCACGGCGAACACGTAGTCGCCGTAGTGCTGGCTGCCCTCGGGCAGGTACGCCAGGTCCTGGTCGGGCAGGTTGATCATCCAGCGGCGCATTTCCTGCTTGGCCAGTTCGATGAAGTAGGTGCCGATGGCATTGCCCACGCCACGCGAGCCGGAGTGCAGCATGAACCACACGCGCTGGTCCTGGTCCAGGCACACTTCCACGAAGTGGTTGCCGGTACCCAGGGTGCCCAGGTGCTTGAGGTTGTTGGTGTTCTTCAGGCGCGGGTGGCGCTCGCAGATCAGCGCGAAGTCGTCCACCAGCTGCTTCCAGCCTTCGATGGCCAGCTCCGGCGGCGTATCCCAGCTGCCCTTGTCACGGCCACCGCGGGTCACGCTGCGGCCGTGCGGCACCGCCCGTTCGATCGCGCTGCGCACGGCCGACAGGTTGTCCGGCAGGTCGCTGGCGTCGAGCGTGGTACGCACGGCCATCATGCCGCAGCCGATATCCACGCCCACCGCGGCGGGAATGATGGCGCCCACGGTCGGCACCACCGAACCCACGGTTGCCCCCTTGCCCAGGTGCACGTCGGGCATCACCGCAATCCACTTGTGGATGAACGGCAGGCGCGCGATGTTCTGCAGCTGTTCGCGTGCCTGGTCTTCCAGCGGCACGCCGCGCGTCCACAGCTTGATGGGTGCAGCGCCGGGCTGCTGGATCACGTCGTGGTTCAAGGTGGTCATGGTGATGTTTCCTTTCATCCAATACAAAAAGCAAAGAAGGTGCGGTGACAAAGGTGGCCGAACGCACCACCTGCCGCGTTGCCGTGGCAGGTGGCCGGGACTTGAACCCGACCCCGAAGGGTTTCCGATGTAGTTCGGCCGGCATTCCCCGCGCAACGAAAGCGAAGGTGCCGGCAGCACGACGAGGGTTGGAGGAACATCCTGCTCTACCACTGAGCTACCGCTGCGTTGCCACAGCGGGCGGGGCTCGAACCCGCGACCCGGAGCTTGGAAGGCTGTAGTTCCTCCGGCATTCGCAGTGCCGGCGTTGAAGCAGGTGCGGTGACAAAAGGAGTGGAACATCTCTTTCCCCACACCCGGCAGGAAAGGCGGGATTTGAACCCGACCCCGAAGGGACAACCAATGTAGTTCCACCAGCATTCACCGCGAAAACTCGAATTCCGGGTCCCTGCCCGGCGGGCCCCATTGCCCGCCGGGCGGTTCCTGGCGACATCCTTGCCGCCTTACAACGTCATGTCCTGGATGCGCTGCACCCAGCCACTGCCATCGGCCGGTGCCTGCGCGTACTGGCCCAGCAGATCGAACACGGCATCGCTGAAGCCGCCGATGTGCAGCACGTCCTCGCGCTGCGCCGTCTGGCTGCTGGCCACCGGCTGCAGGTCGATGCAGACCAGGCGCGCCTGCGGGCAACGCTGCTTCAGCACCTCCCACGCCCGCATCGTGGCCGTCGCACCGCCCTGGCGGGTATCGCGCCAGCTCTCGTTGTCCGACACCAGCACCACCAGGTCGACCTGCGCGCGGCGACGGTTGAGGTCTTCCAGCGGTGCGCTGACCGAGGTGCCGCCGCCGTTGATCGCCAACTGCGCGGCCAGGGTCATCACGCTGTCGCGCGGGTTCAACTGCACCGGCCGCACCTGGGTGTCGAACGGCAGCACCGTGGCCTGCGGCTGACCGCGCAGCACACAAGCCGCGATCAAGGCCGCCACGTCCACACAGCGCACCGACGTACTGGCGCCCTTGCGGTAGCCGGTCAGCGGCCACTGCATGGACCCGGACACGTCCACCGCAACCACTACCCGCCCCGGCAGCACCGGTACCGTTGCCGTGGCGATCTCCATCGCATCCTGCAGTGCATCCAGGATCGGCAACGGCAGGCCCTTGCCGGCGTGGAACGCCATCAGCAACTGGTACGGCAGCACCCGTGAACGACGTACCTGCTGCGGGTCACGCAGCCGCGCGGCAATCAGGTCCACCATCGCCGCATCGTCGAACACGCCGTTGCGGGCGAACGTGTTGAGGTTCATCCGCATCGACTGCCACGACGCGCTGCGCGCAAGCGCCGACCATTGCGCCGCATCCAGCGGCAGCGTGCTGAAGTACTGGAACGGCAGCGCCGGCGGCAGTCCCTGCGGGTCACGCTTGAACGCTTCGTAGGCCTGCACCAGCGCCGGCAGCTGCGCCGCGTCATACGGACGACCGACAACCCACGCATACAGCGCCTTGCGCTCGGCATCGGCCGGCTTCGGGTGGACCATGCGGATCAGATCCGCCAGCGACGGCTGCTGGCCGATGGCTGCACGCACCAGCGTTTCCACCGGGGCCTGCTGGATCCACTCACGCACCAGACGCTTGGGCAGCGAGCCCAGCGAACGGCGCCCGACCTGGCCGCTGCGCATGATCTGCACGAAGGTGCGCAGCTGGCGACCGTTGTCGATCACCCGCGGGAACACCTGGGCGAACACCGCGGCGTCGCGCAGGCTGAGCACCGCCAGCAGCAGCGCCGGCATGTCCTTCATGTGCGCCACCTGGCGTGCGTACACCGCGGTGCGCGCCACGAAGGCCGGCTCGACCTGCGCGGTCAGCGCCAGCACCTGCTGCAGCTGCGCGTCGGCGTTGCTGTAGAAGGTGTTGTTGAGGCAGCCGGTGGCCGCATACAGGGCCAGCGCAGCACGCGGGTCGCGGCGGTAGGCCAGACCACCGGCCTCATTGACGGTGGTGGCCGGCGGCAGCGATGCGGCACGCGGGTTGGAGAAGAGCGTCAGGTTGGCCATCGTGGTGTCCTCGGCGGGAACTGCCCGCGTCGTGTCTTGCCTGGAATAGAGCAACGGCCGTGCCAACTCTTGATCTAATTGATCAAATTGTTGTTTTTACTGATTTTTTATTCGCTTCAGGCAAGAATCGCCGGCGTAGCGCTCGAAGAATGTATATAGTTGCAGCGCGTCTTTTATAGGAATGGATATGTCTCGGCGACAGGTCGTCTTCGGCATGCTCGGCACCCAGCTCGACACGGGCGAAGGCCCCGGCCGCTGGCAGAAATGGCGGCCGACGGTGTCGCTGGGCATGCATGAGGATTTCCTGCCCGACCGCGTCGAGCTGCTGCTGGACGAGCGCCGCTACGCCAAGCTGGCGCGCGTGGTGTGCGAGGACCTGCAGCAGGCCGCGCCGGGCCTGGAGGTGCGTCGGCACGACACCTACCTGGCCGATCCGTGGGAATTCGAAGGGGTCTACGCCACCCTGCACGATTTCCTGGCCGGCTACCCGTTCCAGCCGGAGGAGGAGGACTACTACGTCCACATCACCACCGGCACGCACGTGGCGCAGATCTGCTGGTTCCTGCTCACCGAGAGCCGCCATTTTCCCGGCCGCCTGCTGCAGACCTCGCCGCCGCGCAAGCAGGATGGCGCGGCCGGCAGCTACGCCGTCATCGATCTGGACCTGTCACGCTACGACCACATTGCCCAGCGCTTCGCCCAGCAGCAACTGCAGGACCGCGACCTGCTGAAGAGCGGCATCGCCACCCGCAACGCCGCCTTCAACGCGATGATCGAGCAGATTGAAACGGTGGCCACGCGTTCACGCGCACCTATGCTGCTGATGGGCCCCACCGGTGCCGGCAAGAGCCAGCTGGCCAAGCGCGTGTTCGAACTGAAGAAGCTCAAGCACCAGTTGCCCGGCCGCTTCGTTGAAGTGAACTGCGCCACGCTGCGCGGGGACGGTGCGATGAGCACGCTGTTCGGCCATACCAAGGGCGCCTACACCGGTGCATCGTCGGACCGCGCCGGCCTGCTGCGTTCGGCGCACCAAGGGCTGCTGTTCCTGGATGAAATCGGCGAACTGGGCCTGGACGAACAGGCCATGCTGCTGCGTGCGCTGGAGGAGAAACGCTTCCTGCCGGTGGGCAGCGATCGCGAAGTGGAAAGCGAGTTCCAGCTGATTGCCGGCACCAACCGCGACCTGCAGCAATCGGTGCTGGAAGGCCGCTTCCGCGAAGACCTGCTGGCACGCCTGAACCTGTGGACCTACCACCTGCCGGGCCTGGCCCAGCGCAGCGAGGACATCGAGCCGAACATCGAGTTCGAGCTGGAGCGCTGGTCACAGCAGCAGCACGCGCGGGTGCGCTTCAACGCGGAAGCACGCGCGCGCTACCTGGCCTTCGCCACCAGCGCCGAGGCCGCCTGGCGCGGCAACTTCCGCGACCTGGGCGCATCGATCATGCGCCTGGCCACGCTGGCCACGGGCGGGCGTATCCAGACCGAGGGCGTGGACGAGGAGATTGCCCGCCTGCGCCGGCAGTGGCGCGGCGGCGAAGCGCCCTCACCGCTGCAGGCCCTGCTGGGCGACGCCGCCGACCAGCTGGACCGCTTCGACCGCGTGCAGCTGGAAGAAGTGGTGCGGGTCTGCGCGCGCTCAAAGTCGCTTTCTGCCGCTGGACGCGAGCTGTTCGCGGTGTCGCGCACCCAGCGCGCCAGTACCAATGACGCCGACCGCCTGCGCAAGTACCTGGCGAAGTTCGGCCTGGACTGGGAACAGGTGCGCAGCCCCGGTTCTGCGTAGCGTCGAGCTTGCTCGACAAAGGGCCCCGGTACATGCTGGCCGCGCAGCATCCATCGCTTTCAAGGAGATCGCCATGCACGAACGCAAACCAACACCCGCCGCCGTCCCGCGCACACTTGTATGGGTTGTCATCGGCGTTTTCGCGGTGCTTTACGGCGGCTATCAGGTCGGCAAGGAACTGGCCCTGCGCGACAATGCAAAGCAGGCGGCGGGCCAGTAGCGTCGAGCTTGCTCGACTGTTTTCTGTGATCGGAAGCATCGTGCCAACCAAGGTTGGCACCTACCGGTGAACGTCTACGCTCAGGCAATCTGCACGATGCGCGCGTTCTGGCACAGCGGGTAGCTGGCAACGAACTCGGCAATGGCTGCCTGCATCGCGGTAAACGACTGGCCGTACATGTACAGCGCGGTTTCGGTCGGGCCCTGCCACCAACTGCAGATTTCGCCCAGGCCATCGATGCGCTCGGACAGCTGCTCGAACACATGGTTCGAATCGCACTGCTCGTACACCTCGTCCGGCAGGTTCAGACCGTCCAGGTAGATGCCCAGCCCTTCGGTGACGCCGAAACTGCGATCGGCCTCGCCCGCGCCCTGCACCTTGGAACCCTTCGGTGCACCCAGCTGTTCCAGCAGATCAACCAGTTTGGGCACGCCGGCTGCGTCGTTCAGCGCGATTTCGATATCGCCGTACTCCACTTCCCCCTCGTCGGAGATCGCGGTGCCGCCGCCGGTGATCTCACCGATGCCGGCCGCCTGCAGCAGCGCATCCAGCGGGTCCTCGAACAGCTCGTGGCGGTGCTCGGGCTGCAACTTGGCGTTCAAGGTCACGGTAACGTGCAGCGTGGGTTCGGTCATGGCGGCGTTCCTGGAAGATGTCGCCGCCTATTGTAGAGTCGAGCTTGCTCGACTGCTTCTTCAGCCCCCCGGACCCGTCGGTCACGCGATAATGCGCGGTACAGAAACATCATTCCAACAGGGGGAATACATGAAGTCGATCATTGCAGCCACACTGCTGCTGTTGCTCACTGGCTGCGGCATCCGCACCGAAGTCGTGCGGGTGAACGTGCCTGACATCCGGGTCAATCCGGAACAGGGCACGTCGGTGGTCGTGGCACCGGTCACCGACCATCGCCCCACCGACTTCCTGGCGCTGGTGCCCGCAGCGGACCGGGCCCGGAACGTGGGCGGAGAAGTCCGCCAAGGCAATGGCTTCAACCTGGTTCTGGAGTCGACCACCACGGCCGAGAAGACCCGCGAGATCATCATTCAGGCACTGCGGAACATGGGCTATCGCACCGTCGAGAGCTGCGACGCACGCTGCCTGCACCTGCAGGCGTCGATGAATCAGTTCGCGGTCAGAGCGCCTTTCAATTTCTGGCGCGCCGCAGGCTGGGCGCAACAGATGGTGGCGGATATATCGGTGGAAGTGACAACGGGCGAGGCTGAGCAGAGCCGATCGTTCGTTGCCAAGGGCCATGGCACGAATGTGTTCCAAGTGGTTTCGCCGGAAAACTGGGAGAAAGCGCTGGAGCGTGCAGTCACTGATTTCACCGCGGACTTCAAGCAGAAGATGGCGGCGCAGGAGTAGCCCATCCGTAGCGCCGGGCGGGCTGGACGGCTGCTTCCGGGAAGGGCCAGTCGAGCAAGCTCGACTCTACGGGCGGTTACCGCGCGCGACAGGGTGCCGTGGCGACCTGTCAGCGCAGGAACGGTGGCACCTTGCGCTTCAGCAGTTCCACCAGCACCGGGTCCATGTAGTCGTAGTCGTCGGGAATATCCAGGCAGATCACCCGCTTGCCGTTCAGCCATGCCTTGTAGCGGCTGGACAGGCGGTTGCGGTGCGCCTTTTCCATCACGAACACCAGGTCGGCCCACTGCAGCAGCTCGGGGCTGAGCACTTCCTCGGCGTCGGCCAGCAAGCCCGCCGAGGCGGTTTCGATGCCGGGCCAATCGGCGAACACCTGCTCGGCCGTGGGGCTGCGCAGGCGGTTCTGGCTGCAGAGGAAGAGCACGTTGCGGGTCATGGGATTCTGCCGTTGTAGCGTCGAGCTTGCTCGACTGCTTTTTGTAGAGTCGAGCTTGCTCGACTGAACGCGCAGAGCAGTCGAGCAAGCTCGACTCTACAGGAGTTCGCAGAGGGGGTCAGAGCCCTCCCGCGGCAGGGATCTGACCCCGACGGTGATCAGATCACCGTCAGGTTGGCGTAGGCCATCACCAGCCACTTGCTGCCGGCATCGGCGAATTCGACCTGCACGCGGGCGTGCGCGCCGCTGCCTTCATAGTCGGTCACCATGCCTTCGCCGAACTTGGGATGGGTGACCAGGGCCCCCAGCTTCAGCGGCGGCGCCTCGATCGAGGCGTGGCCCATCACCCGGCTGCTGCCCAGCGAGGCCGGACGTGAGACCTGCACCTTCGGGCGCACCTCGTGCAGCAGTTCGCGCGGAATCTCGCGCAGGAAGCGCGAGGGCAGGCTGTAGTTGTCCTGGCCGTGGATGCGCCGCGATTCGGCGTAGCACAGCACCAGCTTCTGCCGTGCACGGGTAATGCCCACGTAAGCCAGGCGGCGCTCTTCTTCCAGCCGCCCGCTTTCTTCCAGCGAGCGCGCACTCGGGAACAGGCCGTCTTCCATGCCGGCCAGGAACACCAGCGGGAATTCCAGGCCCTTGGCCGAGTGCAGGGTCATCAGCTGCACACCCTCCTCGCCCGCCTGCGCCTGGCCTTCACCGGCCTCCAGCGCGGCGTAGGCCAGGAAGGCGACCAGCTCGTCCATCTCCTCGCCCACTTCCTCGATGTCATCGGCACGGCGCACGAAGCGCGAGGCCACCGACACCAGTTCGTCCAGGTTGTCGGTGCGCGATTCCGAATCCAGCGAATTGCGGCTTTCCTTGCTCCAGTGTTCGCGCAGCTGCGAGCGCGACAGGATGTGGTCCACGCGCTCGGCCAGGGTCATGTGCAGGGTCTGTGCCTGCAGCTCGTTCACCAGCACCAGGAAGCCGGCCAGCGCGTTGCGTGCGCGTGCGGCCAGCGCACTGCCCTGGGTCACCAGCATGGTGGCTTCCCACAGCGACAGGCCCTGCGCACGTGCTTCGCGGCGCACTTCGTCCAGCGTGCGCTCGCCGATGCCACGGGTGGGCGTGTTCACCGCGCGCTCGAAGGCGGCATCGTCATTGCGGTTGGACAGCAGGCGCAGGTAGGCCAACGCGTCCTTGATTTCGGCACGCTCGAAGAAGCGCATGCCGCCGTACACGCGGTACGGCACCTGTTCGCTCAGCAGCGCTTCTTCCAGCGCGCGCGACTGCGCGTTGCTGCGGTAGAGCACGGCCACTTCGGTGTAGCTGCCGCCGTCGCGCACCCACTGGCGGGCACGTTCGACGATGTAACGCGCCTCGTCCATTTCGTTGTACGCGGCGTACAGATCGATCGGCTCGCCATCGCCACTGTCGGTCCACAGTTCCTTGCCGATGCGGTCCGGGTTGTGCGCGATCACCGCGTTGGCGGCGCCCAGGATGTTGGCGGTGGAACGGTAGTTCTGTTCCAGGCGGATGGTCTGCGCGCCGGGGAAATCGCGCAGGAAGCCCTGCACGTTCTCGACCTTGGCGCCACGCCAGCCGTAGATGGCCTGGTCATCGTCACCGACCACGAACACGTGGCCTTCATGGCCGGCCAGCACGCGCACGAAGGCGTACTGGATGGCATTGGTATCCTGGAATTCGTCCACCAGGATTTCGCGGAAGCGGGCGCGGTAGTGCGCCAGCAGGGCCGGGTTGTCGCGCAGCAGTTCGTGAGCGCGCAGCAGCAGTTCGGCGAAGTCGACCAGGCCGGCGCGGTCGCAGCGCGCCTGGTATTCGATGTAGGCCTGGCGCATGGTTTCCAGCCACGCATCGTGCGGCTCGGGCTGGATGTGCTGCGGGCGGCGCCCCTCGTCCTTCTGCTCGTTGATCCACCACGCAATCTGCTTGGGCGGGTGCTTGCTGTCGTCGATTTCCAGCGCCTGCACCACGCGCTTGACCAGCCGCAGCTGGTCGTCCGAATCCATCACCTGGAAGCCTTCGGGCAGCTTGGCGTCCTGCCAGTGCAGGCGCAGCAGGCGGTTGGCCAGGCCGTGGAAGGTGCCGATCCACATGCCGCGGCTGCCGTTGGGCAGCTGCGCGTCGATGCGGTGGCGCATTTCACCGGCCGCCTTGTTGGTGAAGGTGACCGCGAAAATGCTGTGGGTGGGCACGCCGAAGACTTCATGCAGCCAGGCAATGCGGTGGGTAAGCACGCGGGTCTTGCCCGAGCCGGCGCCGGCCAGCACCAGGTGGTGGCCAGGGGGAGCAGAGACGGCGTCGCGCTGGGCCGGGTTCAGGCCATCAAGCAGGTGGGAGACATCCATGCCCCCATTTTACGGCATCGCGGTCGCGTGCCCTGCGACCACCTGCGTGGCCAATGCCTGTGCCTGCTGACGCAGTTCAGGCACGGCCAGGCTTTCCCACAGGCTGCCGATGCGCAGGCTGCCGAGCACGCCCAGCCGCGGTTGCGGCCGGCCCTGAGCGTCGTGCAGGCGATCGCCGGGCACGCTGCTGTCCAGGCCCAGCCCATGCGGTCCCGGCCGTGCCACGCCATCGGCCAGCAGCTGCTGCAGCAACGGGTTGCGCAGGGCGGTGGCACGGGTTTCCACGC
This sequence comes from Stenotrophomonas sp. SAU14A_NAIMI4_8, assembly GCF_003086695.1. Taxonomy (NCBI): domain Bacteria; kingdom Pseudomonadati; phylum Pseudomonadota; class Gammaproteobacteria; order Lysobacterales; family Lysobacteraceae; genus Stenotrophomonas; species Stenotrophomonas sp. SAU14A_NAIMI4_8. The sequence goes on from NZ_CP025999.1 coordinate 4,360,459, forward strand.
CGGTGGCATTGATGATGCCGGCCACCGCCCAGGCCTGGTCAGCACCGTCAGCGCTGCGCCCGCTCAGCAACAGGGCGTCGTCCTGCTGGCGCACCTGCTGCAACCGTGCGCGGTGGATCTGCAGCTGGCCACTGGCCTGCAGCGCCTGCAGCTGCGCATCGATGCCTTCGGCAATGCGATGACGATGCACGTCCCAGTAGCGCACCACATGGCGCAGGAAGCGACGCTGGTCGGCTGCATCCAGGCTGCACCACAGGGCCTGCCCATGCGCGCGGATACGGTCCATCACGCCCTGCCACGGCTGCCCGGCGGCCTGCAGTTCACCGGCGTGCTGGCGCAGTGCGCGCAGTCGCTGGCGCAGGGTAAGCGGCAGCAGGCTGGCGGGATCGAAGCTCGGCAGCGCGCCATGGTCGTGCGCCAGCGGCAGCAGGCCGTGCCGCGAGATGACGTGCAGCGGGCCGCTATGGCCGGCCGCCACCAGGGCCAGCACGGTATCGGCCATGCTCAGGCCCGAGCCGACGATGGCCAGCGCCTGTGCGCCGGCCAGGGTGCGCACGCCATCGTAATCCCAGGCTTCGACCACGGCGTCGGCCGGCAATGCGTCGGCGCCGGGCACCGGCAGCGGGCGCATGCTGTTGCCGGTGGCCAGCACCGCCTGCGCGGCGCGCAGCACCTGTCCATCGCCCAGCTGCAACTGGCAGCCGTGCGCGTCCACCTGCAGGGCCAGCACCGGCTGGGCGATGACCTGCACCTGCGCTGGGCTGGCCGCAGCGGCCTGCTGCAGGCGCTGCTGCAGGTAGCTGGCGAAGTAATGGCGGCAGACATAGCGATCGCCCAGCACATCGCGTGCTTCACCCGGGTAGGCGTTGGCCGCTTCCAGGTAATCGAGGAAATCGCCGGGCTGTTCCGGGAATGCGCTCATCTTTGCCGCCGGCACGTTCAGCAGGTGCTCGGGCCACGGTGTGGAATAGGCAATGCCCTGCGCCGGCTGCGAGGCCGGCTCGAACAAAGCGATACGCAGCGGCTGCCGAGCAAGGCGCAGCACGTGGAGGGCCACCAGTACGCCGGCAGCGCCGCCACCGATGATCGCCAGGTCCGCTTCAGCGGTTCGCGCGGAATCAGTCATGCGTGGATTGTAGGCCATGGCCGGCGTGACCCGCGCCAACACGCCCGTTTACATCAGCGCATCGGCCAGCCGTGCGATGCCTTCGCGGCTGCGCCGCCACGCCGGTCGCTGCCGCCACTGCTCCAGATCGAGCAGCGTCGACTGCCGCAGGTAGTCGTCTTCGATCGCGCACAGCTGCTTCACCAGCGGGCGGTCGTAGCAGATCAGGCCGATCTCGGCATTCAGCGCGAACGAACGGATATCCATGTTGATCGAACCGAGCACCGCGATGTCTTCGTCCACGCTCATGTGCTTGGCGTGCAGGAATTGTGGCTCGTACAGCGCGATCTGCACGCCACAGCGCAGCAGTTCGTCGTAGTACGCCTCCTGCGCCCAGGACGTCAGCCGCTGGTTGTTGCTGGCCGACAGGATCAACTGCACCTGCACGCCCGACAGCGCGGCGATGCGCAGCGCGCTCAGGGTGGCCTCGTCGGGCACGAAGTACGGGGTCACCATCACCAGTCGCCGCCGTGCCAGGTGGATGAGTGCGGCCACGGCATCGCGCGCATTGCTGTACGGGTAGGCCGGGCCGCTGGGCAGCAGCTGGGTGGCGATGTCGTCACTGCACACCGGCACGTTGGCGATCACCTCCAGGCGCTGCCCGGTTTCCATGTACCAGTCGCTGGCGAACACCGCTTCCAGATGCGCCACCGCCGGGCCGCGCACGCGCGCCACCAGTTCACGGTTGGGATGGCCGGGCACGAACTGCGGGCCGGCCAGGTTCTGCGAGCCCACGTAGGCCACTTCGTTGTCGATCACTGCGATCTTGCGGTGGTTGCGCAGGTCCATGCGGCCGCTGCGGCGCCAGCGCAGGCCGCCCGGCAGCATCGCGCGCACTTCCACATCGCGTGCCTGCAGCCGTTTGCGGTAGGCGCGCAGGCCGCGCTTGGCGCCGACGGCATCAAGCAGCACGCGGCACTGCACGCCACGCGCGGCGGCTCGCTGCAGGGCTTCGACGATGGCCTCGCCCACGGCGTCATCGAACATCAGGTAGTAGAGCAGGTGCACGCGGTCTTCGGCCTGGTCGATATCGGCAATCAGGCTGTGCAGCGATTCATCGTAGTCGGTCAGCAGATCGACGGCATTGCCGTGTACCGGCATGAAGTCGCCCTGGCGCTGCACCAGCGGCACGATCTCGGCAGTGGCAGTGTCGGGCTGCGGCACCCAGCGCAGGCGCCGCTGCAGCGCCTGCTCTTCGCGGATGACCAGCGATGCCTCGGCCTGGCGGCGGATGCGTTCGCGTGACAGCCAGGGATGGCCGAACAGCAGGTACAACGGCAGGCCCAGCAGCGGCACGAAGCCGACCAGCAACAGCCAGCTGCGTGCGGCCCCCGGCGTGGTGCGGGTGGGAATCCAGCACAGCGCGACCAGGCGGATGAGCCAGTCGATCAACAGCAGGTAGGAGCCCAGCAGCCACTCGAACAGCATCGCGTCGCCCGTCGGGAGGTGTGCAGCCATTCTGCCCAGCAGGGTGTGTAGAGTCGAGCTTGCTCGACGGCTTGGAAGCCATGTGCCAACCAAGGTTGGCACCTACCGGGGGGGTGCGTGTGCCAACCAAGGTTGGCACCTACCGGGCGGGGTGAGCACCTGCCGGGCGCCGGGCATGAAAAAACCCGCCACAAGGGCGGGTTTTTCCGGAGGCGATCAGCAACCCTTGCGGATTACTTGATCTTGCCTTCCTTGTACGGGACGTGCTTGCGCACGACCGGATCGTACTTGGAGAATTCCATCTTCCCCGGGGTGTTCTTTTTGTTCTTGTCGGTCGTGTAGAAGTGACCGGTACCGGCGGTCGAAATCATACGGACCTTATCGCGCTTGCCTGCCATGATCGTCTACTCCTCAGACCTTTTCGCCGCGCGCACGCAGCTCAGCCAGAACGGAATCGATGCCGTTCTTGTCGATGGTGCGCAGTGCATGCGCGGAAACACGAAGCTTCACCCAGCGGTTTTCGCTGGCAACCCAGAAGCGGCGCTCGTGCAGGTTGGGCAGGAAACGACGACGGGTCTTGTTGTTGGCGTGCGAGACGTTGTTACCCGTCTGCACTCGCTTGCCGGAAACCTGGCATACGCGGGACATTGCGCACCTCGATAGTTAATTTTGTCAGCCCGTAGCCCGGGAGACGGCGGCCTCGGTGGTTACCCACCACACATCAAGAGAATCAAAGGGTTACGCTGGCGTTGGGCGGCCGGGGACGTGCTCCCGGGGGTGCCGCCCGGTACGAAACCGGACACAGCGAGCCGCGCATTATGCAGGCTTTCAATCACTTGCGCAAGTTGTCCACAGGGCGAAGGCTGAACGTGGCACGCCGTGTTCATGCCGGGTCTGACCATACTGGCGGCCCCTCCCGCGAGCCCTTCCATGCGACTGCTGGCCCTGACCTATGGCACCGAAGGCGACACCCGGCCGCTGGTGATGCTGTGCCACGGGCTGCGCCAGGCGGGCCATGAGGTGATGCTGCTGGCCGAACAGGGCACGCTGGCCACTGCGCGCGACCTCGGCGTGCCGCACGCGGCGCTGCAGGGCGACATCCACGATGAGGTGGTGGCCCTGGTGGCACGCGGCAACAACCTGGCTGCCGCCTCGCGCGGTCTGGCGCGGATGGCCGGCCGCCACGTGCCGGCCTGGATGGCGCAGGCCGATGCGGCCGCCGCAGGCTGCGACGCCATACTGACGGGGGGTCTGGCCGCCCTGGTGGGCTTGAGCGTGGCCGAACGGCACGACCTGCCAGCCATCGGCACCGGCATGATTCCGCTCACCCCGACGCGGGCCTTTGCATCCCCCTTCCTGCCGCCGCTGCCGCTGCCCGGGTTCCTGCGCCGGGCCAGCTACGGGCTGGTCAACCAGGCGGTGTGGCGCACGTTCCGCAAGCCGATCAACGTGGCGCGCGCCGCACTGGGGCAAGCCCCGCGCCGCACGCTGTGGACCGGCCTGCCAATGCTGTACGGCATTTCCCCGCAACTGCTGCCGCCGCCGCCGGACTGGCCGGCCGACCACGTGGTGTGCGGGCAATGGCGGATGCCGGAGCAACCGTGGTTGCCGCCGCCAGACCTGCAGGCCTTCCTGGATGCCGGTCCGCCACCGGTGTACCTGGGCTTCGGCAGCATGACCGGCTTCGACCGCGAGCGCGTGCTGCCGGCGTTGCTGCAGGCCCTGGCACCGCGCCGCGTGCTGCTGTTTCCCGGCTGGGCGGGCCTGCCTGCAGGCGACCTGCCGGCGAACGTGTTCGTCGTTGGCCCGACACCGCATGAAGCGTTGTTCCCGCGCTGCGCGCTGGCCATCCATCACGGTGGCAGCGGCACCACGCATTCGGCCTGCCGCGCAGGTATTCCTTCATTGGTGATGCCTTTCGCCGCCGATCAGTTCTTCTGGGCGCGGCGTCTGCAGGCGCTCGGTGTTGCGCCAGCACCACTGTCGCCGAAGCGCTTGCATGCGGCCACGCTGGCGACGGCCATCGCGTTCGCCGAAGACCCGGAAACGCGCGCACGTGCGGTTGCACTGGGTGCAGCGATGGCCAGCGAAGATGGCGTGGCCACCGGTGTGGCGATGATCGAACGGTTGGCACGGCTTCCCGATGGGGTCGGATCCCGCGTCGACAGACGCGGGCTCTGACCCCTGCTGCGGGCCAAGTCAACGCAGGTGTGGAATCACCTGTGCCAGCAGATGTGCATCCTTCAGCGCGCCGTGCAGGCCGCGCTCGCCGGGAATGCCCAGGCGTTGCAGCAGGTCATCCAGCTTGTTGGGCTGCCCCGGCCAGCGCTGCTGGGCGATCTTCAGGCTGCAGGTCACGCTGCAATGGTGGGCCAGGGCCACCGTGTGGCCGGCCAGGCGAAGTTCATGGTCCAGGAAGCCGACGTCGAACGTGGCGTTATGGGCCACCAGTTCACTGCCACGCAGAAATTCAAGCAGTTCGACCGCCTTGTTGGAGAACAACGGCTTGCCGACCAGCATGGCGTCGCTGATGCCGTGCACACGTTGTGCGAAAGGATCCACGCGACGTTGTGGCTGCAGGAACGTGTGGAACTGGCGACCCGTGATTCGTCCGTCGATCATTTCCACCGCACCGATTTCGATGATGCGATGGCCCTGCTTGTGCGACAGGCCGGTGGTTTCGGTGTCCAGTGCAACGATACGACTCATGTGGCAATCCATTTCCTTTGTGGCGTGCCGGAAATGGTCGCACGAACGTTGACGCCATCGACCTAGGAACAGTTGCAAAACTTTGCGGCCGGGAGGCTGTAGCGCCGAGCAGAAGCGGTCGAGCAACGCTCGACGCTGCAAAGGCATTACCCCAGCACCTCCACCACCCAATCGATGAACACCCGCAGGCGCTGGCTCATGTGCCGGTTCGGCGGGAACATCACGTGCATCGGCATGGCCGGCAGCTGCCAGTCCTGCAGCACCGGTTGCAGTTCGCCGCGCGCCACATGCGGCTGCGCCATGTAGCTGGGCAGTGCGACCACGCCCAGTCCGGCCACAGCGGCCGCCAGATAGGCGTTGCCATCATCGAAGCCCACCGTGTAACGGCCCTGCACCTCCATGCGCTCATCGCCACGGCGGGCGCTGAACACCCGCGCGCGACCGCTGCGCGGGCTGAGGAAGCCGACCACGTGATGGTCCGGTCCTTCCAGTGCGCGCGGGTGGTCGGGCGCGCCGAAGCGCTGCAGGTAGGCAACGCTGGCGTAGAAGCCAAGCGGCAGGCTGGCCAGCGGCCGTGCGACCAGCGCCGGGTCGGCCGGCGTGCCGCCGCGGATCACGCAGTCCACGTTGTCGGCGATGACATCCACTTCGCGGTCGCTCACTCCGATGTCCAGCTGGATCTCCGGGTAGCGTGCGTGGAAATCTGCCAGCGCCGGCACCAGCCGCAGTCGTGCGTAGGGCCCCGGCACGTCGATGCGCAGGCGCCCGCGCGGCTGGCTGGCGGCTTCGCCCAGGCCGCCTTCCACCGCCTCCAGCTCGGCCAGCAGGCGGGCGATGCGCGGGTAGTACGCCGCGCCATCGGCGGTGGTGCTGACACGCCGGGTGGTGCGGTTGAGCAGGCGCAGGCGCAGGTGCGCTTCCAGCTGCTGCACCAGCTGGGTGACCGTGGTGCGGCTGATCTGCAGGGTGTGCGCGGCGCGGGTGAAGCTGCCGGTTTCCACCACCCGGGCGAAGGCCCGCATTGCCTCGAATCGGTCCATGGGCGGCCCGCAATTGTTTGGGATCGACAATCAATCTAGGCCGATTATCGCGGTTTATCCAGACAGCTTTGGCGAGGAGGATGGCCCTCTCTTCCACGGGATAGTCCCCATGTCACAGCGTGATGTCGTGTTCCCCGCCGGTCGCCAGGCCCTCTACGAGCGCAACCGCTACTCGCCGGCCATCCGATCCAACGGCTTCCTGTTCGTCTCCGGCCAGGTCGGCAGCCGCGAAGACGGCTCGCCCGAGCCGGACTTCGAGACCCAGGTGCGCCGCGCCTTCGACAACCTCAATGCGGTGCTGGCAGCCGCCGGCTGCACGTTCGACGATGTGATCGACGCGACGGTGTTTCTGGTCGATCCGGAAAAGAATTTCGAGAAGGCCTGGGCCATCGTGCCCGAATACTGGGGCCAGGCGCCGCACCCGACCCTGACCGGCATCGGCGTGACCTGGCTGTATGGGTTCCAGTTCGAGATCAAGGTGATTGCGAAGCTGCCGTAAGTGGATGGGGTCAGAGCCCTTCCTGCGGAAGGGATCTGACCCCTCCGGTCAGGGCTCGCGGCGGTGCAGCCAGCGGTACAGCACGGGCAGCACCAGCAGGGTCAGCAGCGTGGACGAGACGATGCCACCGATCACCACGGTGGCCAGGGGCCGTTGCACTTCCGATCCCGCACCGACATTGAAGGCCATCGGCACGAAGCCCAGCGAAGCGACGAGGGCGGTCATCAGCACCGGGCGCAGGCGCCCCAGCGCGCCTTCGCGTACCGCATCCAGCAGGGGCAGGCCCTGCTCGCGCAGGTGGCGCACGAAGCTGATCATCACCAGGCCGTTGAGCACGGCCACGCCCGACAGGGCGATGAAGCCGACGCCGGCCGAGATCGACAGCGGCAGGCCACGCAACGCCAGCGCCAGGACGCCGCCGGTCAGCGCCAGCGGCACGCCGCTGAACACGATGGCCGCATCACGCACCGATCCGAACGCCCAGAACAGCAGCACGAAGATCAGCAGCAGCGTGACCGGCACCACCACCGCCAGGCGCTGGCTGGCCGAGATCAGCTGCTGGAAGCTGCCGCCGTAGTCGATCCAGTAGCCGGCCGGCAGTTCCACCCTGCCCTGCACCGCCTGCTGCAGGTCCGCCACGAAACTGCCCAGGTCACGATCGCGCACGTTGGCGGTGACCACGATGCGGCGCTTGCCGTTGTCGCGGTTGATCTGGTTCGGGCCTTCGCTGGTTTCGATGCGGGCCAGTTCGCGCAGCGGCACGGTGCGCGGTGCACCGCTGCCCGCGGCCACGCCTCGGCTCAGTTCGTCGCCGTTGTCGCTGGCCAGCGCCGGCTCCAGCGAAATGGGCAGATCGGCCAAGGCCGCCGGGTCCTGGCGCAGGGCTTCGGGCAGGCGCACCACGATGTCGAAGCGGCGGTCACCTTCGAACAGCTGCCCGGCCACCTGCCCACCCACGGCGGTGGCCACGGTGGACTGCACCTGGCCCGGGTTCAAGCCATAGCCGGCCAGCCGCTGCCGATCCGGCAGCACGGTCAGCAGCGGCAGGCCGGTGGTCTCTTCCAGCCGCACATCGGCCGCACCCGGTACCGCTGCGACCACGCGCTGCAGGCGCTGGCCGACGTTGCGCAGGGTGTCCAGGTCATCGCCGTACAGCATCACCGCCACATCGGCACGCACGCCGGAAATCAGCTCGTTCATGCGCATCTGGATCGGCTGGGTGAACTCGTAGTTGTTGCCGGGCAGCGATTCCACCGTGCGCTCCAGCTCGGCCAGCAGCGTTGCGCGCGGCTTGCGCGGGTCGGGCCATTGGCTGCGGGGCTTCATCATGATGAAGGTGTCGGCCACCGAGGGCGGCATCGGGTCGGACGCCACTTCCGGCGTGCCGATCTTGGAAAACACCTTGGCCACTTCCGGCACCTGCAGCAGGCGGCGTTCAATCTGCACCTGCATCTGCACTGACTGCGCCAGGCTGGTGCCGGGAATGCGCATGGCATGCATGGCCACATCGCCTTCGTCCAGGCTGGGCACGAATTCGCTGCCCAGCCGCGTGGCCAGGGCGCCGCAGCCCAGCACCAGCACCAGGGCGCCCACGGCGACCCAGCGGCCGCGGCGCAGGGTGAACGCCAACAGCGGCTGGTAGCGCCGCCGCAGCCAGGCCATCAGCCGGTTCTCCTTTTCCTGCACGCGGCCGCCGAGGAACAGCGCGATGGCAGCCGGCACGAAGGTCAGGCACAACAGCATGGCGCCGGTCAGTGCCAGCACCACCGTGATCGCCATCGGGTGGAACATTTTCCCTTCCACGCCGGTAAGCGCGAAGATCGGCAGGTACACCGCGGTGATGATGCCCAGGCCGAACAGGCTGGGGCGGATCACTTCGGCGGTGGCGCTGGCGGTTTCGGCAAAGCGTTCGGCCACGGTCATGTCGCGGCCCAGCGCATGCTGGCGTTCGCCGAAGCGGCGCAGGCAGTTCTCGATGATGATGACCGCGCCATCGACGATCAGGCCGAAGTCGAGTGCGCCCAGGCTCATCAGGTTGGCCGACACGCCGCCACGGGCCATGCCGGTGAGGGTGAACAGCATGGCCAGCGGAATGACCGCCGCGGTGATCAACGCGGCACGCACGTTGCCCAGCAGCAGGAACAGCACCACGATCACCAGCAGCGCACCTTCCAGCAGATTGCGCGCCACGGTCTGGATGGTGCGGTCGACCAGCGCGGTGCGGTCGTAGCTGGCGGTAACGGTAACTCCCGCAGGCAGGCTGGCCTGCGCCTGCTGCAGGCGAGCGGCCGCGGCCTGCGCGACCTCGCGACTGTTGGCACCGACCAGCATCACCACGGTGCCCATCACCACTTCATGGCCATTCTGGGTGGCCGCGCCGCTGCGCAGTTCCGGGCCGTCGGCCACGCTGGCCACGTCGTGCACGTGGATCGGCACGCCTTCGCGGCGGTCCAGCACGATGTTGCCGATCTCCTGCAGATCGGCCACCTGGCCGGGAATGCGCACCAGGAACTGCTGGCCATTGCGTTCGATGTAGCCGGCACCGACGTTCTGGTTGTTGGCCTGCACGGCTTCGGCCACGTCGTCCAGGCTGAAGCCCAGCGCGCGCAGTCGCGCCGGATCCGGGGTGATGTGCACCTGGCGCTGGAAACCACCGATGGTGTTGACCTCGGTCACGCCCGGCACGTTGCGCAGCTGTGGCCGGATCACCCAGTCCTGCAGGGTGCGCAGATCGGTGGCGGTGTAGGCCGTGCCGTCGGGCTTGCGCGCCTTGGGATCGGCGTCGATGGTGTACATGAAGATCTCGCCCAGGCCGGTGGCAATCGGCCCCAGCTGCGGGTCCAGCCCGGCCGGAATCTGCGAGCGCACCTGCTGCAGGCGTTCGGCCACCTGCTGGCGGGCGAAATAAAGGTCGGTGCCGTCCTTGAACACCACGGTGACCTGCGAAAGGCCGTAGCGCGACAGCGAACGCACGTGGTCCAGCTTCGGCAGGCCGGCCATCGCCGTTTCCACCGCGTAGGTGATGCGCTGTTCGCTTTCCAGTGGCGAATAGCCGGGCGCGGCGGTGTTCACCTGCACCTGCACGTTGGTGATGTCCGGGGTGGCGTCGATCGGCAGCCGGGTGAAACTCCAGATACCGACCGCCACCAGCACCAGGGTCAGGCCCAGCATCAGCCAGCGGCGCTGGATGGCTGCGGCGATGATGCGTTCCAGCAGCCCGTGGCGGGCGTTGGGGTCAGTGCTCATGGCTGGCACCCGCCTTGCCGATGTCGGCCTTCACCGTGTAGCTCTGCTGCACCACCACCTGCTCGCCGGCACGCAGCCCGGCGCTGACCGCCACCTGCTGCGCATCGCGTGCGCCCAGGGTGACCGGTCGCGCGGTATAGGTGTCGCCCTCGCGCACGAACACCACGTCCTTGCCGTCCAGGGTCTGCAACGCGCTGAGCGGCACCACGATATCGGCCGGCGTGCTGGCCACCACGATGCGCGCGCGCACCGCCGCACCTGGCCGCCACAGGCCATCGGCATTGTCCACGCTGGCGCGCGCCACGGTGCTCTGGCTGGCGGTGGCGGTGCCGGGCAGCACGCGTTCCAGCGTGGTGACCTGGCTGACGCCATCGGTCATGCGGGTGACGGTAACCGGCACGCCGGCGGTGATGTGCTGGGTATCGGCACCGAAGATATGCAGGTCCACCCACAGCTGCGACAGATCGCCGATCTCGAACAGCACCTGGCCCTCGCCCGCCATGGCGCCCACCTGCACCTGCCGCGACAGCACCACGCCGCTGATCGGCGCGGCCACGCTGTAGGTGGTCAGGCTGAGGTTGCTGTCGATGCTGGCCAACGGCTGGCCGGCGCGCACGCGGTCGCCCACGTTCGCACGCAGCGCGCGCACCGGGCCGGGGAAGCGTGCGGTGACCTGTGCGCTGCGCCCATCGACCGGGGCCAGCAGGCCCTGCACGTCGTGTTCGTCGGCGATGGTGCCGGCGCCCACTGCGGCACTGACGATGCCCGCCTCGGCCGCCTGCGCGGCGGTGATGGTAGTGCGCTCGGGCGCATCGTCGGCATGCGCGGCTTCGCCTTCGGCGTGGTCGTGGTCATCGTCCGCAGGCGACGCGGCCTGCGGGCCGCCGTTGCCACAGGCGCTCAGCGCGGCCAGCAGCGCGGCCACGGTGGCCAGACGGATCAGCGAGGTGACAGCCTTCATGGCAGGGTTCCTTCAGCAGAGGGGGCCAGCAGCGGTTGTCCGCTCAGGCGCTGGATTTCGATCAGGGCGGACTGTGCCGACAGCGCGGCATCCAACTGCCGCTGCCGCGCTTCGATGCGCATGGCCTGCAGCTGGGCCCATTCCAGGTAGCTGATGGCACCGGCGCGCCAGGCGGTTTCGGCGGCCGTTTCGGCTTTCTGCAGTTGCGGCAGCACGTCGCGCTGCATGCGCTGCACTTCCAGCCGGGCGGTTTCGTAGCGGCCGTGCGCCTCGGCCAGGGTGGCGTACAGCTGCAGCGCGCGGGCCTCGCGTTCGACCGCGCTCAGGGCCAGTTCGGCTTCTGCGGCGCGGATCTCCGGGACCGCACGGCGCGCACTGCCCAGCGCCATGCTGAAGCCGGCCAGCAGGGCGCTGTCGCCGCTGTCACGCATGTGGCGCACGCCCAGCTGCCAGGACAGGTCACTGCGCTGCTGGCTGCGCGCCAACTGCAGCTGCGCCTCGCGCACGCGTGCTTCGGTGGCGATCACCGCCAGTTCCGGCGTGCGCTGCAGCAGCTGCGCCAGTTGCTGGAAGTCCTGCAGGGCGGGCAGCTGCAAGGGGTCGCCGGTGATGGCGTCGAAATCCACTTCGCGCGCGTTCCACAGCGCCGCCAGCGCCATGCGCGCAGCGCGTGCCGCCTGCACGCTGCGGTCGCGGTCCAGTTCGGCCTGGGCCAGTGCCGCCTGCGCGGTCAGCAGCGTGGACGCCGGCGAGGCACCGGCCTGCAGGCGCAAACGTGCGGCGGCCACCGCGCGGCGGCGCTGCTCGATATCGTCCACGGCGATGCGGCGCTGCTGTTCGGCCGCGCTGATGGCCAGGTAGCGGCGCGCGGTTTCGGCCAGCAGATCCAGGCGGGTGATCTCGCGCTGCGGGGCCAGCGCGTCCAGGTTGGCCTGGGCCACGGCACGACGCGCGTCCAGCTTGCCGCCGCGTTCCAGCACGCCGGCCAGGGTGACGGTGGCTTCGGCGGCATCGAAGCCGCGGGTGCTGCCGGTGCCCAGCACGTTCTCCAGCTCCACGCCGAGCACCAGCGCCGGAGTGAGGGCGGCGCCGTCCAGGCGGGCTTCGGCGGCCTGGCGCTGCAGGGTGGGCAGGCGCAGGTCGGGATGGGTACGGGCGACACGGTCGACGGCCGCGTCCAGGGTCAGGGGGTCAAGCGACGACGGCGCCTGCGCATGCACGCACGGCGCGATCGCCAGGGCCGCGACAGCGGCCAGGCGGATCCACATGGGAATACTCCGGAAATCTCAGGACAGGATCGGAAGCCCGCGCACGGCGGGCGATGGATCAGGCCTGGATCGGAGGACGCAGCAGCGATTCCAGCGGCGCCGGGCGGCCGTCGGTGTCGATGGTGGTCGGCGCGGCGGCCGACGGCGGCAGCGGCAGTTCCCAGCTGGCCAATGCGAACGGCAGGACGCCGCCCTGGCCGTGGCAGTGCCCGCAATGCACCAGCGCGTGCAGCAGGCGTGCGCTGGTGTCGTCCGGATCGTGCCCGGCATCGAGCCCGGCGGCATCGTGCGGCGCCGCCGGATGGTCCAGATGCGACATCTCGTGCAGCTCGCCCAGTGCCGACGCCGTGGCGCCGCCCACGCTGCCGATCGCCACCACCACCAGCATCAGCAGGCGGAGCAGGAACGACGGGCGGCGGCGCACGAAGCGGATCATGCCGGGAGGGTAGCGGGCGTTGCAGCCGTTACACAATCGCAGCCGCCGCTCGCCGGGCATGGCCCGGCGCTACCCCTGCGTGCCTTCCGGTAGCGCCAGGCCATGCCCGGCGGCGTGACCGGTCAGGCCTTCCGGCGTTCGGCGATATACGCCTGGATCTGCTGTTCCAGCACCGGCAGCGGCACCGAACCCTGCTTCAGCACGGCGTCGTGGAAGCCCTTGATGTCGAACTTGTCGCCCAGCTCCTTCTCGGCCTGGGCACGCAGGCGCACGATCGCGATTTCACCCAGCTTGTAGCTCAGCGCCTGGCCCGGCCAGGAAATGTAGCGATCCACTTCGGTGGTCACTTCGTGCTCGCTCAGCGCGGTGTGGTCGCGCAGATAGGCCAGCGCCTGGTCGCGCGTCCAGCCCTTGCTGTGTACGCCGGTGTCGATGACCAGGCGCGCGGCGCGCCACATTTCGTAGGTCAGGCGCCCGAAATCCTCGTAGGGGGTTTCGTAGATGCCCATTTCCACGCCCAGCTTCTCGCAGTACAGCGCCCAGCCTTCGCCGTAGGCCGAGATGTAGGCATTGCGGCGGAACTCGGGCTGTTCGCCCTGCTCGGCCGCCAGCGCGCCCTGCAGGGCGTGGCCCGGGTCGGATTCGTGCAGGGTGAGCGCGGGCAGGTTGTACAGCGGGCGCGACGGCAGATCGTAGGTGTTCACCCAGTAGGTGCCCATGCCACCGCGACCCGCGGTCCAGAACGGAGCGATATCCGGCGGCACCGGCACGATGGTGAAGCGGGCGCGCGGCAGGGTCATGAACTTGCCGATCTGGCCGTCGGCACGCTTGGAGATCCATGCGGCGCGCGACAGCAGCTCTTCCGGGGTCTTGGCGTAGAACTGCGGGTCGGTGCGCAGGAAGGTGAGGAAATCGGCGAAGCTGCCCTTGAACTGCACCTGCTTGATGATGGCGTTCATTTCCTGCTGGATGCGGGCCACTTCTTCCAGGCCGATCCGGTGGATCTGGTCGGGCGTCAGATCCAGCGTGGTGTACTCGTGGATCTGCTGCTTGTAGTACGCCTTGCCGCCCGGCATCGCTTCGGCGGCCAGGGTGGTGCGGGCCTGCGGCACGTATTCGTTCACGAAGAAGGTGCGCAGCTGCTGGAACGCCGGCACCACCTTGCCGCCGATCGCCGCCACCGCCTGCTCGCGCAGCGCGGCCTGTTCGGCGGCCGGAATGCTGTTGGGCAGCTTCTTGAACGGCGCGTACAGCGGCGACTGGGTCGGGTCCTTCAGTTCGGCCACGGTGGCGATGGACACTTCGCGGCCATCGAGCACCGCGCGCGGCACGCTGAAGCCGCGCTTCAGGCCGGCGCGCATGTTGTCGGTCTGCTGGCCGAAGTAGCGCGGCACATCGTTCAGGCGGGCGATGTAGTTGCGGTAGTCCTGCGCGGTCTTCATCTCGCGCCGGGCCATGAAGGACAGGTTGGACCAGAACGAGGAATCGGAATTGAACGGCATTTCGTAGCCGCGCAGGCGGGTTTCCTCGGCCAGGTTGAACACCTGGTCGCGATAGATCGCGTAGTTCACCTGGTTGGCCGCGCTGAGCGTGGCCGGGTCGATCTTCTTCAGGTCGGCCAGGGTCTGGTCCCAGACCTTCAGCCGGCCCTGCTGGGCGGCGGCACTGACGTCGGGCAGGCGGGTGGCATTGGCCGGTGCATCGCCGTCTTCGCTGGCTTCACCACCGCCGTCCTGGCGCCACTTCCATTCTTTCTCGTAGATCGCGCGGAACGCCGCGTCGGCGGGCGATTCGGCGGCCATGCTGGCCGGTGCAGCGGCAGCGGGCGGCGCGGCCAGGGCAACGGCCGGCGCGGCCAGGGCGATCAGCAGGGCAACGGCAAGACGGGTTTTCACAAGCACAGGTTCCCGGGAAGGCAGACCCCGATGATCGCACCGCCAGCCCCGTGCAGGCATGGGACGAAGGTCCTGCCTGATGAGTAGATCCACGCCATGCGTGGATGCGCCGGGGATCCTGACGGGGGTCAGAGCCCTTTCCTGCGGAAAGGGATCCGACCCCGGCCCTCAATGGCTGGCTTTGTCGCGCTTCCAGCCGCGGTGCTTGATGTCCAGGTGCAGGCTGTACAGCGCGGTGAACGCCGGGAACAGGTTCTGCAGCACGCCCACCGAATCCTGCTTGGCCGAAAACAGGAAGTAGCTGAGCGTCATCAGGCTGCCGACCACGCTCATGTACCAGAACAGGCGCGGGATGACCGGCTTGCCCGCCCGCTTGGAAGCCACGAACTGCACCAGCCAGCGGCCGCCGAACATCAGCGCGCCGGTGTAGCCGATCAGCTTCCAGCCGGTCACGTGCAGGCCGGTCCAGTACAGCCAGGTCAGCGGTTGGTCCAGCCAGTGCAGTTCCATCAACGCTCCTCCACCGCAGTGCGCTTGCTGCGGGTGATCAGCCACGCCACGCCGCGCAGGTCGCGGATGCCGACCAGCGCGCGGCCCAGGTTGTTGTACTTGGAAACCCCAGCGGTGCGGTGGCGATGGTTCACCGGCACGCTGGTGGTCTTCCAGCCTGCCCGCTGCATCAGCGCCGGCAGGTAGCGGTGCATGTGGTCGAAGTACGGCAGGTCGAGGAAGGCGGCGCGTTCGAACAGCTTGATGCCGCAGCCGGTATCGGGGGTGTCGTCGCGCAGCATGCGCGCGCGGATGGCGTTGGCCCAGCGGCTGGCCCAGCGCTTGCTGCCGCTGTCCTGGCGGTTCACCCGCCAGCCGGCGAACAGTTTCACCTGCGCATCGGCGGCGGCGCGGGCGGCCAGCAGCTTGGGAATATCGGCCGGATCGTTCTGGCCATCACCATCCAGGGTGGCGATCCACGGCGCGCGCGCATGCTTCACCCCGGTGCGCACGGCGGTGCTCTGCCCGCTCTGGCTGACATGGTGCAGCACCCGCAGTTCCGGGGTGGTGGCCTTCAGACCCTGCAGCACGGCCAAGGTGTCGTCGCGCGAATGGTCGTCGATGTAGACGATCTCGAACGGCAGATGGCCGCGCAGGGCGGCAGTGATCTCGGCCACCAGCGGGGCGACATTGTCGCGCTCGTTGAACACCGGAACGACAACGGAAAGCTCAGGTTGGCTCATGGGGCACTCGGCCAAGAGGGAAACAAAGACCGCGCATTGTCCGCAGCCGAGGTTATCCGAAGATGAACCCGGCTGCGTGAGGAGCCTTCCTCAGGCGCGATCGCCAAAGTACTCGCGGCACCACTGCACCACCGGCGGCAGCCCCTGTTCGATCGGGGTGACCGCGTCGAAGCCGAATGCGTCATGGGCGCGCCGGGTGTCGGCCATGGTGCGCACCATGTCGCCGGGCTGCATGGGCTTGTAGACCTTCTGCGCCGGGCGCCCGGCCGCCTGTTCGATCACACCGATGAAGCGTTCCAGCTCGACCGGAGTGTGGTTGCCCAGGTTGAACACGCGGTGCGGCACCGGTTCGGTGGACGGGTGCGCGAGGGCGCCGAGGATACCGGCCACGATGTCGGAAACATGTGTGAAGTCGCGCTGCATGCGCCCTTCATTGAACACATCGATGGGGCGGCCGGCCAGCACTGCGCGGGAGAACAGCAGCGGCGCCATGTCCGGGCGGCCCCACGGGCCATACACGGTGAAGAAGCGCAGGCCGGTGGCATGCAGGCCGTACAGCTGCGCATAGGTGTAGGCCATCAGCTCGTTGGCGGCCTTGGTGGCCGCGTACAGCGAGCGCGGCTGGTCCACGCGCTGGTCTTCGGAGAACGGCGGCGTGGCCGAATCACCGTACACCGAGCTGCTGGAGGCGTACACCAGGTGCTGCACGCCCCGGTGGCGGCACAATTCCAGCATGTTGACGAAGCCGGTCAGGTTGCTGTCGACGTAGGCGTGCGGGTTTTCCAGCGAATAGCGCACGCCGGCCTGCGCGGCCAGGTGGATCACCGCGCTGGGCTGCACTTCGTCGAACAGGGCGGCCAGGCCTTCGCGGTCGGTCAGGTCCAGCGTGCGCAGGTCCAGCGTGGGGCACAGCGCGGCCACGCGGTCGCGCTTGATCTGCGGGTCGTAGTAATCGTTGAAGTTGTCCAGGCCAACCACGGCCTGGCCCTGCTCCAGCAGGGCACGGGCGGTGTAGGCACCGATGAAGCCGGCAGCGCCGGTGAGCAGGAGGGTCATGGCGGGGGCTCTACGCGCAGGAATGCAGCACAGATGTTACCCGCCTGGCTCAGGACAGGCCCAGCCGTGGCCGCGCCACGTTGAAGCGGCCGGTGTCGATGCGGTCGTCGATGCCCTTGGCCTGCAGGCGTTCGAGCAGTTCATCGGCCCCTTCCTGCAGCTTCAACGCCATCTCTTCGGGGTACAGCGGCAGCACCGCGCGGAAGGCAATCGTGCGGCCATCATCGTCCAGCAGTTCGCCAAAGGCCGGCGGCACTGTAGCCGGATACACCACCATGGCGCCGTCGAACCGCACGTCAGCCGCGTAGGGTTCGGCCGGATTGCCATGCGGCACGGTGTGCCCGGGTGCCAGCCAGGTGTCATACAGATGCGGCAGGCGTGCCAGCGTCTGCAGCAATCGCACCGGCCAGTAGAAGCGCTCGTCCTGCAGCGATTGCGCATCCAGCGGCCAGTGGGCCGGCAGGGTCAGCATCAGTTCGGCGAAATGCGGAACATCCACGCCCGGCGGCAGGTTCATCGGCAGATCGCTCATGCCCGAGGTGACCAGCTGCAGCCAGGGACGGTCGGCGGTGGGCGGTACCACGTGCACCAGCACGCGCACCGTATCGGGCAGCGCATCGTCGAACGCGCCCGCTACCGGCCCCAGGTGGCGCTCGATATAGGCACGGATCTGCGCCGTGTGCGGTTGGCCCTGTGCAGGCGAATGCACGGTGTCGCGGCGGTGCAGGTGCATGCGGCTGCCACCGGGGCTGACATCGTCGAAGTCGTTGCTCATGCACGGTTCCCTGTCAGGCCCCGGGGCACGGCGCAGGCGCGCCGTGCGCGGGGCAGAAACCCGGCCGGGCTCAGCCCTGGCGCGTACGCAGCTTTTCCAGCACGCCGTCCAGCGTATCCAGGTCGGTGTAGTGGATGATCAGCTTGCCCTTGCCGCCGCGGCCATGGTTGATGGCCACCTTGGTGCCCAGCGATTCGGACAGTTCGGTTTCCAGCGACGCGATGTCGGCCTGCTGCACCTTCGGCGTGGCCACCGGGCGGTTGCTGGGCACCTTGCCGGCGGCGAAGGCCTGCGCACGGCGCTCGACCTCGCGCACCGACCAGCCTTCGTCGGCCGCTTCCTGGGCCAGCTTGCCGGCCAGTTCCGGGGCCAGGGTCAGCAGTGCGCGGGCGTGGCCCATTTCCAGGCGGCGGGTTTCCAGCAGCAGGCGGATCGCCACCGGCAGTTCCAGCAGGCGCAGCAGGTTGGACACCGCCGCGCGCGAGCGGCCCACCGCTTCGGCGGCCTCGGCGTGGGTCAGGGTGAATTCGCTGATCAGCCGCTGCAGCGCTTCGGCTTCTTCCAGCGGATTCAGGTCTTCGCGCTGGATGTTCTCGATCAGCGCCATCGCGATGACGGTGCGGTCTTCCAGCTCGCGCACCACCACCGGCACTTCGTCCAGACCCGCCAGCTGCGAAGCGCGCCAGCGGCGTTCGCCGGCCACGATTTCGTAGTTGCCGGCCGGCAGCTGGCGCACCAGGATCGGCTGGATAACGCCCTGCGACTTGATCGAATCGGCCAGCTCGGAGAGCTTGCCTTCGTCCATCTCGCGGCGCGGCTGGTACTTGCCCGGCTGCAGCTGGCCGACAGCCAGCTTGCGCAGCACTTCACCCGGCAGCGGCTCGATGACAGCAGTGGTGGCCTGCACCTGGCTGACCGCGCCCTTCGGACCCAGCAGGGCGTCCAGGCCGCGGCCGAGGCCTCGCTTCTTGGCTGCAGGCTTGCTGGTCATCAGGCGGTCTCCACGGCCTTGGCGGCCTTGTTGCGTTCGTTGTTGCGGCGGATGATCTCGCCGGCCAGGCCCAGGTAGGCCACCCCACCGCGCGAGGCACGGTCGTAGCCGACGATGCTCTGGCCATGGCTGGGGGCTTCGGCCAGGCGCACGTTGCGCGGCACGATGGTGCGGAACACGCGATCACCGAAGTGTTCGGTCAGTTCGGCCGACACCGCGTTGGCCAGGTTGTTGCGCACGTCGAACATGGTGCGCAGCACGCCTTCGATCTCCAGCGCAGGGTTCAGGTTGGCACGCAGCGCTTCGATGGTTTCCACCAGCGCGCTCAGGCCTTCCAGTGCGTAGTACTCGCACTGCATCGGCACGATCACCGAATCGGCGGCGGCCAGTGCGTTCAGCGTGAGCAGCGACAGCGCCGGCGGGCAGTCGATCAGGATGTAGTCGTACTCATCGCGGATCGGCGCCAGCGCGCGCTTCAGGCGCTGCTCGCGCGCTTCCTGTGCCATCAGCTGGATCTCGGCTGCGGTCAGGTCGATGTTGCCCGGCAGCAGGTCGTAGCCTTCGGCGGTGGCCACGCGCACATCGGCGGCGTTGGCTTCACCCAGCAGCAGATCGTAGGTGGAGGCGACCAGTTCGCGCTTGTCCACGCCGCTGCCCATGGTCGCATTGCCCTGCGAATCGAGATCGACCAGCAGCACCCGCTTGGGTGCGTTGGCCAGGGAAGCGGCCAGGTTGACGGCGGTCGTGGTCTTGCCGACGCCACCCTTCTGGTTGGCGATGGCGATGATGCGGGCCATGCAGGTGTGCCTCGTCGACGGATGGTTGGGACCGGTCATTATGCGTACAACCGGCCCCGGGCGGAAATCGTGGATCGCCAACCCGTTGTTGCACAAGGGGTCGACGAGCGGGTTCAAGGGCCGGTAACGGTGACCAGATGGCGTTCGCCGGCCAGGCCGGGCACGCTCAGCGGGGTCACCTCGCGCACCTGCCAGCCGGCCGGCAGTGCGGCGATCTCGTCATGCGGGTAGACCCCCTTCATGGCCAGCAGCACGCCGCCGGGGCGCAGCAGGTGCCCGCCCACGCGGACGATGCCGGCCAGGGTGTCCATGGCGCGCGCGGTCAGCTGGTCGTAGGCGCCGGCCTCGTCCAGCGCCTCGGCGCGCGACTCGGCCACGCGGGCATTGGCCAGGCCCAGCTGGCGCACGGCTTCGCGCATGAAGCGCGCCTTCTTGCCGTTGCTTTCCACCAGGGTGACCTGCAGGCCCGGGCAGGCGATGGCCAGCGGGATGCCGGGCAGGCCGGGGCCGGTGCCCAGGTCGGCCAGGCTGCCATCGGCCACGAACGGCTGCATGGCCAGCGAATCGAGCAGGTGGCGGGTGACCATCTCCTGCGGGTCGCGGATGGCGGTCAGGTTGTAGGTGCCGTTCCAGCGGTGCAGCAGGGCCAGGTAGCGCAGCAGCGGCGGCGCCAGGTCGGCCGCCAGGCCCATGCTGGCCAGGCCCTGTTCCAGCGTGGCAACCACGCCGGCGGGAAGATCATGTTCGCTCATGCCGCCATTATCGCCGGTTTTGCCCGCCGGTTCGCCGCTTCACTGCGCGGCATCAATCGGCATGCCAGGCCAACGCGGCGCGGAACTGGCCGCTGGCCTGCCATTCGTGCAGGTGCCAGCGCTCGGCCTGGCCCAGCTCGGCATCGCAGGCCAGCAGGTGCAGGGCGCCATCGCGGCCGGGGGCCAGGCGCAGGCGGTGCAGGCCGAAGGAAATGCCCTGCCCGTGCGCCTTCAGGATCGCCTCCTTGGCGCACCAGACGCGGAAGAACCAGTGTTCGCGCTCGGCCACGGACAACCCCTCCAGCCAGGCCACCTCGTCCGGGTGGAAGAAGCGCTGCACGATTTCCAGCAGCCGCGGGCGCGGGCGCAGCAGTTCCAGGTCCACCCCCAGGCGCACGCCCTCGCCCAGCGCCACCAGCAGCACCTCGCCGCTGTGGCTCCAGCCGGTGCCGTAGTGGGCCAGCGCACCGGCCAGCTCGGGCCGGCCCTTGTCATCACGCACCAGCGGCAACGCCTCCGGTTCGACCCCCAGCGCCTGCGCCAGCACCTGCCGCGCCTGCGGTTCACCCCGCTGGCCGGGCACATGTGGGCGCCGCCAGACGGTCACCGGGCCGAACCGCCAGGGGCCGTCCAGGGTGGCCGGCAGGCTCATCCGCACGCCCCCGTCACGGGATTGCACGACGGGTTCACGGCGCTGCGCGTCAACTGGGCGCGTTCCCTTCCGGAGGTCACGTACATGGGCATCATCATCTGGCTGATCGTGGGCGGCGTGGTGGGCTGGCTGGCCAGCCTCATCATGCGACGCGACGCCCAGCAGGGCATCATCCTCAACATCGTGGTCGGCATCGTCGGCGCGTTGATTGCCGGCTGGTTGTTCGGCGGCGGCATCAACGAAGCGATTACGATCCGCACGTTCCTGTTCTCGCTGATCGGCGCGGTGATCCTGCTGGCCATCGTCAACCTGTTCACCCGCAAGAGCATACGGTGATCCGAGGGGTAGCGCCGGGCCATGCCCGGCGCCTCCCTGCCGCCGCTGCGCTCGCCGGGCATGGCCCGGCGCTACCGTTTCAACCCAATTCCACCCACGCCGGGGCGTGGTCGCTGGGGCGTTCCCAGGTACGCGGCTCGCGGTCGATGCCCGCGGCCACCGCACTGCCCTTCAGCGCATCGGACACCAGGGTCAGATCGATGCGCAGGCCCAGGTTGCGGCGGAAGCCAGCCGCACGGTAATCCCACCAGCTGAACACACCGGCCTCGTCGTTGTGCAGGCGGAAGCCATCGTGCAGGCCCAGCTGCAGCAGCTTGTTCAGCGCGCCGCGCTCGGCGGTGGAGGTGAGGATGTGGTTTTCGTTCCACACCTCCGGGTCGTGCACGTCGCGCGCGTCCGGGGCGATGTTGAAGTCGCCCATCACGATCAGCTTCGGGTGGCGCTGCAGCTCCTGCGCGATCCAGGCATGCACGGCTTCCAGCCAGCGCAGCTTGTAGTCGTACTTGTCGGTGCCGATGTCCTGGCCGTTGACCACGTACAGGTTGATCACCCGCAGATCACCGAAGGTGCCGGCGATGACGCGCTTCTGCTCGTCCTCGAAACCGGGAATGCCGATCTGCACGTCCTGCGCCGGCTCACGCGACAGCAGGGCCACGCCGTTGTAGGTCTTCTGGCCAGCAAACACGCTGCGGTAGCCCGCGGCGATCAGCGCCGCATCGGGGAACTTGTGGTCCTCCAGCTTGGTTTCCTGGATACCGACGATGTCCGGGCCGAAGTCCTTGAGCCACTGCTCCAGGTGCGGCAGGCGGACATTGAGCGAATTGACGTTCCACGAGGCGATTTTCATGGGGGCATTCTACCCGGCCCTGCTTTGGTAGGCGCCAAACCCGCGTGCCAACCAAGGTTGGCACCTACCGGAACGCGGCCCCGTCGGTAGAGCCACGCCATGCGTGGCTTCACCGCAACAGGAACCTCAACAACCCCGCAATCTTCGAATACGGCGGCCGCAGCCGGTCGCTGGCCGCCCAGCGTGACTGCCACAGCACCGGCAGCCGCTTGCTCATGGCGTCGAACCCAGCCCGCCCGTGGTACGCGCCCATGCCACTGGCCCCCACTCCGCCAAACGGCAGGCCGTCGGCGGCGAAATGCAGCAGCGTGTCATTCACCGTCACCCCGCCGGCCACCACCTGGTCGAGGATGCGCTCCACCGTCGCACGGTCCTGGCTGAAGGGGTACAGCGCCAGCGGGCGATCCCGCGACAGCACATCGGCCAGCGCCGCATCCAGGTCCGGGTAGGCCCGCACCGGCAGGATCGGGCCGAAGATCTCCTCGCGCATCAGGTCCAGGTCATCCGGCGGGTCCAGCACCACCGTGGGCACCAGCAGGCGCTCGCGGTCGGCGCGCGTGGCATCCACCTGGGCCAACGGAATGACCGGCACGCCGCGCTCGCGGGCCTGCGCCAGATAGCCCTGCAGGCGCTGGTACTGGCCCTCGTTGATGATGCGCGTGTAGTCATCGGCATCGGCGAAATCCCCGTAGCGCGCGCGCACCTGTTGCTGCAGCGCCTGCACGAACTCGCGCTGGCGCACGGTATCGATCAGCACGTAATCGGGCGCGATGCAGGTCTGGCCGGCGTTGAACCACTTGCCGGTGGCCAGCCGCGCGGCGGCTTTGTCCAGCGGGAAATCGCGGCAGACAATGGCCGGTGATTTGCCACCCAATTCCAGCGTGAGCGGCACCAGGTGCTCGGCTGCGGCCGCCATTACCTTGCGGCCGACGGCGGTTGAGCCGGTGAACACCAGATGGTCCAGCGGCAGCGAGGACACGGCTGCAGCCACATCCGCACCACCCTGCACCACCGCCACGCGATCGGGCGGAAACACGCTGGCCAGCAGATCGGCCAGGAACGCGCTGGTGCGCGGCGTGTGTTCGGAGGGTTTGAGCAGCACGTGGTTGCCCGCCGCGATGGCCGTGGCCAGCGGCACCAGGGCCAGGGTGACCGGGTAGTTCCAGGGCGAAATCACCCCGACCACGCCCAGCGGTGTCGGCCGCAGCTGCGCACGCGCCGGCCACAGCCGCCAGCCGGCGCCCACCCGCTGCGGCTTCGACCAGCGCCGCAGGTGGCGGCGCAGGTGGTCGATGGCCGACAGCACGCTCATGCCATCGGCCAGCTTCGATTCGACATGGGCACGGTGGCCGAAGTCTTCGGCGATGGCCGCAGCCATTTCATCCAGGCGCGCCTTCAGTGCTTCGCGCAGGCGGCGAAGGTCGGCCTCGCGCTGGTCCAGCGAAGGGCGCCGGGCCTGCCAGGCGCTGCGCAGGGTGTGCAGGAGGGCGGGAAGGTCGGCCGGGGCGGTGGTGGTCATGGGCCGACTATACGGGGTGCCGCGCCATTCACTGGGGTCAGATCCCTTTCGCATGCGAAAGGGATCTGACCCCGGGCGTGCCGAACGCTGTCTTTTCGCGTCTGCGGATTTTGTGCCGCGCGTTGCGCGGTCGCCGAGCATGGCTCGGCGCTACCGGGAAACGAAAAGGCCGTGGTCTGCACCACGGCCTCTCCTCTATCCGATGATCACCATTCCTACTTGGTGATGTCCACGTCCTTGGTCTCACGCAGGAACAAGCCGCCGATCACCACCGACATCAGCGCGATGATGATGGGGTACCACAGGCCGTAGTACAGGTTGCCGGTACCGGCCACCAGCGCGAAGGAGATCGCCGGCAGGAAGCCACCGAACCAGCCGTTGCCGATGTGGTACGGCAGCGACATCGAGGTGTAGCGGATGCGGGTCGGGAACAGTTCCACCAGGTAGGCGGCGATCGGGCCGTAGACCATGGTCACGTACAGCACCAGCAGCCACAGCATGAAGATCGTGCCGGCGTAGTTGATGCGCGAACCATCGGCCTTGGCCGGGTAGCCGGCGGTGGTCAGCGCGCCCTTCAGTTCGGCACCGAACGCATCGGCCTTGGCTTTGCCTTCTTCCTTGGTCAGGCCGGCCGCCTCATACGAGGTGACGCTG
Source organism: Stenotrophomonas sp. SAU14A_NAIMI4_8 (assembly GCF_003086695.1). Lineage (NCBI taxonomy): Bacteria > Pseudomonadati > Pseudomonadota > Gammaproteobacteria > Lysobacterales > Lysobacteraceae > Stenotrophomonas > Stenotrophomonas sp. SAU14A_NAIMI4_8. The sequence continues at coordinate 4,384,717 of NZ_CP025999.1, forward strand.
GCACTACCCACGTTCACCATCGCCAGCGAACCGGCAGCGGCGGGCTGCACGTCGTACGGCACACCGGCCTTGGTCAGCGCGGCGGTCGCCACGTCGCAGGAGCTGGTGAACTTGCGCAGGCCCACCGGATCGAACTGGAACGAGCAGGTGTTCGGATCGGCAACCACGAGTGCCGGCGAGCTGCTGCGGGCTTCTTCGATGGCCGGGTTGGCGAAGTGGGTCAGGCCCTTGAAGATCGGGATGTAGGTGACGGCGGCCAGCAGGCAGCCGGCCAGGATGATCTTCTTGCGGCCGATACGGTCGGACAGCCAGCCGAAGAAGATGAAGAACGGCACGCCCAGCGCCAGCGCGGCGGCAATCAGCAGGTAAGAGGTGGTGGCATCGACCTTCAGCATGCTGCTCAGGAAGAACAGCGCGTAGAACTGGCCGCCGTACCAGACCACGGCCTGGCCGGCCGCGGCACCCAGCAGCACCAGCAGCATCAACTTCAGGTTGCCGCCCTTCAGGCTGTCACGGAACGGGGTCTTGGAACCCTTGCCTTCGGACTTCATCTGCTGGAACAGCGGCGATTCGCTCAGCTGCAGGCGGATCCACACCGAAACGCCCAGCAGCAGGATCGACACCAGGAACGGAATGCGCCAGCCCCAGGCTTCGAAGGCTTCGTTGCCCAGGAAGTAGCGGCAGGCCAGGATGATCAGCAGCGACATGAACAGACCCAGCGTGGCGGTGCACTGGATGAAGCTGGTGTACAGGCCGCGCTTGTCGTCCGGCGCGTGCTCGGCCACGTAGGTGGCGGCACCGCCGTATTCACCGCCCATCGCCAGGCCCTGGGCCAGGCGCAGGATGATCAGGATCACCGGTGCGGCGAAGCCGATCGAGGCGTAGTTGGGCAGCACGCCGACCAGGAAGGTCGAGATGCCCATGATCAGGATGGTGACCAGGAAGGTGTACTTGCGGCCGATGCGGTCGCCAAGGCTGCCGAAGAAGGCCGCGCCGAACGGTCGCACGAAGAAGCCTGCGGCAAAGGCCAACAGAGCGAAGATCATGCCGGTGGTTTCATTCACGCCACTGAAGAACTGCTTGGCGATGATCGCGGCGAGGGAGCCGTACAGGAAGAAGTCATACCACTCGAAGACCGTGCCAAGGCTCGATGCGAAGATGACCTTCTTGTGGCCTTTGGTCAGGCTGCCCGCGGCGTCGTGCGCGGTGCTGGGTGTACTGGACATGAGACGTTTTCCCCTTTGTAGGTGCCGACCGAGGGTCGGCACTCATTCTCGGTAGGTGCCAACCTTGGTCGGCACCGTGTTCTGGTAGGTGCCGACCGTTGGTCGGCACGCCGTTAGAAGCTGTATTTCGTGGTGAACTGCACGCGGTTGATATCGCCCTTGCGCCCGTCTTCGATCTCGCGCACGCCGTACATGTACTCGGCACCGATATCGACCTTGGGCATCGGCGTGTAGAAGATGTTGCCGCGGATGCTCTGCACGCTCTTGGTCACCAGCGGGCCCAGGCTGCCATCGTTGTCGTAGTCACTGCGCGCGTAGATCAGGTTGGTGCGCAGCTTCGGGGTGAACGCATGCCGCCAGCCCACGTAGCCGGCAAGCACGCCAGTCGGGTTCAGTTCGTCACGTGCCACGTCGTAAGCGGTATCGGCGGTCACACCCAGACCGATGTAGCGCGCAATGCCTTCACCACCGGTCAGCTGGTAATGCAGCGAATCGTTGCCGCCCATCACCCACTTGCCGCCCACGGTCAGGCCGCCGCCCACCTTGTCCGCCTTGGCCCCGGTGGCCTGGTTGTCGACCTTCAGCTGGCGCACGATGCCACCCACGCCGAAGGTGCCCCAGTCGCCCTTCCAGCCATAGCGCAGGGTCAGATCGGGCAGGCTGCCGCGGTCGGAGTTGGCGCTGGCGTTGGTCCAGGCCCCGGTCACCGGGTTGCGGGTGCCGGTCAAGGTGGTGGTTTCCGGGTTTTCCAGCGCCACGCTGAAGCCGCCGTTGGTGTAACGCACCTGCGCCTGCCGCACGAAGATCACACCGTCGGTGGGACCGACGAAATCGACCGCTTCAGGCAGCGCTGCGGCGTCCATGAAGTTGGACCAGGTCTGGCCGGCCAACCAGTTGTTCCAGTACATGTAGGCATGGCGCAGGGTCACGCCGTAGGTGTTGGTGGCGGTCTGGTTGCCCAGCGAGTTGCCGAAGAAATCCATCTCGAACAGCGCGCCGGACTTGTTGCCCGATTCGCTGACGTTGTCGATGCCGATGTTGAAGCGCGAGAACTTGGCGTGGGCGTTGTAGTCCACGTCCGAGCGCTTGCCGCTGCCGCCGGCGCCGGCCACCGGGGTCTGGCCCGGCAGGTACAGCGCGCGGCCGGTGGCATCGTCAGCCAACTGGCCATCGCCGGTCTGGGTGGCCAGGAAGTCGGCCTTGATGAAGCCGCCGATCTTGACCGTGGTGCCCGGCGCCGCCCCGGGGGTGATGGTGGTGACCTGGATCGGCTGCTTGCCCGCGGGCACGGCCGGCTTCTGCTCGGCCTGCACGGTGCGGACTTCGGTGACCGCCTGCTGGGTCTGCACGATCTGGGTCTGTTGCTGCTGCTGCGATGACAGCAGCGCCTGGACCTGGCGTTCCAGCTCGGCAACGCGCGCTTCCAGTGCTTTCTCTTTGGCGGTTTCTGCAAACGCCATGCCCGGTGCGACCAGGGCGACCAGCAAGCAGGCCGCCAAAGGTTTGCGCACGGCTTTCAACGTACGGTGGCTCATGTTGCCCTCTCTCCCAAGTGGCAAGGTGATGCCGCGCGTGGGGCACGGTCGAGCCGAGACTGCGGGGGGTTTATGTATAGCGGTATTCGCCATTGGTCGAAGCCGGGCTGCTACGGGCCGGTCTTTCGACCAAGGTCTAAGCGCGGCGATAACGCGGGCGGGGGTGGATGGGGCAAACTGAGGGGGAACGGCCGCTGCGATGCTGCGGACGCACATGAAAAGTCAACGTGCAAGTGAGGGTGCCATGGCTGATATCTACCCCGTCGATCCGCAGTTCGCCGCCAAGGCACGCATCGACAAGAAGTCCTACGAACAGCAGTACCAGGCGTCGGTGTCCGATCCGGATGCCTTCTGGGGCAAGGCCGCGCAGCGGCTGGACTGGATGCGTGCGCCGACGAAGATCCGCAACGTCAGCTACGACCTGGCCGATTTCCACATCAAGTGGTTCGAAGATGGCGAGCTCAACGCCAGCGTGAACTGCCTGGATCGCCAGCTCGAGAAGCGCGGCGACAAGACCGCGTTGCTGTTCGAACCGGACAGCCCGGATGCACCGGCCCAGCACGTGACCTATCGCGAGCTGTACGAGCGCACCTGTCGCCTGGGCAACGCGCTGCGCAACCTGGGCGTGAAGAAGGGCGACCGGGTCACCATCTACCTGCCGATGATCGTCGATGCCGCGGTGGCCATGCTGGCCTGCGCACGTATCGGTGCGATCCACTCGGTGGTGTTCGGTGGCTTCGCTCCGAACTCGATTGCCGACCGGGTGAGCGATTGCCAGAGCAAGCTGATCATCACCGCCGACGAAGGCCTGCGCGGCGGCCGCAAGGTGCCGCTGAAGGCCAACGTGGATGCCGCGCTGAAACTGCCGGGCACCAACACGGTGGAAACCGTGCTGGTGGTGCGCCACACCGGCGGTGCGGTGGACATGCAGGCCCCGCGCGACCGCTGGTTCCATGACGTGGTGGACAGCCAGCCGTCCACCTGCGAACCGGAGCGCATGAACGCGGAAGATCCGCTGTTCATCCTCTACACCTCCGGCTCCACCGGCAAGCCCAAGGGTGTGCTGCACACCACCGGCGGCTACCTGCTGTACGCGGCCTACACCCACGAAGCGGTGTTCGACCTGCGCGAGGACGACATCTACTGGTGCACCGCCGACGTCGGCTGGGTCACCGGCCACAGCTACATCGTGTACGGCCCGCTGGCCAACGGCGCAACTTCGCTGATGTTCGAAGGCGTGCCGAACTACCCGGACACCTCGCGCTTCTGGAACGTGATCGACAAGCACAAGGTGTCGATCTTCTACACCGCCCCCACCGCCATCCGTGCGCTGATGCGCGAGGGCGAGGAGCCGGTGAAGAAGACCTCGCGTGCCTCGCTGCGCCTGCTTGGCAGTGTTGGCGAACCTATCAATCCGGAGGCCTGGCGCTGGTACTACGAAGTGGTGGGTGACAGCCGTTGCCCGATCGTCGATACCTGGTGGCAGACCGAAACCGGCGGCATCCTGATTTCGCCGCTGGCCGGCGCGATGGATCTGAAGCCGGGTTCGGCCACCCTGCCCTTCTTCGGCGTACAGCCGGCGCTGGTCAATGCCGATGGCGAGATCCAGGACGGCCCGACCGAGGGCAACCTGATCATCCGTGATTCCTGGCCGGGCCAGATGCGCACGGTGTATGGCGACCACCAGCGCTTCATCGACACGTATTTCCGCACCTATCCGGGCAGCTATTTCACCGGTGACGGCTGCCGCCGCGACGAGGATGGCTACTACTGGATCACCGGCCGCGTGGACGATGTGATCAACGTGTCCGGCCATCGCATCGGCACCGCCGAAGTGGAAAGCGCGCTGGTCTCGCACCCGAAGGTGGCAGAGGCGGCCGTGGTCGGCTTCCCGCACGACGTGAAGGGCCAGGGCATCTATGCCTATGTGACCCTGGTGGCCGAAGAGGCCCCCAGCGACGAGCTGCAGAAAGAGCTGGTCGCCTGGGTGCGCAAGGAAATCGGCCCCATCGCCACGCCGGACCACCTGCAGTGGGCGCCGGGCCTGCCGAAGACGCGCTCGGGCAAGATCATGCGCCGCATCCTGCGCAAGATCGCCGAGAATGCACCTGACCAGCTTGGCGACACCTCGACCCTGGCCGATCCCTCGGTCGTGGCCTCGCTGGTGGACGAGCGCAAGGTGCGCTGATGCATCACCCGGGGTCAGATCCCGGGGTCGGATCCCTTTCCGCAAGGAAAGGGCTCTGACCCCAGCAGATTCCGGCCGCCACGGGGTCAGAGCCCGTCCCTGACGGAACGGGATCTGACCCCGAACAGTTTCCCCCACGGTTCCCCCCGACCATGACCACCCTTCTGATTGCCGATGACCATCCCCTGTTCCGCGAAGCCCTGCGTGGGGCGGTGCAGCGGGTCATCCCCGGCGTGCAGTTGTTCGAGGCCGACAGCGTGGAAGCGCTGTACGCACTGGCCGACCAGCACAACGATGCCGACCTGGTCCTGATGGACCTGAACATGCCCGGTGCGCAGGGCTTCAATGCGCTCGTACACATGCGGTCGCTGCACCCGCACCTGCCAGTGGTGGTGGTGTCGGCACGCGAAGAGGCGACGGTGATGCGCCGTGCGCTGGACCACGGCGCGCTGGGCTTCATTCCCAAGTCGGCCGACTCGGACACCATCGGCCATGCGCTGGGCACCATCCTGGATGGCGAAACCTGGGCGCCGCCGGAAGCGCACAACGTGCCGCCCACCGGCAGCGAGGAACGCGAAGTCGGCCAGCGCCTGCGCGAACTGACACCGCAGCAGTTCCGCGTACTGCAGATGCTGGGCGCCGGTCGCTTGAACAAGCAGATCGCCTACGACCTCAATGTCTCTGAAGCGACCATCAAGGCGCACGTGACCGCGATCCTGCGCAAGCTGGGCGTGACCAACCGCACCCAGGCCGTGCTGATGGCCGGCAAGCTGGCCATCGACGACGACGCCATCGTGCTGCCGCCGGAAGAAGACTGACCCTCGCCGGGCATGGCCCGGCGCTACCTTGACCACCCTGGTGGGTGCCAAGCTTGCTTGGCACGCTTCTGCTTCGCCTCGATATAGCCTGCGCTATACAAACCAGCCCTGCCTGCGCGTTTGCCTGGAAATGCGCCACGCGCGGATCGCGGTGCTAAGCTTCGCGTCCCCTTGGGGAGTAGCCGGATTCCTTCGCAGGAATCGTCCACGTCAACATACTCGGCCAGTGCGCCGTGGCGTGGACAACCATGATGGTTGGCGAGACCAGCGGCCCGCGTGCGCAATCTCAGGTTGGGCGCGAACGCGAGCCGTGCGTCCGTCCTTGCCCGACCTTCAGTTGCCGCCCATGTCTCCTGTTTCGATCCTCCTGATCGGCTTTGCCATGTCCACCGATGCCTTCGCTGCGGCGATCGGCAAGGGTGCGGCCATGCGCAGGCCGGTGTTCCGCGATGCACTGCGCGCCGGCATCATCTTCGGTGTCATCGAGGCGATCACGCCCATCATCGGCTGGCTGCTCGGTCGCGCCGCCCTGCGGTACGTGGAAGCCTTCGACCACTGGATCGCGTTCGGCCTGCTGCTGGCACTGGGCGTGCACATGATCATCAACGGTGTGCGCCCGGACGGCGATGACGAGGAGGAAGACTCCTCGCAGCACCACGGCTTCTGGAAGCTGGCGCTGACCGGTTTCGCCACCAGCATCGACGCCATGGCGGTGGGCATCGGCCTGGCCTTCATGGACGTGCATATCGGCGTGATGGCAGCCGTGATCGGCCTGTGCACGCTGACCATGGTCACCGCCGGCATCATGCTCGGCCGTGCGCTGGGCAGCATGGTCGGCAAGCGCGCCGAGATCATCGGCGGCGTGATCCTGATCATCATCGGTTCGACGATCCTGTACGAGCACCTGCACGGCGTGGCATAACGCGTTGGCTATCGTTGCCGCCGGGCGTGGCCCGGCGAAATCGATGCGCATCCACGCATGGCGTGGATCTACGGTGACGTTCCTGCATCGCGCAGCGCGCCCAGGAAGGCGCGCAGCGAGGCAGGCTTGATCGGCTTGGTCAGCACGCGGTAGCCGCGTTCGCGGGCCATCCGCTTCAACTCGTCACGACCATCGGCGGTCAGCAACGCGCCCGGCAATGCATAGCCGGCCGCGTCGCGCAGCGCCACCAGGGCATCCAGGCCATCCATGCGGTCATGCAGGTGGTAATCCACCAGCATCACCTGCGGTCGCTCGACAATCCGTTCCAGTGCCTGGTCCACGGTGGAGGCGGTGATCACCTGCACCTGCCAGCGACCCAGCAACGCGCGCATGCCGTCCAGGATCTCCTCGTCGTTGTCCACGCACAGCACGCGCAGGCCGGCCAGCGAATCGCTGCGCACCGCCGGTGCGGCTGCGGTGACCACAGCCGCCGGCTCGGTGTAGCCCGGCAACGGTGCCACCCGCGGCAGGATGATCGAGAACATCGAGCCACTGCCGACCCGGCTGCGGGCATTCAAGCGATGGTCGAGCAGACGCGAGATGCGCTGGCAGATCGACAGGCCCAGGCCCAACCCCTGCTCACCCCAGTCGAACGGCTGCTGGTAACGGTGGAATTCGTCGAAGATCTGCCGCATGTGGTGCTCAGGAATGCCTGGCCCGGTGTCCCACACCTGCAGTTCCACTTCATCGCCGCGCTGGCGCACGGCCAGCACGATGCGGCCCTGGCGGGTGTAGCGCAGCGCATTGGCCAGGAAGTTCTGCAGCACGCGCCGCAGCAGTCGACGATCGCTGCGCACCCAGGTGGTGCGCGCGAACAGGTCCAGGCGCAGGCCGCGGCCCGCAGCCACCGGGGTGTACTGCGCCGCCAGCTCGCGCATCAGCGCGCTCACGTCGAACTCGCCGATGACCGGGTGCAGGCCACCGGCATCCAGCCGCGACACGTCCAGCAGGCCATCCAGCAGTTCTTCGGCCGCGCGCAACGACGCATCCACGCGTTCGGCCAGGTGCTTCTGCTCATCGCTCACGTGGTCGCTGTCACGCAGTGCCGAAGCGAACAGGCGCGCCGCGTTCAGCGGCTGCAGCACGTCATGGCTGATCGCCGCCAGGAAGCGCGTCTTCGACTGCTGCGCCACCTCGGCTTCATGCGAGCGCTCGGCCACGCGCTGTTCCAGCGTTTCGTTGGCTTCCAGCAGCGCCTTTTCCGCGTGCTTGTAATCGGTAATGTCGTTGTAGCTGGTCACGTAACCGCCGCCGGGCAGCGCCTGGCCACGCATCTCGATCACCTTGCCATCGCTGCGGGTGCGCTCGAACACGTGCGGCGAACCGGCGCGCATGTAGCCGATGCGGCGGTTGATCTGCACTTCGATATCGCCTTCGCCCAGCTCGCCGCGTTCGGCGTTGTAGCGGATCAGGTCGGCCACCGGGCGGCCGACGTAGAGCATGCCGTCGGGATAGCCGAACATGTCCTGGTAACGGCGGTTCCAGGCGGTCAGGCGCATGTCCGGGTCGACCACGCTGACGCCGGCGCTGATGTTTTCCAGCGTGGTAGAAAGAATCTCGCGGTTGAAGCGCAGCTCCTGCCCGGCTTCATCCAGCACCGCCACCACTTCGCCCAGGTCCATGCCCGAACCGCGCAGCAGGCTGGTCAGCAGCAGGCGTGCGGAGGCCGCACCGATGGAGGCGGCCAGCAGACGCTCGGTGAACTGCACCCACGGCCGGTCGGCCGGTGCCGAGGACTGCAGTTCGCGACCCAGCGACTGCGCCTGTTCGAAGAACGAGCGCTGCGCATGGCGCTCGCCCACCACGCGCGAGGCCAGCGCCAGCAGGTCGCCCACGTGCACATGGCCGGGCCAGCCACCGGCGACCGACGGCCGTTCTGCGTAGGGGTCCAGGAAGGGGGCCGCACGCAGGCGCTCGTCCACGCCGGGGCGCCAGCGCGCGGACACCAGCATCATCGTCGCCGCGTTCACCAGCAGCGACCAGAACGTGCCGTGGGTGAGCGGGTCCCAGCCGGTCATGCCGAACAACTGCTGCGGGCGCAGCCAGTCGATACCGAACGGCCCGTGCTGCACCCACGCCGCATCCACCCAGCCGGCCAGGGTCATCGCCGGCAGCAGCAGGGTGTACAGCCAGGTGGCAAAGCCCAGCAGCATGCCGGCTTCCACGCCGCGGCGGCTGGCGCCACGCCAGTACAGGCCGCCGATCAGGCCCGGCGCGAACTGCGCCACCGCCGCGAATGCCATCAGGCCGTAGGACGCCAGGGTGCTGTCGTTGCTGCTGCTGCGGTAGTAGCTGTACGCCATCAACGCCAGCAGCAGGATCGCCAAACGGCGGATCCACAGCACGCGCGAGGCCACGTCGGCCGCTTCCTGGTGGTCGCCACTGCGGCGCAGCAGCACCGGCATCACCAGGTCGTTGCTGACCATGGTGGCCAGGGCGATGGACGAGACGATGACCATGCCGGTGGCCGCCGAGAAACCGCCGACGTAGGCGATCAGGGCCAGCGCGTTGCGCCCCTCGGCCAGCGGCAGCGCCAGCACCATGGCATCGTCGGCCACGCTGCCGCCGGTGCCGAACAGGCTGACGCCGGCGGTGGCGATCGGCAGCACCATGGCCGAGATCAGCACCAGGTAGCCACCGAACATCCAGCGCGCGCGACGCACGTCGCGCACGTCGCCGCACTCCACCACCGCCACATGGAACTGGCGCGGCAGGCAGATGATGGCCAGGAAACTGAGCAGGGTCTGCGAAATGAAGCCCACCGGCGGCAGGCCGGTGAACAATGTATGCACCGAGGCAACCACCGCTTCGCTGCGGTCGCTCAGCCACAGGTAGGCGAACACGCCCACCGCCAGCATCGCGCACAGCTTGATGACCGATTCGAAGGCAATGGCCAGCATCATGCCGTGGTGGTGCTCGGTGGCATCGACCTGGCGGGTGCCGAACAGGGTGGCGAACAGGGCCATCAACAGCGCCACGTACAGCGCCGGATCCGTGAAGAAGCCGGTGGGGCCGCTGTTGCCGGTCAGCACCTGCAGGCTCATGGCCACGGCCTTGTACTGCAGGGCCAGGTACGGAACGATGCCGATCAGGGCGATGATCGCCACCAGCGCGGCCAGCCGCCGCGAGCGGCCGAAGCGCGAGGATATGAAATCGGCGATGGACACCACGTTCTGGCTGCGTGCGATCAGCGCCAGCCGCTCGATGATGCGCCAGCCGAACAGCAGCAGCAGCAACGGGCCGATGTAGATCGGCAGGTAGCCCACGCCGTTGCGCACGGCGGTGCCCACGGCACCGTAGAAAGTCCACGACGAACAGTAGACGGCCAGCGCCAGGCTGTAGACCACCGGCCGCAGCCACGGGCGGTCGGGGTACATGGGCCGTCGGTCACCCCACCACGCCACGCCGAACAGCAGCGCGGCATAGGCAACCGAGACCAGCAGCAGGATCCAGCTGGAGACCACGCGTGCGTTTCCGTCAGGACAGGGGCCAGTAGATCACGACCGTTGGTCGTGAGGGTAGGTCATGGCGGCAGGTGCCCACCAGCAGGGGTGGGCACCTGCCAGGTACCGACGTTATTGGGCCGGCACGCCCATTTCCTCCAGCAGCGCCGGCGCCGGGTAGACCTTGGCCAGCAGCCAGCGCAGGTAGCGCATGTCCACGTGCACGGCGCGCTTGTAGCGCGGGTCGAACCACCAGCTGGCGCTGACCGATTCCCAGTTGCTGTCGAAGTTCAGGCCGATCAGTTCGCCCTTGGCGTTGAGCACCGGCGAACCGGAATTGCCACCGGTGGTATCCAGGTTGGTCAGGAAGTTGACCGTCTGGGTCTTCAGCGCCGGGTCGGCGGTGCTGCCGAAATCGCCCTTGGCGATGGCCGCCAGCAGCGGCTTGGGCGCGTCGAAGGGATAGGCGTTGGTGTTCTTTTCGACGATGCCGGCCACGGTGGTCACCGGCGAATAGGTCACGCCATCACGCGGGTGTAGTGCCTCCACCTTGCCGTAGCTGATGCGCAGGGTGCGGTTGGCATCGGGGTAGACGGCGCGGCCCTGCTTGGCCCGCCAGGCGAACAGCGCCTGCATGTAGGCCGGGCGCAGGCGCAGCTGTTCGCCCTCGCGGGTCTTGCTTTCGTTCTCGATGCGCAGCTGCGCGGCCACCAGCGGGCCGGCCACGGCAATCAACGGATCGGCCGCCAGGGCCTTGCCTTCGCGGGCGGCGGCGAAGCGGCTCAGGCGCTGTGCCTCGTCACCCAGCTGGGTGCTGGCGTACAGCGTATCCAAGGCCTTGGCCAGCTGTTCGGGGGTGCGCCCGAAGGCGGCATCGAATTCAGCCACGCGCTGCGCGTCCGGCAGCTGCTGGTAGCGGGCCAGCAGGCTGCTCAGCAGGGCCTTCTCGACCTCCGGCGCATAGCGGCGCTGCACCTGCTTGAGCACGCCTTCGATCATCGCCTGGTCGCGCTGCTGGAAGCCGGTCTCGCGCTGCGCATCGGGCTTGGCCGATTCAATGCGCAGGCGCTCCAGCAGCAGCGCCGAACGCAGCAGCTGGGTCTGCAGGGCCATCTGGTCCAGCAGCAGGTCCCGCTCGCCTACCGCTGCACCCTGCGACAGGTTGCCCAGCAGGGCCTTGATATCGCCCTGGTAGCGGCGGTCGGTGGCGGCCAGCATGGCCGATTCGTCGGCGGCGCGCTGGGCCTTGGCATCGCTGCGCAGCAGACCTTCCAGCTCGCCGGCGGCGCGCTTGCGGTTGTTCTTCAGCGACTGCAGCTGCGAGGCGTAGCGGGTGCGCGCCTGCGCATCCTTGGCCGTGGCCGCTTCGATCGTGTCGATCATCTGCTGGAACACCGACACCCGGCGCGGCAGCACGGTATCGATCTGGCCGGCGAACTCGGCCGCCGTGCGGTGGCGGTAGGTGATGCCCGGGTAGCCGGCCAGCATCGCGTAATCGCCTTCCTTCGGGCCTTCCAGCGACATCTGCAGGTGTGCCGGCGCCTGGTAGGGCACGTTGTCCTTGCTGTACGGGGCCGGCTTGCCGTCCTTGCCCACGTAGGCACGCAGCAGGGTGAAATCGCCGGTGTGGCGCGGCCACATGAAGTTGTCGATCTCATCGCCGTAGTTGCCGATCGCGCGCGGCGGTGCGTACACCAGGCGCACGTCGCTCAGCTCCAGCTGGGCGATGCGGTAGAAATCGGTGCCGTAGTACATGTTGGCCACCGAGCAGCGCACGTTGCCGGTCTTCTCGCACTCGGCCACGATCTGCTTGCTGGCCGCATCCACCGCGTCGAAGTAAGCACGGCCGGTCTTGCCACGGGCCTGGGCCAGCACCTGGTCGGTCACCTTGTCGAACCCGACGGTCACCAGCACGCGGAAATCCGGGTTGGCCGGGCGCTCGTCGGCGCGGCCCTGGGCGATGAAGCCGTTGTCGATCAGGTTGTGCTCGGGCGAGCTGTTGTACTGGATCACGCCCATCGCCACGTGGTGGTTGGTCAGCAGCAGGCCATCGGCCGACACGAACGAACCGGTGCCACCGCCAGCACGCACCACGGCGCTCAGCGGCGGCGCGGTCACGTTGGCCAGGTCGGCCGGATCGCCCTTGAAACCGGCCGCCTGCAGCGGCTTGGCCAGGTCGGGCAGCTGGGTCGGCATCCACATGCCTTCGTCGGCGTGGGCACCGGCGGCCAGGGTCAGGCCCAGGGCCAGGGCAGCGGGAAGGGTTTTGCGGGCAGACATCGGCACTCCGGCAATACAGAACAGCCGGGGACCATAGCCGCTGGGGCAGGCCGGGGCAACGGCCGATGGTTGGGTGGCGGCGTTGCACCCGGGGTCAGAGCCCTTTCGTTGAAAGGGATCTGACCCCCGGCATGGCGTGGCGCCGGTGCAGCCACGCATGGCGTGGCTCTACTTCTCCCGGCGCCAGTTCAGCGAGCCGCGGTTTTCCACCGTGCTCGATTCCACTTCCACGTCGAAGCCGCGGCTGAGCAGGTATTTCAGCGTCAGCACCGAACCGCTGCCGACCATCGATACGCCGTAGCCCACGTACAGCTTGGGCGAAATGTACTTGCCAAAACCAATCACCGAACCGCCCAGCGCGCGCGACTGGCTGACCCCGGCATCGTCCAGGCCCAGCTTGGCACCCAGCTGCGAGGCCAGCAGGCCGCTGCCGGCCGACAGCGCGGCCGAGGCGGCGGTGACCTGCTGGGTCTGGTCGCTGCTGGCATTGGTCAGGCTGCGGCCCAGCACCAGGTAGGCCAGGGCTTCGGACTGCGACATGGCCGGATCGGACCAGACATCGGCACGGGGTTGCTGGGCGCGCCCGGTCACATCGATGCCCGCGGTGACATCGCCAATGCGGCGCTCGGCGCGGATGTTGATGCGCGGGTCGGACACCGCGTTGTAGTTCCAGTTGAGGTTGCCGCGGGTGATGGTCAGGTCCTGGCCATAGGCCTTGTAGCGGCCACTGACTTCCAGGCCGCCATTGGCGGTCATCTCGCGGCCCGGCCGCGCCCACACCTGCATCTTGCCGGTCAGCGCGCCCTTCAGGCCGAACCCGGTCATCTTCACCTTGTCGCCCAGGCTGACCGTCAGGTCCATGTCCAGCGGCGAGGTGCGCGATTCCTCCGGATCGGCCGGGTCCAGCACCACCACGTCTTCGGACACCGACGTGCCGCGGTCCAGGCGTTCCAGGTCGATGTCGGCCTCGGGCACGTGCACCGTACCGCGCAGTTCCATCGCGGCCTTGGCCAGGGTGAAATCGAGGTTCGGGTTGGCAATGATGCGCAGTTCGCTGGTGTTGGACACCAGCACGTTCTCGCCATGGATCTTCAGCTGCAGCGGCTGCGCATCGCCGAACCAGGACAGACCGCCGTCCACGTACAGCGTGCCCTGCCCCGAATTGGCCTGCGCGGTGATCTTGGCCGAGCCATCGGGCTGGGCGATGAAGCTGCCCTTGCCCTGGTCGAGGGTCAGGCCCAGCGCCGGGAATTCACCCTTGAAGTTGCTCAGCTGCGCGTCGCCGCCCAGCGACGGCTGGCCACGCGTGCCGCGCAGGCTCACGTGGCCTTCGATCAGGCCGGTGGGGCGCACGATGTCCGGCGAGAACAGCTCCAGCCAGTACAGCCGCGACATGTTCAGGTACAGCTCGCCGTTCAACGGCGCGCTGGCCTCCCAGCCGGTCTGGAACTTCGCATCGACGAAGCCGTTGCCCTGGAAGCCCAGGCCCAGGTAGCCCTTGATGCTGGCCGGGGTCATGTCCAGCTTCACCGAGAACTGGTCGTAGCGCGCCAGCTCACCGCGGTTGGCATTGGCGCCGGTGCCGGTGTTGCGGTTCTCGCCCAGGCGCACGCCACCTTCCGGCGAGCGCACTTCCACGTGGCCCTCCCAGGCATTGCCGCGTGGGCGGATCTGCGCATCCAGGGTCAGTTCGCCACGCAGGTAGATGCGGCGCCCCGACTGCGGGGGCAACCACGGCTGCACCAGCGACAGCGGCAAGGCATCACCGCGCACCACCAGCCCTTCGCGCGGCCAGTTGGCCTGCGCGCACAGGGCGCCGCCGGTGGCCGCGGCCAGGCAGGTATCGGCCAGCGTGTAGGTGCCGCCGTTCACCGCGAAGGCGGCCGGTGCACGCAACGCCCAGGCATCGCCCTTCACCGGCGCGATGCGCAGGGTGGACAGTTCACCGCGCCATTGCTCGCCCTGCTGGCGCACGCTGCCCTGCAGGTCGATCGCGCCCAGTTCGTTGTGGGTCTGCGCGCTCAGGCGCAGGTTGGACACGCTGCCCTGCGCGTCGACGGCCAGGCGTTCCAGCAGCATGCCGGCGTTGACCTGCTGGCCCTGGATCGACAGGCGGCCGGCGTCGCCGCGCCACGGCAGGTTGCCCTGGATGCTCAGGCTCTGCGCGCCGTAGCCGTCCCAGTTGATGTTGTTGCCCACCAGATCGGCACGGATGTCCGGCGCATCGCGCGGGCCGGTCACCTGCACCTGGCCGCGCAGGCCGCCATCGGCGCCGGGCAGCAGATCGCTCAACTGCAGCGGCTCGAAGCGCGCATCGATATCCAGGCGGTCGCCCACCTTGCCCTTGGCGGTGACCCGGCTGCTGCCGATCGCCAGGGCCAGTTCGCCCTGGCCCTGTGCGCCCTGCAGCGCGAACTTGCCCTTGGCATCCACATTGCGCTGGCGCAGGGTGCCCTTCAGTGCAGGCAGATCGACGGTGGCTTCCAGGGTGGGCGCCGTACCCGCGGCAGCGCTGGCCGGCGGCGGCACCTGGCGGCCCTTCGAGGCAAGGTTGCCCGACAGCCGACCGTCCCAGCCCGGCAGGAAGTAGCCCGGATCGAAGTCCTTCAGGCTGGCCTTGGCATCCCAGTCCAACTGCGGTGCCCAGGCCACCTGGCCTTCCACCTGCAACTGGCCACCGGGGGTCTGCGCCACCAGTTCGCGGATCGAAGCGGACTGGTCGTTGCCGCGCACATCGAAGCGCAGGTCGGCACGCTTCTGCTCGCGCTCGATCTGCGCACGGCCAATGGCCGCCCATGCCTTCAGCGTGCCGGCCAGGCCGAAGCGCGCTTCCTGCAGGGTGACCGGCACCGGCGCACTGCCGGCGGTGTTCGGGTCGGGCTCGGGCACCCAGGTCAGGTTCCGCGCGATCACCGAGAAATTCAGGGTCTGCTGATCCGGGTTGCTGAAATCGGCGGTGCCCTGCAGGCGCGCTTCACCGCCCAGGCCCTTCACCACCAGCGGCGACACCTTCAGCACCTGGTTTTGCAGCGACACCACCGACGGCGCCAGCTCCACTTCCTGCGCCCCCTGCTTCAGTTTCCCGTGCAGGTTGGCCTGGCCGCCCTTGCCGGCGGCGGTGAAATCCAGCGACAGCGGTGCGATGGCCGATGCGGCCAGCGCCGGCGACAGCAGCGCCAGATCAAGCTCATCGCTGCGCACGCTGGCGCTCCAGGTCGGATCGGTGCGGCCATCGAACACCAGCATGGCCCGCAACGGCTTGGGCGCGCGGCCGGCCACGCCCACTTCCATGTGCGCCAGGTTGCCGCGCGCGACCAGGCCCAGGGTGGCGGCGGTGCGACCGCGCGGGGCCGGCAGCACGGCGGTCACGGTCACGTCGGTGTCGTAATCCTTGGCCGGAATGTAGCGCCCCTGGGCAGTGAAATCGCCCATGTCGCTGTCCACCACCAGCTGCCGGGCCTGGAATTCGCCATTGGCGATCTCGATGCCGCCGCGCACGCGGGCGATGTCGATCAGCGGCTCGTTGGCCTGGGTGATGCGGAAGCCGTCGATGGCGATCACATCGGCCTGGATGGCCAGCGGCATCTCGATCTGCGGCAGCGAATCGGGCCACGACGGCATCTCGAACGGCTCATCGCTCTTGGCCAGGTTCAAGGTCGCGTTGGTCAGCTCCAGCCGGTCCAGCAGCAGCTTGCGGCCCAGCAGCGGGCGCAGGTCCGGTTCCAGGTGCGCACGCTCGGCGTGGAAATGGATGTCGTCGTAGCGGAAATCGACGTTGTACAGGGTCAGTGGGCCGGCGACCGGGCCATCCACCTTGTCCCAGGTGAAGCTGGCGCCGACCGGCAGCCGCGCCACCACCTGTGCCAGCAGCACGTCGCGGCCGGCCACGGTCTGCAGCAGCCAGTAGACCGCCAGCAGGGCCAGCAGCACCAGGCCCAGCACGCCCACCCCCGACCACGCCCAGAAACGGCGGCGACGGTAGAAACGCACGCGCGGCGGCGGGCTGCCCGCAGGCGGATTCGGCGTGGGCGCGCTCACAGGTCCGCTCCGATGTTCAGGTACAGCTGGAACTGTGAATCCGGATTGTTCAGGCCGTGCGCGATATCCACGCGCACCGGGCCCACCGGCGATTTCCAGCGCACGCCGAAGCCGACGCCGGTGTGCAGGTCAATGGTGTTGTCGAACGCACTGCCGGTGTCGACAAATACCGCCGCACCCCACGGGCCGCCGTTGAAATAGTGCTCGTACTCGGCCGAGCCGATCACCAGGTTCTTCGCACCCAGCGCGTATTTGTCCGGCGCCGGCGTGCGGGGGCCGACTTCGCGGAACGCATAGCCACGGATGCTGCGGTCGCCACCGGCGAAGAAGCGCAGGCTGGGCGGCATGGCCACCAGGTCGCTGGTCCAGGTGGTGCCACCTTCGCCGCGCAGGATCAGGCGGTTGCTTTCACCGATGGGGATGTACCAGCGCAGCAGCAGGTTGGCCTGCACGAAACTGGTGTCCGAGCCCGCACCCTCCACGCCGCCGCGCAGGGTGGCGCTGCCACTCACGCCGCTGCGCGGGAACAGTTCATCGTCCACGTTCACGTAGTCGGCCACCAGCTGCGGATAGACCAGCGTGGAGGTGTTGTACACCGCGTCGGTGAACTCGGTGCTTGAGGCGTAGCGCCAGCGCTCGCGCAGCGCGTTGATCGAGGCGATGGCCGTCCAGTGTTCGTTGATCTCACCACTGCGGCTGGCGATCAGCTTGAAGTTGCGCAGATCAATGTAGTCGGTCTGCTCGTCATACGCGCTGGCGGTCAGCCCATACCAGCCATCCAGCCACTTGAACGCCGGTACGCGGTAGGTGCTGACCAGGCTCTTGCGCTTCTGCGCATAGTCCAGCTGGGTGTTCATCTTGTGGCCGCGGCTGTTCAGGAACCGCCGCTCCACGCCGCCGCGCACACCGGCGCCACTTTCACTGCCGTAGCTCAGACCAGCGGTGTAGATGGTGCGCTTGGCACGGGTCAGCTTCACGTCGATCGGCACTTCGCCGTTGTCGTCGGCCTGGTCCGGCCGCGGCTGGATGTCGATCACGCTGAAGTAGTCCAGCTTGGTCAGCGATTCGCGCAGGCGGTCCAGCTTCCCTTCGTGGAAGTAGCTGCCCTGTTCCCAGTACACCAGCGGGTCGAACAGCTTGTCGACGAAGTAATCCTGCTCGAAGCGCACCGGGCCCATGTTGTAGCGGCGGCCGCTGTCCCAGGTCAGGTCGATGTCGGCGGCGTTCTCGGCGCGGGTGATCTGCACCTGGCGCTGGGTGTAGTCGGCATCGAAATAGCCGCGCTCGGCCAGGCGCCGGGTCACGGTGATCTTGCTGGCTTCGTACTGGGTATGTTCGAAGCGCTGGCCCTTGCGCGGCTTGAACGCGGCCAGGTCATCCTGCAGGTACTGGTCGTAGGTGGCCGGGCCGGTGATGTCGATGTGCTCGCGGCGCACGGTCACCGGCGGGCCCTTTTCCACGTGGATCACCACCCGCAGGTGTTCGTCCTGGCGTGGCGCCTCCACGGTGATCACCGGGTTGTAGTAACCAAAGGGTTCCAGTGCCTGGCGGGTCTGCCGCTCGGCCTGCGACAGCAGGTATTCCAGGCGCGATTCGCCCTGTTCCTTGCCGATGGTTTCATAGAGCGACAGCGAGACCTCGATGTTCTCGATCATCTCGGCGTCGTCGCCCTTGTCCAATCCCTTGATTTCCACCTTGTCGATGGTGCCGCGCGCGTGGGCGGACGAGGCCACGGCGAAGGACAGGAGCACCAGGGGCAGGGCGTAGTTCTTTGGCTGCATGCGGCACAGCATACCGACCGCGCGTGACGATGCGAAATGCAGCGCGCGAATCGGGATCGGTTGTTAAGTGGCAGTCAAAATGCGCGCCTTTGTGCGCATCATCGGCACGAAAACGACAACGCCGGGCATGGCCCGGCGCTACCTGTGCATCATCCCCGGTAGATCCACGCCATGCGTGGATGGGGGGCGGCCCCGTCAGCTCGACAGATGCTCGATCGCCGCCACCTTGCCCAAGCGCTCGCCCAGCAGGGTCAGCAGCGCCAGGCGGTTGCCACGCAGGGCCGGGTCTTCGGCATTGACCATCACGCCATCGAAGAAGGCATCGACCTGCGGGCGCAGGCGGGCCAGGCGCGCCAGCACGGCCACGTAATCCTTGTGGTGCAGGCTGGCGCCGGTGTCGTCGATGGCCGCGGTCACGGCCTCGGCCAGCGCGCGCTCGGCGTCTTCCTGCAGCAGCGAGGCATCGATCTGGCCCGGGATGTCGCCTTCGGCCTTGCGGAGGATGTTGCGGATGCGCTTGTTGGCTGCGGCCAGCGCCTCGGCTTCCGGCAGCGCGGCAAACGTGCCGATTGCGTCAAGGCGACGGTCGAAGTCATACAGCGAGGCCGGCTTCAGTTCGGCCACGGCGTTGAAGTGGGTGGCCGGCACGCCCTTGTCGCTGTAATAGCCCTTCAGGCGGTCCAGGATGAAGTCGTACAGCTCACCCACGTCGGCCTGCACGTTGCGCGCGGCCAGGCCTGCGTTGGCGCTGGCCAGCAGCGCGCGCAGGTCCAGCTCGAAACCGCTTTCGATGATGGTGCGGGCCAGGCCCAGCGCGTTGCGGCGCAGGGCGAACGGGTCCTTGTTGCCGGTCGGCTTCAGGCCCGCGGCGAAACCACCGGCCAGGGTATCCACGCGCTCGGCAATGGCCAGCACCTTGCCCAGCGGCGACAGCGCGATGTCATCGCCACCGAAGCGCGGCTGGTAGGCCTCGTCGATGGCCAGCGCCACCTCCGGTGATTCGCCACCGGCCACGGCGTAGTGGCGGCCGGCGATGCCCTGCAGTTCCGGGAATTCATTGACCATGCGCGACTGCAGATCGTTCTTGGCCAGCTGCGCGGCGCGCTTGGCCAGCAGCGCCTCGGCGCCCACCTGCGGCGCAATCACCTCGGCCAGGGCCACCACGCGTGCCACCTTGTCGGCCACGCTGCCCAGCTTGGCCTGGTAGGTCACCGTCTTCAGGCCCTCGCCCATCGCTTCCAGGCCCTGCTTCAGGTCTTCGTCGAGGAAGAACTTGGCATCGGCGAAACGCGGGCGGATCACGCGCTCGTAGCCCTTGGCCACTTCGGCCACGTCCTTCGATTCGATGTTGGCGATGCCGATGAATTTCTCGGTCAGCTTGCCGCTGTCATCCAGCACCGGGAAGAACTTCTGGTTGATCTCCATGGTCTCGATCAGCGCTTCCTGCGGCACCGCCAGGAACGCGCGCTCGAAGCTGCACAGCACGGCCGACGGCCACTCGACCAGGTTCACCACCTGCTCCAGGTTGTCCTCGGTGATGCGTGCACTGCCGCCGGCAGTACCCGCAGCGGTCTCGACCTCGGCCACGATGCGCTCGCGGCGCTCGCTCGGGTCGACCAGCACCTTGGCCGCGCGCAGCGATTCCACGTAATCCTGCGGCTGGCTCAGCCACACGGTCTTGTCGTGGTGGAAGCGATGGCCGCGGCTCATGCGGTCGGCCTTCAGGCCGAACAGTTCGGCTTCGACCACATCGGTGCCGTGCAGCAGCACCAGCCAGTGTGCCGGGCGGGCGAAGCCCCACTCGTGGTCACCCCAGCGCATCGGCTTGGGAATGGGCATGGCCGCAATCGCCTCGCGCAGCACCTCCGGCAGCAGCGCGGCAGTGCGTGCGCCCGGGCTCACGGCGCGGTGCACGAAGCGTTCGCCCTTGTTGTCGGTGGTCTTTTCCAGCGCGGTCCAGTCGATACCGGCCTTGGCCGCGAAGCCCTGCAGGGCCTTGGTCGGCTGACCTTCGGCATCCAGCGCGATGTTCAGGTACGGGCCCAGCACTTCACTGCGCTGTTCCGGCTGTTCCAGGCCCACGCCGGGCAGCAGCACGGCCAGGCGGCGCGGGGTGGACAACGGGCGTGCATCGCCCAGCTCCAGTTCGACACCGCGCTTGCGCAGGCCATCGACAACGCCATCGAAGAAGGCCTGGGCCAGGCCCGGCAGCGCCTTCACGGGCAGCTCTTCGGTGCCCAGTTCGATCAGCAGGGGGGACAGTTGGCTCATCGTTTCAATCCTGTGGTGGGGGCGCAGCGCGCAACGCGTCCGGCGCCCGGAAGTAGTGGAAAGCGCGGCCCTCAGGCCTTCTTCGCGCCCGGGAAGCCCAGCTTCTCGCGCTGCTCGTAGTAGGCCTTGGCCACCGCCTGGGCCAGCGCGCGCACGCGCAGGATGTAGCGCTGGCGTTCGGTCACGCTGATCGCGCGGCGCGCATCCAGCAGGTTGAAGGTGTGGCTGGCCTTCATCACCTGCTCGTAGGCCGGCAGCGGCAGGTTCACTTCCACCAGCTTCTGCGCCTCGCGCTCGCACGCATCGAAGCGGTGGAACAGTTCTTCCACGTCGGCGTATTCGAAGTTGTAGGTGCTCTGCTCCACCTCGTTCTGGTGGTAGACGTCGCCGTAGGTCACCGGCTGGCCGTCCGGGCCGTAGGTCCAGACCAGGTCGTAGACGTTGTCGCAGTTCTGCAGGTACATGCACAGGCGCTCGAGACCGTAGGTGATCTCGCCCAGCACCGGGCGGCATTCCAGGCCACCGGCCTGCTGGAAGTAAGTGAACTGGGTCACCTCCATGCCGTTGAGCCAGACTTCCCAGCCCAGGCCCCAGGCCCCCAGGGTCGGCGATTCCCAGTTGTCTTCCACGAAGCGCAGGTCGTGCACCAGCGGGTCGATGCCCAGCGCCTTCAGCGAATCCAGGTACAGCTGCTGGATGTTGTCCGGTGCCGGCTTCATCGCCACCTGGTACTGGTAGTAGCGCTGCAGGCGGTTGGGGTTCTCGCCGTAGCGGCCGTCGGTGGGGCGGCGCGAGGGCTGCACGTAGGCCGCGTTCCAGCCTTCCGGGCCGATCGCACGCAGGAAGGTGGCCGGGTGGAACGTACCGGCGCCCACCTCCAGGTCGAGCGGCTGGATGAGCACGCAGCCCTGCTGGGCCCAGAACTGGTTCAGGGTCTGGATCAGGCCCTGGAAGGTGATCGGTACGGTCGGGGTCGCGGACATGCGGACGATTCTTGGCCGGCTGAGGGGTGCGCTAGTATAACGGCCGACCTGCGGGGCATTCCGTACCCGGGAGGAGCAGGCAGATGGATCACCGGCTGCCGGTGGGGAGTTCGGGTGATTCGGCCGCGGTACCGCTGCCGCCAGGGCGGCTGCAGTTCGAGCAGGTGGCCGCCGCCGTGCTGGCCGATGGCCTGGTCGCGCCACAGGACCGCGAGCGCGTGCGCTTTTCCGCACAGGGCGCGCGCAATGCCAGCGAAGTGCATCCGCTGGTGCTGCTGTCCAACCTGAAACTGGCAGCCAGCAGCGGCGGTGAACTGAGCCTGGAACGACTGACCGAGTGGCTGGCCCAGCGTAGCGGCTGCCGCTACCTGCGCATCGACCCGACCCGGGTGGACGTGGCCAGCGTGACCGCGGTGGCCTCGCACGCCTATGCGCGCCGCCATCGCTTCCTGCCACTGGCGGTGGACAGCGAGCGGGTGCTGGTGGCCACCAGCGAACCGCTGGCGCAGGAATGGCGCCGCGACCTGCAGCACCTGACCCGGCGCCAGATCGAACTGGCGGTGGTCAACCCGCTGGACCTGCACCGCTACACCATGGAGTTCTTCGGCGTGACCCGCTCGGTGCGCGGGGCCCGCGGCGACGTGCGCGGCGAAGCCAACGCCACCCTGCCCAGCTTCGAACAGCTGGTGGAGCTGGGCCGCACCGGCGACGTCAACGCCGACGACCAGCACATCGTGCACATTGTCGATTGGCTGCTGCAGTACGCCTACGAACAACGTGCCTCGGACATCCACCTGGAACCGCGCCGCGAGATGGGGCGCATGCGCTTCCGCATCGACGGCGTGCTGCACAAGGTGTTCGAGGTGCCACCGGCGGTGATGACCGCCGTGGTCAGCCGCATCAAGGTGCTGGGGCGCATGGACCTGGCCGAGCGCCGGCGCCCGCAGGACGGCCGCATCAAGACCCGATCGCCGGGCGGGCGCGAAGTCGAAATGCGCCTGTCGACCATGCCCACCGCCTTCGGCGAGAAGTGCGTGATGCGCATCTTCGACCCCGATGCGGCCTTCAAGAGCATCGACCAGCTCGGCTTCAGCCCGCAGGAAGCGGCCGGCTGGAACGCGCTGGTGGAGCGCCCGCACGGCATCGTGCTGGTCACCGGGCCGACCGGTTCGGGCAAGACCACCACCCTGTATTCCACCCTGAAGCGGCTGGCCACGCCCGACGTGAACGTCTGCACGGTGGAAGACCCGATCGAGATGATCGCCGCCGAGTTCAACCAGATGCAGGTGCAGACCAACATCGACCTGGATTTCGCCGCGGGCGTGCGCACCCTGCTGCGGCAGGACCCGGACATCATCATGATCGGCGAGATCCGCGACCTGGAAACCGCGCAGATGGCGGTGCAGGCCTCGCTCACCGGCCATCTGGTGCTGTCCACCCTGCACACCAACGATGCGCCCTCGGCCATCACCCGGCTGCTCGACATCGGCGTGCCGCACTACCTGCTGGCCTCCACCGTGAACGGCATCCTGGCCCAGCGCCTGGTACGCACGCTGTGCCCGCACTGCAAGCAGCCGCACACGCTGGGACCGGCCGATTGGGCGGTGCTGGCTGATAGCCATGCAGCATATCCAGATGCCGCCACGCCCTGTCGGCCGGTCGGTTGCCTGGAGTGCCGGCGCACCGGTTTCCTCGGCCGCATCGGGCTGTATGAGTTGCTGCCATTGGGTTCGCGGCTGCGCGGGCTGATCCGCGCGGACATGGATCTGGCCGGTTTCAGCCGGGCCGCGCGTGCTGAAGGATTGCGAACCCTGCGCCAGGCCGGGCTTGAAAAGGTGGCGCAGGGGCTGACTACAATCGAGGAAGTCCTGTCAGTCCTGCCGCCCCCGGATGAATCCAGCGCCCTTCCTGATCCTTGAAACCGGCCGCCCGGTGCCGACCCTGCGCCGTTACGGGCGCTTTCCGCACTGGATCCGCGTGGCCGCCGGCCTGGACGAACGGCAGACCGTGGTGGTCGATGTCGAACACGGTGCCGCCCTGCCCGATGCCCGTGGCTTCGCCGGCGTGCTGGTCAGTGGTTCGGCCGCCTACGTGACCGACCGCGCCGAATGGAGCGAGCGCAGCGCGGCCTGGCTGCGTGCGGCCGCCCATGATGGCGTGCCGGTGTTCGGCATCTGCTACGGCCACCAGCTGCTGGCCCATGCGCTGGGCGGGGAAGTGGCCTACAACCCGGCCGGGCGCGAGTCGGGCACGATCGAACTGGAACTGGACCCGGCCGCCGCCGAGGACCCGTTGTTCAGTGGGCTGCCGCGCCATTTCGCCGCCCACGCCACCCACCTGCAGACCGTGCTGCGTGCGCCGGAAGGCGCCGCCGTGCTGGCGCGCTCGCCGCTGGACGGCTGCCATGCCTTCCGCTGGGGCCGGCAGGCCTGGGGCGTGCAGTTCCATCCCGAATTCGCCACCCACCACATGCGTGGCTACGTGCGCGCCCGCGCCGACTGCATCGGCCGCCACGGCGGCTGCGCACGCAGCGTGGAACGGGCGGTCAGCGCGGCACCGCTGGCACGCCAGCTGCTGCGCCGTTTCGTGCGCCAGGCCCGGCTGTCTTCAGCCCAGCCGGTGGCAAAACAGGGATAATCGGCGGCACGGGCCCCGGCCCGGCCCCCTTACTGTCCTTCCCGGATGTCCATGAAAGAGATTCGCAAGCTGCCGGCTTCGGCGGGCGCCCAGTGGTTGCTGGATACGTTCTCCCTGTACCGGCGTGCGCCGTTGCAGCTGGCCCGGATCGGCCTGACCTGGATGCTGGTCAGCTGGGTGGTCACCCTGCTGTCCACGCTCATTCCGGGCGCGGCGGGGCTGGCGGTGCAGCTGATGACCCTGGCCATCTCGCCCATCATGTTCGGCGGCATGCTGTATGCCGTGGGCGAGATCGACGAAGGCCGCCCGGGCCTGGCCACGCACCTGCTGCAGCCGATCCGCGACCACCGTGTCAGCCACCTGCTGGTGCCGCTGGCCATCCAGGTGCTGGCGGTGCTGCTGCTGGGCGTGCTGCTGTACCTGATGATCGGCCGCGAGGGCTTTGCCGCCTTCAGCGAGGTCATGAAGCGGATGGAAGAGATCGGCCAGAGCGGGCAGCAGATCAGCCCCGACGATGCCGCCGCCCTGGTGGCCAACCTGCCGGCCAAGCGCATCGCGCTGTGGCTGCTGCTGGTGTTCATCACCGCCATCGGCCTGACCCTGGCCATGTTCACCCAGCCGGCGCTGGTGGTGTTCGACAAGCAGAGCGGCATGCACGCGCTGCGCCTGAGCCTGCAGGGCTGCGTGGAAAACCTGGGGGCGATGGTGGTGTTCGCGCTGCTGGGCGTGATCGCACTGTTCTGCGGCTACATCGCCTTCGTCATCGTCATCCAGCTGGCCATGCTGATCGGCGGCCCGTTGGCGGCTGCGTTCATCGCCCAGCTGGTGCTGACCACCGTGCTGATGCCGCTGTACGTAGGCGCGGTGTACGCGGCCTGGAAGCAGATGTTCGTTCACCGTGGCAGCCGCGCGGTACCGCCGATCCCGGCCACGCCGCCGGCCAACGACGTCTTCCACGCCTGACCTGCACCGCAGTAGATGCACGCCATGCGTGGATGAAGCGGATCAATGAACAACGCCGGGCAATGCCCGGCGTTCCCGCATCAGGCGGCGGGTTTCTTCGCCACCGACGACGGCACCAGCCAGCGTGCGGCGTGGATGCCCAGTTCGTACAGCAGGCACATGGGAATGGCCAGCATCAGCTGTGACACCACGTCCGGCGGGGTCAGCACGGCGGCCACCACGAAGATGCCGACGATCGCGTAGCCGCGGCCTTCCTTGAACTGCTGCGGCGTCACCCAGCCCAGCAGCACCAGGATCACCATCGCCACCGGCAGTTCGAAGCTGCCGCCGAAGGCGAAGAAGATCGCCAGCACGAAATCCAGGTAGGCATTCGCATCGGGGGTGAGCGCGATCACTTCCGGGCTGAAGGTGGTCAGGAAGTGGAACACCGCCGGCAGCACCAGGAAGTAGGCGAACGCGCAGCCGGTGTAGAACAGCAGCACCGACGACACCAGCAGCGGCACCGCCAGGCGCTTTTCGCGGGCATACAGGCCCGGCGCCACGAACGCCCACAGCTGGTACAGCAGCCAGGGCACGGCCACGAACAGGGCCACGAAGAAGGTCAGCTTCAACGGCGCGAAGAACGCACCGGCCGGATTGGTGGCGATCATCGTCTGCCCGTTCGGCAGCTGCGATACCAGCGGATGCGCCAGCGCGGTGTACAGCTTCTGGGTGAACGGCAACAAGCCCAGCAGCACCACGCCCAGGCCCAGCAGCGCACGCACCAGGCGCGCGCGCAGTTCAACCAGATGCTCGACCAGCGAGCTTTCGCCGAAGTCCTGGTCGCTCATGGCTGGCGCTCCGGCGGTGTGGCCGGCGTCGAGGCGGCATCTGTCGCGGGCGTGGCATCGGCCCGGGTTGCCGGGGGTGCCGGCGTATCCAACAGATGCGGCGGGGTCTGCGCCGCGGCCGGTGTCGGCGCCCGCACTTCGTCGGCCAGCGCGTCGCCGTGCTGCTGCGCCTGCGTGGCTTCGCGGCGCACCGCTTCACCACTGGCGCGCAACTGGCTTTCGGTGTCCTGCATGCTCTGCCGCACGTCCTGCATCTGCCGCTTGATCTCCTCGGCGTGCAGTTCGCGTTCCAGCTCCTGCTTCACCGAATCCCACTGATTGCGCGCACGGCGCACCCACAGGCCGGCGAAGCGGGCCGCCTTGGGCAGGCGCTCGGGACCGAGCACCACCAGGGCGACCACGGCAATCACCAGCAGTTCGCTGAAGCCAATATCAAACACCGTGACCGCTCCGGATCAACGCGGGGTGCGGTCGTGCTCGTCCTGCGCGGTGCGCGAGGCGTCCTGGCTGCGCGATTCGTCGCCCAGCTGCGCGGCGGGCTTGTCCTCGTCACGCATGCCCTTCTTGAATTCCTTCACCGCCGAGCCGAGATCCTTGGCGCCGCTGGTCAGGCGCTTGGTGCCGAACACCAGCAGTACGATGGCCAGCACGACCAACCAATGCCAGATGCTGAAACTGCCCATAAGTCGCTCGTTACGTTAGTGATCAGGCTGTCGAGCATAGCGCACCGGCCGTAAGCCGGCGCGCGTGACGAAAGTCAGTTGCCGCCCAGCGTCTCGGTGCGGATTTCACCGTCGCCCACCGGCTGGAAGCCCTGCTGCTGCGGCGGCGGGTTCTGCGGCACGTTCTGCAGCGGCGCGGTGGTCGCCTCGGCCGGCGGCGCCTGAACAGGCGCAGGCTGGCTGCCCTGCGGCGGCGGCGGCGGTGCGCTGGCAGTGGCGCCATTGCCGTTGCGGTTGTTGCGCGCGGCGTAGGTCGCCTCTTCCAGACGGTCGCGGAAGGCCACCACGTCCATCGACGGCGCGCCCACGGCACGGCCTTCGAAGATCATGCGCGGGGTGGTGTTGCTGCCGTAGGCATCCAGGTTGGCGGCATCGTCGATCTGCAGCACCGCACCATCCAGGGCCACGCCGGCGAACAGGCCACGCGCGCGCGACCACGACCAGATTTCCGCCTTCAGCTGGCCGTCGGTGGCGGCGGCAGCGTTGCGCCCCACCGGGCCCGCAGCCACGCCGGCGTCGGCGCCCAGGGTGAACTTGCCGTTGACCAGATTGTCCAGGCTGCGGTCATTGCGGAACACCAGCACCACGTCGGACGACTGCACACCGGCCTGGAAGCCGATGCTGCCGCCGGTCAGCTTGATGAATACCGGGTTCGACCAGGCACCGTTGGGCATGCGCACCGACATCAGGCCGTGGCCGCGGCGGCCACCGATGACCAGACCAGCCTTGATCGTGTCGGGAATGACGATGACCGCGCGGCCTTCGTCCAGCAGTTTGTCCGGAATTCCCTGCTCGGGGATTTCCTGGATTTCAGCCAGCACACGCACCGCGTTGCGGGCGCGCTGGTCTTCCTGCGGTCCGGCCATGGCCTGGCTGGAAAGCAGGCTGGCGGCGATCAGCAGGGCTTGGATCGGGCGACGCATGGCAGGCTCCAGAAGTCAGTCCATAGGAAGATATAGCAAGTGACTGAAATTAGTAGTGTTGCGATGAATCGCCAATGAGCGCGCGCCGTGATCGGCAGTCGCAATCGGCACGATGCGCAGAAGCGATGCCGGCAGCACATCGGATCGGCGACAATGGTGCCCATGCTCGACGCACCCGATACCGCCGTGCTGGCGGTCAACCTAGGCACGCCCGAGACGCCGACGGCCCCCGCCGTACGCCGTTACCTGGCTGAATTCCTGTCCGACCCCCGCGTGGTCTCCATTCCGGCGCTGCTGTGGCAGCCGCTGCTGCGCGGGCTCATCCTGCCGCTGCGCAGCAGCCGTTCGGCCGCCAAGTACGCCCAGGTGTGGCTGCCCGAGGGCTCCCCGCTGATGGTCTACACCCGCCAGCTGGCGCAGGCCATGCAGGCCGAGCTGCCGCAGCTGCGCGTGCGCCATGCCATGCGCTACGGTGAGCCGGCGCTGGCCCGCGAACTGGACCGGCTGGTCAGCGAGGGCGTGCGCCGCATCGCGGTGCTGCCGCTGTATCCGCAGTACTCGACCACCACCACCGCCTCGGTGGAAGACCGGGTGACCGACTGGCAGCGCCGCAACCCCGGCGTGCACATCAGCCTGGTGCAGGACTACGCCATCGACCCGCAGTGGGTGGCCGCGGTCGCCGCGTCCATCCGCGCCTACTGGGACACGCATGGCCGCGGGCAGACGCTGATGTTTTCCTTCCACGGCATTCCGCAGCGCCTGGCCGACGCCGGCGACCCGTATCCGCAGCGCTGCGAAGCCAGCGCCGCCGCCATTGCCGCCGCCCTGGGCCTGGGCGCGGACGAATGGCAGCTGGGCTACCAGTCGCGCTTCGGCCGCGAACGCTGGCTGCAGCCCTACGCCGAACCGCGCCTGTGGGAGCTGGCCGAGGCCGGGGTGAAGACGATCGATGTGGTCTGCCCGGGCTTCGCCACCGATTGCCTGGAAACCCTGGAAGAGGTGGCGATGGGCTTCACCGAAACCCTGGCCGAGCGCGGCGCGCAGATGCGCTACATCCCCTGCCTGAACGCCAGCGTCGACCACGCCCGCGCCTTGGCCCGGCTGGCCACGGCTGCGCTGGCATGAGTCTGCAGCCGTTTGAACTGAGCGTGGCCGGCGCGCGCGTGGCCGGCCTGCGCCAGGCAGGCCCCGGCCCCCGCGTGCTGGCCCTGCATGGCTGGCTGGACAATGCGGCCAGCTTCGTCCCGCTGGCCGCACACCTGCAGCAGCTGGATCTGGTGGCCATCGATCTGCCAGGTCACGGCCACAGTGCACACCTGCCGCCCGGCGCGCCCTACACCACCCCGGCCGCCATCACTCATGTGCTGGACGTGGCCGATGCGCTGGGCTGGGATCGGTTCACCCTGATCGGCCACTCCATGGGTGCCGGCATCGCCAGCCTGACCGCAGCCGTGAGCGAACGCGTGCAGCGCTTGGTGGCCATCGAGGCCTTGGGCGGACTACGCGGACCAGAAGAAGAAACCGCCGAACGCCTGCGCGACCATGTGCGGGCCAGCCGTGCGCTGGCGCGCAAGCAGTTGCGGGTGTTCGCCGACCTGGCCGCACCGGTGCGCGCACGCATGATGGCCAACCAGCTCAGCGAGGGCTGCGCGCGCCTGCTGGTGGAGCGTGGCGTGGAAGCCGTGGAAGGCGGTTATCGCTGGTGCAGCGATCCGCGCCTGATGCTGCCCACCGCCATCCGTCTCAGCGAAGGGCAGATCGACAACCTGCTGCAGGCCATTGCCTGCCCCACCCAGGTGATCTACGCCACGCCGGCGCAGTCGTACTACCCCGAGCCGATGCGCAGCGAGCGCCTGCAGCACCTGCGCGACGGGCGCCTGGCCGTGTTCGCCGGCAACCATCACCTGCACATGGAACACCCCGCGCAGATCGCCGCGGTCATCAACGCCTTCCTCGGCGAGCCCAACGCCGGCTGACCCGGTGCATGCCGTTGCGCTTCACTGCGCGTAGCGGCAGCCGATAGAACAGTTGCGGGCCTTCTCGCCCGCACTCCGCCTGCCCACCCGGGCCGGCGGCCTGTCCGGTTCTGCAAGGAAGCACGCATGTCTGCACTGCTGCACCGTCATCCACAGGATGTGGCCACGGTGTTCCTGTTCCGCGCCATCCGAGGCGCCACCTCCCCCTTTCCTGCCCTGCCGTGACCACGCATGTACGCGTGCCGCTCGGCCGGGCCGTTGCTGTTCGTTGAACCAGGAGTTGCCGATGTCTGCCGTACCCCCACCCCCGCGCGCGCAGAAACCTGCCCGCCCCCCGTATCTGCACGCGCTGGCGCGCCGCGCCGATCATCGCCTGCTGCTGCTCAGTGCCGCCCTGGCGGTGACCGGTGTGGCCCTGGCGTGGCGCGGTTCACCGCTGCTGGCGGCGATCATCGCGGCGGCGTGGCTGCCGTCGCTGCTGCTGGCCACGCGCTTTGCGGGCCAACCGGTCGCGCGCAACGGGCTGGCGGTGCTGTTGTCGCTGCAGGTCGCTGCCGTATGTGCGTCCATCAGTGTGGCCCCGGCGTTGCCGCAGTGCGTGCTGCTGGCGTGCCTGTTGGCCTACCGCGACCGTGGCCCGCTGTGGTCGGCCGGCGTGGCGGGCGCGCTTTGCGCGATGGTGCCTGCCCTGCAGGCAGGTGCATGGTTGCCGGCACTGCCGCAGGCCGTGCTGGTCGCCGCAGCGGCCGTAATGATGGGCCAGGCCGCACAGCGCCTGCGCCAGCAGACCGAGGCACTGGGGCACGGTCCACGCCGCCTGGCCGCGCTGGCGCGTGATATCG
The DNA here is from genome assembly GCF_003086695.1 of Stenotrophomonas sp. SAU14A_NAIMI4_8. Classification (NCBI taxonomy): domain Bacteria; kingdom Pseudomonadati; phylum Pseudomonadota; class Gammaproteobacteria; order Lysobacterales; family Lysobacteraceae; genus Stenotrophomonas; species Stenotrophomonas sp. SAU14A_NAIMI4_8. The sequence goes on from NZ_CP025999.1 coordinate 4,415,155, forward strand.
CCACCGGCGCCGACCTTGCCGCGCATGCCAACACGCAGGACTACCTGCCCGGCACCCTGGCCCATGCGCTGGCCGATACCGCGCGCCACGTGCAGGCGCAGCGCAGCCGCGACACGGCCCTGCACGCCGAGAACGCGCAGATCCGCCAGGCGCTGGACGCCTCGCGCACGTCGATGATGATCGCCGACAACGATCACGTGATCCGCTACGTGAACCGCTCGGTGGTGGCCCTGCTGCGCAACCAGCAGGCCACGCTGCGCGAAGCCTTCCCGGATTTCGACGCCGAACGACTGGTAGGCACCAGCATCCACCGCTTCCATGCCAACCCCGATCGCATCCGCGCCATCCTCGATGGCCTGCAGGTGGCGCACAACGGCAAGGTCCGCATCGGACCCGTGCACTTCGCCCAGGTCGTCACCCCCGTCTTCGATGCGCAGGGCACGCGCCTGGGCTTCGCGGTGGAATGGCACGACCGCACCCATGAGCTGCTGCTTGAGAACGCGGTGGCCGACATCGTCAGCGCCGCGGCCGCCGGCGATCTCGACCAGCGCCTGCGCCCTGCCGAAGGCGCCAGCTTCCTGGACGGGCTGACCGGTGGCATCAACCAGTTGCTGGAAACCGTCGGCAGCACGGTGGAAGAGGTGCGGCAGATGCTGGCGGCGCTGGCCCAGGGTGATCTGGACCGGCGCATGCAGGGCGACTACCAGGGCGCGTTTGCCGCCATCGCCCGTGACGCCAACGCAACCGCGCAGCAGCTTTCCTCCATGGTCGGCCACATCCAGCAGTGCGCCGCGGCCATCAGCAGCGCGGCCAGCGAGATTGCCGCCGGCAACGGCGCACTGTCCGAGCGCAGCGAGCGGCAGGCGGCGCATCTGCAGGAAACGGCGGCGTCCATGGAAGAACTCACCGCCACGGTGCGACAGAACGCCAGCCACGCGCGGCAGGCCAGCGAACTGGCCTCGTCCACCCAGGGCGTTGCCAGCGAAGGGGACCGCGCCATGCAACGCGTGGTCGACACGATGCAGGCGATCGAAGCGGCTTCGCGGCGGATCGGCGACATTACCGGGGTGATCGACGGCATTGCCTTCCAGACCAACATCCTGGCCTTGAACGCGGCCGTGGAGGCCGCACGCGCCGGCGAGCAGGGGCGTGGCTTCGCCGTTGTCGCCAGCGAGGTCCGCGTGCTGGCCCAGCGCTCGGCCTCGGCCGCCCACGAGATCAAGGCATTGATCGATGAAGCCGGCCGCGAGGTGGGCGAAGGCGCGCAACTGGTTGCCGACGCCGGGCGGCGCATGCAGGGCATTGTCAGTGGCGTGCAGGATGTCAGCCAGTTGATGCAGGAGATCTCCGGTGCATCGCAGGAGCAGTCCAGCGGCATCGAGCAGATCAACCAGACGGTGGTGCAGATGGACCAGGCCACGCAGCAGAACGCCGCGCTGGTGGAAGAGGCTACGGCGGCGGCCCGGGAACTGCAGGCCCAGGCCGGCGCGTTGAGCGCCGCCGTGGCGGTGTTCCACCGCGATCGCGAACCGGCGTTGATTGACTGAGGCAAGGCCGGGGGCGCGCCCCGCGCGCCCCTGGTAGGTGCCAACCTTGGTTGGCACTCGCTCTGTTCTGGTGGGTGCCAACCTTGGTTGGCACTGCTTTCCATCCACGCATGGCGTGGATCTACCGGGGTCAGCTCTGGTGGATGCCAACCTTGGTTGGCAATGCTTTCCATCCACGCATGGCGTGGATCTACCGAGATCAGCTCTGGTGGGTGCCAACCTTGGTTGGCACTGCTTTCCATCCACGCATGGCGTGGATCTACCGGGGTCAGCTCTGGTGGGTGCCAACCTTGGTTGGCACTGCTTTCCATCCACGCATGGCGTGGATCTACCGGGGTCAGCTCTGGTGGGTGCCAACCTTGGTTGGCACGTCTATCCGCCGGGCATGGCCCGGTGCTACCCATCCACGATCAGTCGAGCAAGCTCGACTCTACGGTAGGCGCCAACCTTGGTTGGCAGGTCTTTCCATCCACGCGTGGCGTGGATCTACCGGGCGCTTGGTTTCGCGCAAAGAAAAAACCCCGCTGCGTCAGCAGCGGGGTTTTTGGGTATAAACCCTGGCGATGACCTACTCTCGCATGGCTTGAGCCACACTACCATCGGCGCAGCTGCGTTTCACTTCCGAGTTCGGGATGGGATCGGGTGGTTCCACAGCGCTAATTTCACCAGGGAGGCTTTATTGATGCTGGCAACGTATCGCTTGCTTTAAAACAATTAATAGTTGCTTGATCAAACGTCTGCAAGATGGACAATCATCCTTCCTGCAGGCGCCTTCACAAGATACCTGCGCATACTTTCAAAGATCTTGGGAAGTGGCCTCAGCGCCGTTCCCGTGTGCTGCGAAGTTTCCTTCGTAGCGAGCCGCCCATTATAGCCGGCTTTTCCGCTTCGTCAACACCTTTTTTCAAGGCCGCCTCACCGGAGTGGACGTTGTTGCCGATGCCGCTTCGTCGTTGGACCCGAGGGCCTTTCGTCGTTGCGAGCCGCCTATTATGCCGGACTTTTTCAGTCCGTCAACACCTTCGTTCGATCATCTCGTCCGGCGGTGGTGGCGTTGCTGGTCGCGTGCCGTTTCCGAAGAAGTGGCGCGCTGCAGCAGGGGAGCGAATTCTAGAGATCCTGCAGGATTCGTCAACCCTTTTCTTTCATCCTGATGACAGCCGTGCGCTCGCGTTGCGCACACCGCGCTACTGGCGCTATGTATGCAGGGATGGATACCGAACACACCGCACCGGCTGCATCGCCGCACTCGCCCTGGTGGCGCGATCTCTCCTTCCCTGCCGTGGTGGCAGGCTTCATTACGGTGCTGGTGGGATTTGCCAGCTCTGCGGTGATCGTGTTCCAGGCCGCGCAGGCGGTCGGTGCCGACCAGGCGCAGATCGCCTCGTGGATGTGGGCACTGGGTCTGGGCATGGGCGTGACCTGCATCGGCCTGTCGCTGCGCTACCGGGTGCCCGTGGTGACCGCATGGTCGACCCCCGGTGCAGCGATGCTGGTGGTGGGTGCAGGTGGGGCTTCGCTCTCTGAAGCCACCGGCGCCTTCCTGCTGGCCGCCGTGCTGGGCATGGTGGCGGGCTTCTCCGGTGTGTTCGCCCGGTTGATGCAGCGGGTGCCGATGGCGCTGGCCGCCGGCATGCTGGCCGGCGTGCTGCTGCGCTTCGGGTTGGATGTGTTCGTGGCGATGAACACCCAGGTGGTGCTGTCCCTGGCCATGTTCGCCACATGGCTGGCCGGGCGCCGGCTGTTCCCGCGCTATGCAGTGATCGCCACGCTGCTGGTGGGCATCGCGCTGGCTGCCAGTCGTGGCCTGCTGCATGCGCAGGCGGTACACCTGCAGTTGGCCACCCCGCAGTGGGTCACGCCTTCCCTGTCCTGGTCGGCGGTGGCCGGCATCGCCCTGCCCCTGTTCATGGTCACCATGGCATCGCAGAACATTCCCGGGGTGGCGGTGATGCGCGCCTCGGGCTACCAGGCACCGGTGTCCCCGCTGATCGGCTGGATCGGGGTGGTCAACACGCTGCTGGCCCCCTTCGGTGCCTATGCACTGAACCTGGCTGCCATCACCGCGGCCATCTGCATGGGCCGCGATGCGCACGAGAACCCGGCCCGGCGCTATACCGCGGCCATGGCCGCCGGTGCGTTCTACATCGTCATCGGGCTGTTCGGCGCGACGGTGGCCGCCCTGTTTGCCGCCTTCCCGCGCGAGCTGGTGGCCTGCGTGGCCGGCATCGCCCTGTTCGGCACCATCGGCAACAGCCTGGCCAGTGCGCTGGCGGTGGAGCGCGACCGCGAAGCCGCGCTGGTCACCTTCCTGGTCACCGCCTCGGGCGTCACCCTGGCCGGCATTGGTTCGGCGTTCTGGGGGCTGGTGGCCGGTGCGCTGTGTCTGCTGGTGCTGCGGCCGCGCCGCACCCCTTGAACGGGATCGGCCGTTGCCGGACCGCCCGGCAACGGACCTCGGGGACGGCGCTTACAGCGGCGACACCGACACCGTCTGCACCAGTACGTGGCGGCCCTTGGGCGCCACGGTCACCACGTCGGGGCCGGCGTTGGCCGCTTCCAGGCACACATACTCGCGCCAGCCCTCTCCCACGTCGGCCATCTTCGCGGCCGCTTCGGCACCGGGATTCCACGCCACCAGCGAGCGGCTGCCCTCGGTCTGCAGCTGGATGCGGCGCTTCAGCACCGGGTCACGCAGCACGTAACGCCCGCCGGCCGGGCTGTAGATGCGATCGCTACGGCCGGGGTCGCGCGGGTCACGCAGCGACCAGGGCCCTTGCTGGCGGCGGGTCTGGGCATAGTTCTCGAACTTGTCCTGGTAATCCGCGCCGTCCACGCCATCGGCCTCCACGCGGGTGGCATCGCCCACGCGGAAGTAGTTGTGCAGTGCCTGGGTGAAGCTGACCGGCGTGCTTCCGGTGTTCTCGGTAACCAGTTGCTGGCGCAGCTCGCGCCCCACCCGCACGCTCATGGACAGCCGCAGGCCCAGGTCCTGCAGCGCCGGCGGCACCAGGGTCAGTTCGATGCTGCCATCGTCCAGCCGGCGCGCCTGCTGCAGTTCCCATGGCAGGGTGCGCACGAAACCATGCGCGGGCACGTCGTTGCCCTGCCCTTGCCGCCCGAAGTACGGCCAGCAGACCGGGCTGCCGCCACGGATGGGCGTGGGCAGCGCCGCACGCTGCGGCGACAGCCACATCACGTCGGTCTGGCCCTTCGGTATGAACGACAGCAGCTGACCACCGAACACGCTGATGGCCGCCGTCGCGAAGGGGGTTTCCACCAGCCAGGCATCGAGTCCCTGGAACTGGCCACTGCTGACACCCTGTATCTGTTGCACGCTGGAACGACTCCGTAGGGCCGGCGACTGCGCGGCGCTGTAGTTGGCGGGAAGACTGAAGCGGCTGGGCACCGTGGGGGTGCGCGGCTCGGCCTGCAGGGCACGCAGGATACGTTGCCCGGCGCGGCCATCGGCGGTGGCCCAGCCCAGCCGGCGCTGTTCGCTCTGGATGGCGCGGCGGCTGGCGGTACCGATCATGCCATCGGCGCTGCCGATGTCGTGCCCGCGTGCCAACAACAGGGTCTGCAGCTGGCGACGTTCATCGCGGCCCAGGCCGGGATCATCGGTGGGCCAAGCCGTGACCAGACCGGCCCCGCCACGCAGGCGATCGGCCAGGGTGGCGATGGCCAGCGCGTAGCTCTCGGCCGCGTTGTAGCTGTAGATCGCATCGTAGTTGCGGAACACCAGCAGCGCCGGCCCTTTCACCCCGGCTGGCAGCAGCAGGGCCGCACGCGCATCGGCGGGCAGGCCTGCCGGGGCCAGTGCGCTGCCATCCAGTGCGGTGACGCCTGCCGCGCGCCAGTCCGCCAGCGGCCGGCGCTGGGTGCGACCGGCCTGCGTGGCCTTGAAGCCCTCGGGGACGCGGACCTCGATGCCCCACGGTTCGCCGGTGCGCCAGCCTGCGCGCTGCAGATAGTTTGCGGTGGACGCCAGCGCATCGGGGATACTGCCGACCAGATCGCGGCGACCGTCGCCATCGCCATCCACGGCGATGCGCGCATAGGTACTGGGCATGAACTGGGTGTGGCCGAAGGCGCCTGCCCATGAACCGGTCAGGCCCTGGGCCTGCAGATCGCCCTGGTCGATCAGCTTGAGCAGCGCCAGCAGTTCACCACGGAAGAACGGCTGGCGGCGGCCCGCACAGGACAGCGTGGCCAGCGACTGCAGCAGGGGCCGCTTGCCGAACACGCGGCCGTAGTCACTTTCCACGCCCCAGACCGCGACGATCGTGGCGGCATCCACCCCGTACTGCGCCGAAATCTTCTGCAGCAGATCACGGTGCTGCTGCAGGCGCGCGCGGCCGTCGTCCACCCGCTGGCGATCGACCAGGGCCGCCAGGTAATCCCAGATGGGCGTGGTGAATTCCGGTTGCGCGTCCAGCAGTGGCAGCACGCTGGGGTCGGGCTGCAGGCCCGCGGTGAGCGCGCTGAAGCGGTCGGCGGCGATGCCCTGGCGGCCCGCGCTGACCTGCAGCTGCTGCATGCAGGCGGCAAACGCCGGATCGGTGGCGGGCGCAGCGGGCAGCGGCGCAGGTGTGGCCAGGGCGGCGGCCAGGCCGAGCGTGGTCATCAAGGGCATGGCGTCCTCCGTGTTGCCGTTACTTGGCCATGGTAACGCGCCGCCGGCGGACAGCGCCCGGCGCTGCCGTCACTGGGCGCTGGCGCGCAGCAGGCGCAGGCCGTACGCCGGGTCGGATGCATTCCAGTGGGCAACGGCCTCCAGGCCGGCCTGCTGCAGCAGGTGGTCGAAACTGGCATCGGTGTACTTGTGGCTGTACTCGACCCGGATGGGTTCACCTGCCTGGAAGTGGAACGTGCGGCCATCCAGATGCACGTCCTGCTCGCACTGGCTGACCAGATCGGTCTCGATGCGCAGGCGGGCGGTGCTGTAGCGCGCCTGGTGGCGGAAACCCTGCAGATCGAAGTCACTGCCGACTTCGCGGTTCAGGCGGGTCAGCAGGTTCAGGGTGAAGGCGGCGGTGATGCCGTCGGCGTCGTTGTAGGCGGCTTCGATCAATGCCGGGTCCTTGTGCAGATCGATGCCGATCAGTGCCAGGCCGTCCGCGCCCATGGTCTGGCGCATGGCACGCAGCAGGGCGATCGCATCATCGCCGGCAAAGTTGCCCAGGGTCGAGCCGGGGAAGAACACCAGCCGCCGCGCCGCCGGGCAGGTCGGCAGCGGCACCTGCACCGGGCGGGTGAAATCGGCGCAGACCGGCAACATTTCCACGTGCGGCAATGCCGGGGCGAGCAGCTCGATGCTGGACAGCAGGGCTGCGCGCGAGATCTCGATGGGGGTATAGGCCACCGGCTGGTGCAGTGCATCCAGCAGGCGTGCGGTCTTGCGGCCACTGCCACTGCCCAGTTCGACCACGTGCGCGTGCGGGCCCACCCGCCGCGCGATGTCGGGCAGCACCTGGTCCAGCAGCGCCAGTTCGGTGCGCGTGGGGTAGTACTCGGGGGTGTGGGTGATGCGTTCGAACAGACGCGAGCCGTGCGCATCGTAGAAGTACTTGGACGGCAGCTGTCGCTGCGCCCGCGAGAGGCCGGCCACGGCATCGGCAAGCAGCTGCTGGCGGCCGGGGGTGAGATCGGTCAGCGCCTGCAGCGCGTCCTGTACGGTACTCATGGAAGATCCTTGGCTAGGCGCAGGCCGGAAAACTGCCAACGCGCCGGTGGCATGAAGAAGTTGCGGTAGCTGGCACGCACATGGCCGCGCGGGGTGGCGCAGCTGCCGCCGCGCAGTACCCACTGCCCGCACATGAACTTGCCGTTGTATTCGCCCAGGTTTCCGGCGAAGGGACGGAAGCCGGGATAGGCGCCGTAGGCGCTGCTGGTCCATTCCCACACATCGCCGAACAGCTGGCGCAGGCCGCTGCCCTGCCCCGCGTACGGATGCAGGCGGTCATCGTCGGCGAAGTGACCGACCGCTGGCTGCGACGCCGCCGCAGCTTCCCATTCGAATTCGGTGGGCAGGCGTGCGCCATGCCAGCGGGCACAGGCATCGGCTTCGTAATAGCTGAGATGGCAGACCGGTGCATGCGGGTCGAGCGCGCGCCAGCCGCCAAGCGTGTACTCCTGCTGCAGATCGTCGTGCCAGTACAGCGGGTGCTGCCAGCCCTCGCTTTCGCACAGCGCCCAGCCTTCGCTCAGCCACAACTGCGGCTCGCGATAGCCGCCGGCCTCGATGAAGGCGCGGTATTCGGCGTTGCTGACGGGACGGTCGGCCAGCGCATGGGCGGGCAGCAGCACCCGATGCGGCGGCGATTCGTTGTCGTAGGCAAACGCGGCCTGCCGTGGCCAGGGCGCTGCGCCGATGCCCACGATGCTTTCCTCGCGTGCGATCCAGGCCTGTGCCGTCTGCACGCTGGCCACGGCCGCCAGCGACGCATCGTAGGGCGGCTGCAGTGGATTGCACCAGAACGCGTGCTTGATGTCGGTCAGCAGCAGTTCCTGGTGCTGCTGTTCGTGCTGCAGGCCCAGCTGCAGGTGCTGCAGGGCGTGCTCGCCGAGATCGCCATCGAGCAGGCGTGCCAGCACCTGTTCGTCCACGTGCTGGCGATAGTCCCGGACCTGCTGCAGCGAGGGCCGTGACAACAGGCCGCGACGGGGGCGCGCATGGGCCGGCCCCAGGGACTTGTAGTAACTGTTGAACAGGAAGTCCCAGGCGGGATCCCAGCACGCATGGCCCGGCAGGCTGGCCAGCACGAAACGTTCGAAGAACCAGGTGGTGTGGGCCAGGTGCCATTTGCTGGGGCTTGCATCGTCCATGCTCTGCAGCATTGCGTCTTCGGCGCTGAGCGGCGCGGCCAGCTGCAGGCTTCTCCCGCGGATACGGGCGAACTGGCGGGCAAGGTCACGCTGCGCGGCAGCGACGGCGGCAGGTGCGCTGTGCATGGGGCCAGCTTCGACCGTCGTGGGTGAGCGCCACGTCATGGCGTACCAGCACCGCTTTCACAGGCTGCGTATTCAAGAAGCGCGCGGCAACGCCGCTAACGGCTTTGCCGCGGCCGCTTCGTGACCGCGCGGGAACCACGCTTGTCCGATCATCCGCTCCGCCAGCCTGCGCATTACCTGTTCGTGCTGCCCGCCCTGCTGGTTGCGCTGGTGCTGTGGGCCACTTTGGGCAACGAGGACGTGGCCCGTGCCGGGCAGCGCGTGCTGCCGTGGTTGCTGGCCTGCCTGGGCGCCGGACTGGCGCTGATGTACAACCAGGTGCGCACCCTGTGCCTGTTGCTGGTGGCGGCGGCGGTATTCAGCGTGCTGCACCCCGATGTGGCGCACTACCTGCGGCAGGGTCGTGTGAGTGCGCTGACACCGCTGCGCTTCCACGCCATTTCTGCCTGGCTGCCGCTGCTGTTCGCCACCCACGCGCTGTGGCCCGAGCGCGGGCGACGCCGCCAGGACCTGCTGCTGCGCGCGATCGCCAGCGGCACCGTGCTGGCCATCTTCATCCTGCTGGCCGCGCAACAGCCGCAGGGCATGCACGACCTGCTGTCCAACCGCCATTTCGAATGGGTGCCGCGCGATTGGAACGCGCTGGCGCAGCTGCCGGCGCTGCTGTTCCTGCTGGCCACGCTGGCGCTGGGCTGGCAGGCGTGGCGGCGGCCGCGGCCACTGCACACGGCCATGCTGCTGGCGCTGCTGTGCCTGTGGTGGATGCTGCCGCGCATCTACCTGCAACCGGCACTGCTGCCGGCGCTGAGCGTGGCGGCATTGCTGCTGTTGCTGGGCGCAACGCTGCAGGAATCCTTCCACATGGCGTTCCGCGATGAGCTGACCGGGTTGCCCGGGCGCCGTGCCTTCAACGAAACGCTGCGGCGCGCGGCCGGCACCTACAGCATCGCCATGGTCGATGTGGACCACTTCAAGAAGTTCAACGACACCCATGGCCACGACACCGGCGATGACGTGCTGAAGCTGGTGGCTTCGCGGCTGGCCCGGGTGGGCGATGGCGGCCGGGCCTTCCGCTACGGCGGCGAGGAATTCGCGGTGGTGTTCCTGGACCGGCCCGCCCAGGCCTGTGTCGAAGCGGTGGAAGCACTGCGACAGAGCATCCAGGACAGCCGCATGCAGTTGCGCGACCGCCGCACCCGCAGCCGTGACGACACCGCCGGGCAGCAGCAGCGCGGCCGTGGTGGCGCCGGCGCCGTGGTGCAGGTAACGGTGAGCATCGGCCTGGCCGACAGCCGGGTGGACCCGCGCCCGGCCGGCGTGGTGAAGGCAGCCGACCAGGCCCTGTATGCCGCCAAGGAAGAAGGCCGCAACCGGGTCTGCGCGCATGGCGGCCAGCGCGTGCTGGCCGTCCGCGCGGGCTGAGCCTCAGACCGCGTCGAGGTAGTACCAGCGGCCGTCGATGCGCTGGAAACGGCTGTGCTCGGTCATTTTCATCGCGCTGCCGCCGCCGATGCGGTAGCGGGCGGTGAAGCGGACCTCGGCGGTGTCGGCGCCGGTGACGGTGTGTTCGTGCACGGTCAGGCCCAGCCAATGGGTACGCTGGCCGGGCGCATCGTCCAGCGACAGTTCGGCCGGACGGGTATCGGGGTGCCAGGTCTGGCGCAGGTACTCGGCCTGCTGGCGTACGTAGGCGCTGTAGCGCGACCGCATCAGGCGCTCGGCATCGGGCGCCGCTTCACCGGCATGGTAGCGGCCGCAGCACGCGGCGTAGGGCGCGGCCAGGCCGCAGGGGCAGGTTTCGGCAGGGCTGGGTTTCATGCCGGTATTGTCGCGCGGGCCGCCGCGGGCTTCCATCGGCAATGGGCGTATGCTGTCGCGCCCTGCTGCTGTGGTTGATGGCCGTGCTGGAGCTGATTCCCCCCGAACTGTGGTGGCTGGTGCTGATCGCCTTCATTGCCGGCCTGGTCGATGCGGCCGTGGGCGGCGGCGGCCTGGTGCAGCTGCCCGGCCTGTTCACGGTGCTGCCGCAGCAGACACCGGCCATGCTGTTTGGCACCAACAAGTTCAGCTCGATGTTCGGCACCGGTGCGGCCGCGTGGCGCTATGCGCGCAACGTGCGTTTCCCGTGGAAGCCGGTGCTGTTCGCGGCCGCCACGGCCTTCGTGTTTTCCTTTGCCGGTGCCACGGCGGTCAGCCTGTTGCCCAAGGACGCGGTGCGCCCGCTGGTGCTGGTACTGCTGGTGGCGATGCTGGGCTACACGCTGTGGAAGAAGGACTTCGGCGCCCTGCACCGGCCGCAGGAGATCGGCCGCCGCGAGCTGGTGATCGCGCTGGCGATCGGCGCGGCCATCGGCTTCTACGACGGCTTCTTCGGGCCGGGCACGGGCAGCTTCCTGATCTTCCTGTTCGTTCGCTTCTTCGGCCTGGACTTCCTGCGCGCCTCGGCCGCATCGAAGGTGGTGAACCTGGCCACCAACGTGGCCGCGATCTCGTTCTTCATTCCCACCGGCAACATCCTGTGGCTGTTCGCGCTGCCGATGGCGGCGGCGAACATCATCGGTTCGGTGGTGGGCACGCGGCTGGCATTGAAGGGCGGCACGCCCTTCATCCGCAAGCTGTTCGTGGGCCTGGTGGTGGTGTTGATCGCGCGGATGGCGTGGGACACGTTCCGCGGCGCGTGAGCGCGACGCCATGACCCGGTAGGTGCCAACCTTGGTTGGCACGCTGTTTCTGCGGTAGAGAGCCGCCGGGCGTGGCCCGGCGTACCCATCAGGCGTCGGCTTCTTCCGGCTCGCTGGCCTGCTGGCGGCTGCGCTCGGGCAGCTTCAGGCGCTTGCCTTCTTCGTCGTACTCGATCAGCAGCACGCCTGAATCGTGGCGGCCGCTGATTTCGACGAAGCAGGCGCCGCCAATGAACGGCTCCAGCGTCATCACCGATTTCAGCGGGGTGGCCACCACCATCTGGAAACCGAAGTTGTCGAAGATGTTCATGGCCAACGCGGTGAACTCGTTGTCGGCCTTGTCGAAGGCTTCGTCGAGCACCACGGCGGCATAGCTGGGCAGCTGGCTGTCGGCGCCGCCCAACTGGTAGCGCAGCGCTGCGGCCAGGCAGGTGGTGGCCAGCTTCTGCCGCTGGCCGCCGGATTTGCCGGCGCCGCTGCGGTAGATTTCCACCTGCTGGCGCGTTTCGGCATCCAGTTCCACGCCGATGAACTCCACGTGCATGCGCACGTCCAGCACCAGTTCGCGCCAGCGCTTGTCCTCGCCTTCCTGCGAACCCAGCCGGTTCACCAGCTGGCGCAGCACGGTGAACTGCGATTCGGCCACTTCGCGCTGTTCGGTCTGCTGCTGCGACAGGACTTCACGCAGCTGCTGGTGGAACTCGCCCACTTCCGGCAGACGGCGATCGCTCAGCTCGATGGTCAACAGGGTGCCGCGGTTGAACGGCACCTGTTCCAGGCTGGCGTTCACTTCGTCCAGGCGCTGGCCGATCGACTTGCGGGCCTCGGCGCTGTGGCGCTGCAGGGCCAGCAGGTTGTTCTTGCTCTGGTTCTGCAGCAGGTCGAAGAAGCGCTCTTCGTGCTGCGGCAGGCCGTCGCGCTCCAGGCGTTCCAGACGGGCCAGGAAATCATCGGCCGACGCCACCGAGACGGTGAAGTCGCCCGATTCTTCCGGCCACTGTTGGATGAAGCGGCGGAAGCAGCCCAGCAGCAGGTTTTCGACGCGGTTGACGTCCTGTTGCGAGGACGACAACTGCTCGTTCAGCGCGTTGCTGACCTGGCGCATGTGCGCTTCCAGAGTTTCCAGGCTGAGCGGGCCCTGCTCCTGCAGGCGCTCGGCCAGCCCGGCTTCCTGCTCCTGGGCCAGCGCCGGCAGCACCAGCGCACGGCTCTGCTGCCGTGCACGGTCCAGGCGGTCGCGTTCGCGCACCAGCTGGCCACGCTCCACGCGGGTGTCTTCGTAGGTGCGGCGGGCCTGTTCGATATCGGCGCGTACCGCATCGATCTGCTGCGCAAGGCGGGCCAAGTCGGCATTGCCTTCGCGCAGGTCGCGCAGGCTGGCTTCGATATCGGCCACGCGCTGCTGCGGGGCGGCGATGTCGATCTCGTTCCAGCTGATGCCCACCAGTTCATGGCAGGCCAGGCGGCGTTCGTTGTCACGGTCACGCTGGCCACGCAGGCGCGCGATGTCGGTCTCGCAGCCAGCGATGCGCTTGGCCAGTTCCTGCGCTTCCTTCTCGAACGCACCGACCTTGTCGTGGTTGTTGAAGCCCAGGATCCAGCGGCGGCGGTCACCGACTGCGCTGCGGTCATCCTTCTCGAAACGGTCGCCCGGGTGCTTGACCTGGCCTTCGCGGGTGATGCCGCGATCGACGTTGCGCAGCTGCTTGGCATCCACGCATTCGTAGTCGAAGCGCTTGCCCAGCTCGCGGCGCAGCCAGCTTTCGAACACGTGGTCGCGCAGTTCCAGCTTGTGCAGCAGCGAACGGCCCGACGGCTCACGGGCAAAGGCCTCATCGTTGCGGCGCACGCGGTAGTAGGTGAAACGCATGCCCAGGTGGGTGCGGTTCACCCACTCGGCCACGTCGTTGTAGTGCTTGTCATCGACCAGCAGCGACAGCGCGAAGCCGCCCAGCACACGCTCGATGGCACCCTGCCAGGCCTGTTCGTCCGAACGTACCTGGATCAGCTCGCCGACGAACGGCAGTGCCGCTTCGGAAATGCCGGTCTCTTCGGCCAGGCGCGCGCGCAGCTTCTGCATGGGCGCGGGAATGTTGGAAGGCGTGCGCTGCATCGCCTCCAGCTCGCCACGCACTTCGCTGAAGCGGCGCTCGTCATCGCGCTTGCCGCCCAGGCGGTCGCTGATCGCATCGTCCAGGGCGCTGGAGGCACGCTGGCGGTCCTGCAGTTCGGTCTGCGCCTGCGCGACCAGCTCGGCAAAGCCGTGTGCATCGTCGGGCAGTTCGGCCTGCAGCTTCTGCGCGGCCTCGCGGGCCTGGTTGTACTTGGCCAGGCGACGGTCGCGCTCGGCTTCGGCGCGGCCCTGCTCGCGTTCCAGTTCCTCGATGCGTTCGCCGCCCTGCTGGCGGCGCTGCAGTTCCAGTTCGGCCAGGCGCTCGGTGTGGTTGTCCAGCGCGGCACGCCGCTGCGATTCCTCGCCCAGCAGGCCGCGGTCGCGCACGTCCATCTCGCGCAGGCGCGCTTCGATCAGCAGCTGGCGGCGGCTTTCGCGGAAACTGTCGATGCCCAGCTTGAGGGCTTCGTCGTCGCCGCGCTGGCGCGACATTTCCTTCAGGTCGTTGTAGTGGGCGCGCGCCGGCAGCAGAGTTTCCACCTGGCGACGCGCGGTCACCACGGCCTGGTGCGCGCCATCCAGTTCGGCGAAATCGCTGACCAGGCGCTCGGCCGCATCGAAGGTGCGCGGCGTATCGAGCATGAAGTCGCGCAGGAAGACGTTCAGGTCGCCCAGGTTCTTGGCAGACTGGGTCTTGTGCAGCAGGCGCAGCGCCATCTCGTTGTCGATGCCCAGCAGGTCGCGGAAGCGCTCTGCATAGCCAGAGAACGTGTCGAAATGGTGGACGTCGGCCAGCTTCTGCTTCAGCTTGCGCAGGTCCAGGTCGAAGCCGCCCAGGTCCTTGGCGATGTCGAACGGACGCTCGGCGATCATGTAGTGCTTGCGCACATCGCCGGCCGAGGTGCCGTTGCCGGAGATCCACAGCAGGCGCACCAGGCTGACCACGCGGCCGTCACCGGCGCGGTACTCCAGCACCAGGGCGGTCCAGGTGGCGCCCTTGCGCAGGTACTGGGTGGCGATTTCGCCGGTGCCACTGTCCTGCTGGTCGGCCCAGGCGCCGCGCACATACGACACCAGGTTGCGGTCGCGGCCACTGCGCTCGGCTTCGCGGGCGGCGGCGTTGAAGTCGACGATGGCCGGCGGCGTAAGCAGCGCAGACATCGCATCGAGCAGGGTGGACTTGCCCGAGCCGGAGCGGCCGACGAACAGGAAGCCACGCTCGGCGATCGGCACTTCGGTCAGGCCGTTGAAGGTGCCCCAGTTGTGCACCTGCAGGCGGCGCATGCGGAACTGCTGCAGGCGCGGGTCGGGCAGGCCGTCGTTGAACAGGGCGGGAGTGTGCTTGGAAATGGCCATGCGGTGGTCGGGTCTCTCAGGCCTCGGCGGCCGGGGTTTCGCGCAGCTGGCGGTAGACCGCCGAAAGCTGGGACACGTCTTCGGCGGAGAACAGCAGCTTCAGCGCCGGCGAGACTTCGTGGCGGTCTTCCTGGCCGCTCAGGCGGGTCAGGATGTGGTTGTCCTTCATCTTCTGCACGGCCGACGCCACGCGGCGGTTGAAGCCGGCGCGGTCGGTGGACAGGTTCTTTTCATAGATGGCCAGTGCTTCGGCCATCTCGGCATCGGCGACCACGGCACGGTTGCCACGCGCGTCTGCCTCGGCCAACTGCTGGCGCAGGAACAGCAGCAGCACCGAGTCGATGAAGGTCAGCGGCGAGGTACGCAGCAGCACCGGCGCATCCACGTCTTCGGTGTCGGCCTGGCGGGTGAACGCCACGCCGCTGTCGCGGTCCAGCACCAGTTCCAGGAACAGATCGGCCAGCGCCGAGCGGATGCCGGCTTCGCTGCGGATCAGCGCCGGCCACAGCTTGGCGTGGCGCAGCTGGTCGATGCTGGGGCCGATCAGCAGCTGGCACAGCGCGCGGCGCGCATCCAGCGGCAGGCGACCGGTGTCGCCCATGTAATAGACATCGTTGCCGCGGCGCGGCTGCGAGGCCGCCGGTGCCGGTTCGGCTTCGTAGGCGTCTTCGACCAGGTCGTCCGCCGCTGCTTCGATGGGGTCTTCATGCCAGCTCATGGCGTCTCTCCTGGGTGAACCAAACCAGCGGAATACGTGCGCGGCGTACCTGGCCGTCGCCGCCGCGCCATTGCGCAAGCTCCTGCTCGCCAGCCACCACGTTGCCAAAACGCGTGCCCAGCGACAGGTAGCCGATGACACTGCCCAGGCCCTGCGGGGCTTCGCGCTGCGAAAGTGCCTGGGCAATGCTCAGGCGCGGCTGCGCGTCCAGCAGATCGTGCAGGTCACGGCGCAGGGTGCGGAAATCGATTTCCGACGAGGCCACCAGGTCGCCCACGCTTTCCAGGCTGATGCTGGCCGCATCGTTGTATTCAACGTTGCCATCGACCTGCGCGCTGCGCGGATCGTGCAGCTTCCACTGCGACCACGAACGCAGGCGGCTGGTGGTCAGCTGCAGGTCGCGACCGATCCCGCGCTGGGCCGGGAATTCGTCGCGCAGCGCCAGCGCTTCGGACTGGGCCTGCTTCAGCAGCTGGTTCAAGCGGCGCTGTTCCAGGTAGCCACGGCTCTGCACGAAACCGCGCAGGCTGCGCGCGAAGTTCTGCAGTACGTCGTGCACCTGGCCGCCACGCTCGAGCATGGTGCTGGTGAAGCTGCGCAGGAAGTTGCGTTCGTTGCGGTCCAGGCGGCGGGCAAAGCCACGCGCCAGCACCGCTTCCAGCGCGGCATCGAGCTGGGCGCTCTGTTCGGCATCGTTGAGCAGCCGCCAGAACGCCTGGAAGCTGCGGCCGGCATCGCTCTCGCCGATCACGTCCACGCCTTCGAACAGCTGCGACAGCACGTCGCCGCGCTCGCCTTCGTCGTCGATGATGCGCTCGCGGAAATCGCGGTTGAGCTGCTCGAAGTCATCACGCACGCGGCGGAAGTCTTCGGTCAGCTCGTCGGCCAGGCCGATGATCTGACGGGTGCGTTCCAGCGCGCGCTTGCCGTCCAGGGCAATCACCCGGCCAGCGCTGACGCGGGCGATTTCCGCATCGATGCGGTCGCGCTCGTCGCGCAGCGCGGACAGGCGCGCGTCCGGGTCCGATTCGGTCTGTGCGGCCAGCTGCGAGAGCTGTTCGATCACCAGCGCCAGACGGCTTTCGGTGGCGGCCACGCGGGCCTGTTCCAGGCTGTCGGCGAAACGGATGGCCTGCAGCGCGGGGGTGGACAGTTCGTACTGTTCCTGGTCGGCGCCGTCGGGCAGGCGGCGCTCCAGCCAGCCCTGGGCGAGCCAGTGCGCGATGTAGGCCTGCGCGGTACGCGGCAGGTCGCGCGACAGTTCATCGCTGTTGAGCTGGTCCAGGGCGCGCTGCAGGCGTTCGTGCAGCACCGCCGAGGGCAGCGTGCGCTCGCCGTCCATCAGCAGGCCCTGCAACAGGCCGATGATTTCCGGAGCATGGTCGGCAGCCAGCAGCTTCCACTGCGGCTGTTCGCGCAGGGTGCGGTAACGGGAGATGCGTTCGCGGTGCTTCATGCAGCGACAGTGATCAGGTTGGCGGGGTGCGGAAGGCAGCCGCAGGCGGCCGCATGCAATGCGGCCGCGCGGGCGCGGCCGGCCACGGCGGGCCGGCGGGGCGCAGGCAAGCGGCTCAGCGCTTGGTGCCCACTTCGATGAAGCGCAGGAACTCGGCGCGGGTACGCGCGTCGTCGCGGAAGCTGCCCAGCATCTTGGAGGTGACCATGCTGACGCCACGCTTGTGGATGCCGCGGGTGGTCATGCATTCATGGGCGCCTTCGACGACCACGCCCACGCCGATCGGCTGCAGCACGTCCTGGATGCACTGGGCGATCTGCGCGGTCATCTTTTCCTGCACCTGGAAGCGACGGGCGTAGGCTTCGACCACGCGGGCCAGCTTGCTGATGCCCACCACCTTGCCGGCCGGCAGGTAGCCGACGTGCACGCGGCCGATGATCGGCGCCATGTGGTGTTCGCAGTGGCTTTCGTATTCGATGTCGCGCAGCACGATCAGTTCGTCGTAGCCGGCCACTTCCTCGAAGGTGCGTTCCATGTACGCACGCGGGTCGTCGCGGTAGCCGCTGAACCAGTCGCCATAGGCCTCGGCCACGCGGCGCGGGGTATCCAGCAGGCCTTCACGGGACGGGTCCTCGCCGGCCCAGCGCAGCAGGGTGCGCACCGCATCCTCGGCCTGGTCCTGGGTCACATCGCCCTGCGGGGCGGCCTTTTCGTTGTTCTTGCTCATTGCGTACAGCGTCCCGAACGGGGGGCGAGCATCGTACCCGACCGGGGGGTGGGTCGTCCTGTGGGTCGGGTTCATCGGGGGGTTCTTGCTGCGCCTTCTTGTTATCGGTCTGGAGTTACGGGGGAGGGCAGGCAGGACACGCCGCAAGTACGTCCCTGTAGGCTCGTAGGCGCCATCCATGGCGCCTGCGGTCCTGCCTGCCCTCCCCCGCAGCTCCCTGACGGTTTCCTGCGGACGCGGCCGGACCGCCCGAAAGCGGGGTCAAAAGCTGGGGTTCATGGCTTCGGACGCACCGCGCGCCGCTGCTGTGGTGGGTGCGGACCGTTGGTCCGCACTGCTTCTGCTTTTGCCTTTAAAGAGCCAACCCACCGCGCTCGCGGGGTGATGGGAGGGCAGCGGGGGCCGGGCGGGGCAGGACCGTCCGCGGCATGGATGCCGCGGCCGAGCCTACAGGGACGTACTTGCGGCGTGTCCTGCACCGTCCGGCCCCCGCTGCCCCACCCGACGCAAGGCAGGCGCAACGCTTTCCTCAACACACCGACCCATTCAGCAAAACCTATTGATAGGAATGAAATTAGTAGTATCCTATCTATCTCTTATGGACCGACCCCTCGACGAGCGCACCCGGCTGCAGATGCAGCTCAGCTCCGGCCTGCTGTACGCAGGGCGGCAGTGGCAGCGCCTGGCTGACAGCCGGTTGGGCAGCTACGGCATCTCCACCGCCTGCACCATGCCCCTGCTGATGATCGGCCGCTCCGGCGGTGGCATCCGCCAGGTGGCGCTGGCCCAGCAACTGGGCATGGAAGGTCCCTCGCTGGTGCGCCTGCTGGACAAGCTGTGCGCCAGCGATCTGGTCCGTCGCGAAAGCGATGCCAGCGACCGCCGCGCCAACCTGCTGTGGCTGACCGATGAAGGCCAGACCCTGGTGCGCGAGCTGGAAGAACAGTTGATCGGCCTGCGCCAGGACGTGTTCGGCGAACTGACCATGGATGAACTGCACGCCGTGCTGAAGGCATGGCGCCTGCTGGGCGAGGCCGCCGACCGCATCACGTAAGCCCGCACTGCCCCTGCGTGCGCCGCTGCCGTGGACGCGCCAGCGGCGTTGTCGCGTTGTTGTTGTTGCTCCTCCCCCTTCCCTACTACCGCCCCCCCTACCGATGCCCGGTGAATTCAGTCTCCACGGAGTGTTCGTCCCGACCCTGCTCGGGCTGATGCTGCTGGCCTACCTGGTCAACAGCGGCCTGCACGCGCTGCTGCAGCGTGCCGGCGCCTATCGCCATGTCTGGCACCCGCCACTGTTCAACCTGGCCCTGTACGGCATCGTGCTGGGTGCGCTGTTCCACCTTCTGCTTTGGATGCAATCGTGAACAAGATCGTGAAAAAGACCCTGCCGGTGCTGCTCACCGGTGCCGCCGTGATCGTTGCCCTGCTGGTGCTGCGCCAGCTCTGGGTCTATTACATGGATGAGCCGTGGACCCGCGATGCCCACGTCGGTGCCGACGTGGTGCAGGTGGCGCCGGATGTCTCTGGGCTGGTGGAGGCCGTGGACGTGGCCGACAACCAAGCCGTGAAGAAGGGCGATCTGCTGTTCGTGGTCGACCGCGCGCGCTACCGCATCGCCCTGGAACAGGCCCGCGCCAGCCTGGCCGAACGCCAGGCCTCGGTGGCCCAGCTGCGCCGCGAGATCGGCCGCGACCGCAGCCTGCAGGACCTGGTGGCCGCCGAGGACGCCGAAGTGCGCCGGGCCAAGCTGCAGGCCGCGCAGGCCGCATTGGCCACCGCACAGGCCGCCGTGGATCTGGCCGAGTTGAACCTGGCCCGCACCGAAGTGCGCGCGCCGGCCGATGGCCGGGTGAACGACCGCACCATGCGCGTGGGCGACTATGTGGTGGCCGGCAAGCCGGTGCTGGCGCTGCTGGATACCGGCTCGTTCCGCATCGATGGCTACTTCGAGGAAACCCGCCTGCGTGGCGTGGCCCCGGGCCAGCGCGTGGACATCCGCCTGATGGGCGAGGACATCGCGCTGACCGGCCACGTGGAAAGCATCGCCGCCGGCATCGAAGACCGCTACCGCAGCAACGGCAGCAGCCTGCTGCCGAACGTGACCCCGGCCTTCGACTGGGTGCGGCTGGCGCAGCGCATCCCGGTGCGCATCGCCATCGACGAGGTCCCCGAAGGCGTGCAGCTGATCTCCGGCCGTACCGCAACGGTGACCGTCGACACCCACAGCAAGCACGCAGACAAGGCCGGCGCCACGCCGACACAGGCGGGCCTGTGAACACCACCCTGCCCCGTCTCGGCCTTATCGTCGCCCTGGCCAGCCTGGCGGCCTGCAAGACCGTGGGCCCGGATTACGCCCTGCCGGAAGGCTCGGCGTTCAAGCGCCCGCAGGCCAATGCGGTCTTCATCGACACCCAGAACCCGGACGTGGCCGCCAACCAGGCGCTGCCCGACCGCTGGTGGTCGCTGTACAACGACCCGGTGCTGGACGGGCTGATCACCCAGGCGCTGCGTGACAACGTCGAGCTGAAGGCGGCCGATGCGCACCTGCGCCGTGCCGCCGCCGTGTACGAGCAGGCGATGGATGCCGGTGGCTTCGAGTACGAAGCCGAGGCCGGCATCAGCCGCGCACAGTTGTCAGCCGAGTCGTTCCTGCAGGAACACGAACTGCCGGTGATCAACCTGGCCGACGGCAAGTTCGCCGTCAGCTACCAGTTCGATCTGTTCGGCAAGCTCAAGCGCGGTGCCGAGGCGGCACACGCCGACGAACAATCGGTGGCCGCCGCGCGCGACCTGGCCCAGGTGAGCGTGGTGGCCGAAGTGGCCGACAGCTACCTGGAAATCTGCCACGCCAACCACGAACTGCACGTGGCCGAGCATTCACTGCAGCTGCAGCAGCGCAGCCGTTCGGTCACCCAGCGGCTGATCAATGCCGGCCGTGGCACGCCGCCGGAGCTGGCCCGCGCCAACGCTCAGGTCGCCCTGCTGGAGGCCGCGCTGCCGCCGTTGCGCGCACAGCGATCGGCCGCGGCCTATTCGCTGGCCGCCCTGCTGGGCCAGACCCCTGGCCAGCTGCCTGCCGGGGTGATCGACTGCGCCGATGCGCCACGCCTGGCGCAGCCGCTGCCGGTGGGTGATGGCCGCGCCCTGCTGCAGCGCCGCCCCGATATCCGCCAGGCCGAACGCAAGCTGGCCTCGGCCACCGCGCGTATCGGCGTGGCCACGGCCGAGCTGTACCCGGACATCCGCCTGGGCGCCTCGCTGGGCGCGGCCGGCCTGCTGGAGGACTTCGGCACGCCGATGACCCAGCAGTGGTCGATCGGCCCGCTGATCTCCTGGACGCTGCCGTCTTCGGGTACGCATGCGCGCATCCACGCCGCCGAAGCCGGTGCCGATGCCGCCCTGGCCGAGTTCGACCATGCGGTGCTGCAGGCCCTGCGCGAGACCCAGACCGCACTGGACCGCTATGCACAGGACCTGCGCCGCCTGCAGTCACTGCGCGAAGCGCAACAGCAGGCCGCGCTGGCCGCCGAGCAGAACCGCCGGCTGTACCAGGGTGGGCGCACGCCGTACCTGTCCAGCCTGGATGCCGACCGCAGCCTGGCCACCAGCGATGCCACCCTGGCCGCCGCCGAAGCGCAGGTGTCGCGCGACCAGATCCATCTGTTCCTGGT
Source organism: Stenotrophomonas sp. SAU14A_NAIMI4_8 (assembly GCF_003086695.1). Lineage (NCBI taxonomy): Bacteria > Pseudomonadati > Pseudomonadota > Gammaproteobacteria > Lysobacterales > Lysobacteraceae > Stenotrophomonas > Stenotrophomonas sp. SAU14A_NAIMI4_8. The sequence goes on from NZ_CP025999.1 coordinate 4,436,381, forward strand.
GCTGGGCGGCGGCTGGCAGACCACGGTTGCCCCCGCCACCGCACAGGCCCCGGCGAAGTAAGCGATGGACGGACTGACCGACCGCCAGGCGTGGCTGTTTTCGATCAAGACCTACCTGGCCGCGATCGCGGCGCTGTACATCGCCATGGCCGGCAACCTGTCCCGCCCGTACTGGGCGATGGGCACGGTGTACATCGTCAGCCAGCCGCTGCTGGGCCCGACCCGGGCCAAGGGCGTGTACCGCATTGTTGGCACCCTGGTGGCCGGCCTGGCCACCCTGCTGGTACTGCCGGCGCTGGTGGAAACGCCGATGGTGCTGAGCGCGGCCATGTCGATCTGGCTGGCCGCCTGCCTGTTCCTGGCCCTGCTCAACCGCGGCCCACGCGGCTATGCGTTCCTGCTGGCCGGCTACACCACCGCCTTCATCGGCTTCCCGGCCGTCACCTCACCGGAAACGATCTTCGACACGGTGGTGGCGCGCAGTGAGGAGATCATCCTCGGCACGGTGGTGGCGGTGTTGTTCGCTTCGCTGCTGTTCCCCGCCTCGGTGCGGCCGATGCTGCGCGGGCGCATCAACAACTGGATGGAGGACGCCGCGCAGTGGTGCCGGCAGATCCTGGAGCGCGGCCGCGCGCATGCGCCGCGCAACCGGCTGGCCGCCGATCTGGTGCAGTTCGAGGCCCTGATCGAGTTCCTGCGCCGCGACGATCCACGCCATGCCGGCTCCGCCGTTTCGATGGAACGGCTGCGTGAGCGCATGCTGCTGTTGCTGCCGGTGCTGTCGTCCATTGCCGACCGCTTGAGCGCGTTGCGCAGCCACGGCCAGGTACTGCCGCAGGGCCTGCCGGAACTGGTGGACGATATCCGCGCGTGGATCGACACCCCTGCCAGCGCCAGCGACTACGCGCGCCTGCACGCCCGCATCAGCGCCCTGAAGCCGCAGGTGGACCGCGACCTGCAGCACCTGCAGCTGGCCAGCCTGCTGCTGCGCCTGGAGGAGCTGGTGGACCTGTGGCAGGACTGCCGCACCCTGCAGCACGCCATCGACCACGGCACCGCACCGCTGGACCGCGCGCACTACCGCATCCGCACCGAGCGCGTGGCCACCGACAAGCACGTGGACTACGGCATGGCGCTGTTCTCCGCGCTCAGCGCCGGCGTGGCCCTGATGAGCTACTGCGTGCTGTGGATTGGCCTGGGCTGGGAGGGCGGTGGCAACGGCGCGATGATGGCGGCGGTGACGGCGGCCTTCTTCGCCGCACAGGATGATCCGGCGCCGAGCATGGTCTCGTTCCTGGTCTGGGCCATCGTCGCATCGCTGGTGGCCGGCGTGTATCTGTTCGGCGTATTCCCGGCCGTGCATGACTTCGGCCTGCTGGCGCTGGTGCTGGCGGTGGCGTTCCTGCCGCTGGGCCTGCTGCTGCACCACCCCAAGAGCGCGCTGTTCGCGCTGCCGCTGACGGTGAACCTGGCCGCGCTGCTGAGCCTGCAGAACACCTACAGCGCCAACATCCAGAGCTTCCTCAACTCGTCCATTGCGATGTTCATCGGTATTGGCTTTGCCGTGGTGATGACCCGCCTGTTCCGTTCGGTGGGTGCCGAATGGACCGCGCGCCGGCTGGTACGGCAAGGCTGGACCACGCTGGCCGAGGCCGCCGAAGGGCGCGGCCAGCAGGATCGCCAGCGCTTCGCCGCGCGCATGCTGGATCTGCTGGGCCTGCTGGCGCCGCGCCTGGCAGCAACGCCGGAAGGCAGCGATATTGCGTCGGTGGACATGCTCAACGAGGCGCGCATCGGTCTGAACATCCTGCAGCTGCGCCGGGCCCGGCTGGAACTGCCGGAGCGCAGCCGCGAAGCAGTGGAACACATCCTGGAAGAACTGGCCGCGCACTACCGCCGCCAGGTGGCGGCACGTCGACCGATCGCCGCCAGCGAAGCGCTGCGCGAACGGTTGGATGCCTCGCTGGGGCGCGTGGGCAACGTGGCCGCCTGCAAGGCGCGCGATGAAGCGCTGATGGGCCTGATCGGCGTGCGCTTTGCATTGTTCCCCGAAGCCAAGGCGCTGGCACCGGGCGTGGCGATCAGTGCGGCCGGACAGCCGTAGCGCGATACCCTGTGCAGCCACAGACCCTGCGATGGGGTCAGAGCCCTCTCCTGCGGAGAGGGATCCGACCCCGGCGCTGCAACAGGACGGTTCAATGAGTTACGACATGATGGTCTTCGAGGCCAGCGCGGCGCCACGCGAGGCGGCGGCCTTCATCGCCTGGTTCGAGAAGCAGGTGCAATGGGGCGAGAACCACGAGTACGACGACCCGGCGGTCAGCAGCCCGGCGCTGCAGGCCTGGTTTGCGGACATGGCGCGGGAGTTCCCGCCGATGAATGGTCCGCTGAGCAACGATGATGACGAACGCGCCGAAGTGACCGATTACAGCATCGGCCGCCAGGTGATCTACGGTGCCTTCGCCTACTCGGTGGCCGAGCGCGCGCATGGCCGCGTGCAGGACCTGGCCGAACAGCACGGCGTGGGCTTCTTCGATCTCAGCGCCGATGAAGCCGCGATCGTCTTCCCCGATGGCCTGGTGTTGATCGCGGAATGAACGTGGCGGCAGGGCGGCGCCCTGCACCTGCCGAATCAACAGCGACGTCAACGTCAACGTCTTCGGCGCGATGGGGTCAGAGCCCGTTCCCGTCGGGAACGGGATCCGACCCCGCTTCTGCGCCCAGCCGCCAGGCCAGGCCGCCCAGGCGGCTGGCGTGGCGCTTCAGCGCCGCCACCAGCACGTCTTCGCTGCCGGCCAGGTGCAGGCGCTGGCGGGCGCGGGTCAGGCCGGTGTAGACCAGTTCGCGCGACAGCACGCGGCTGTCCTGCCGCGGCAACTGCAGCCAGACCTCATCGAATTCCGAACCCTGTGCCTTGTGCACGGTCATCGCGAAGGCGCTTTCGTGCGCGGGCAGTGCGGCCGGATGGAAGGCGCGGGGCTGGTCGAGCGTGTCGCCGGGGAACCAGGCGGCCATCGCACCCTGCGGGTCGCGCAGGCAGATGCCGATATCACCGTTGAACAGCCGGTGCCGATAGCTGTTTTCGGTGATCAGCAGCAGACGGCCCTGGAAGTAACCGGGCGTGTTGCCGGCCAGCAGCTGCTCAATGCGGCTGTTGAGACCGCGCGCGCCCTGCGGGCCTTCGCGCAGTGCGGTGAGCACGCGCAGGCGGCCGGCCTGCTGCAGCGCGCGGCCGGGGTCGTCGGCCTCGGCCAGCGCGCGCCAGTGCGCGAGCAGGTGGTCGCGCCGGCCGCGCAGCGGATCGGCATCGTGTTCGTGGAAGCTGACCCCGGACAGGCCGCCGTCGCGCAGCAGGGCCAGGGCGGCGCCGCTGTCACCGTCGCGCACGGCCTGGGCCAGCGGTGCCAGCTGCAGCGCATCACTCTGCCGATAGCCACGCTGCAACTGCACGCGGCGGCCAGCGAAGGCGCGTGGCGGTGCCTGCGGCTGCAGGGTGGGCGCGGCCAGCAAACCGTGCAGGGCCTGCGCGTCGTCGGCACGGGTGCCGCTGCCATCGCCACTGGCACGCAGGATCGCGCTGAGCACATCGCCGGCTTCCACCGACGGCAACTGGTCCGGATCGCCCAGCAGGATCAACCTCGTACCGCTGGCAATGGCATCGACCAGCTTGGCCATCAGTGGCAGATCGATCATCGATGCTTCGTCCACCACCACCACATCCACCGGCAGTGGATTGTCGGCGTGGTGGCGGAAGCGCGGCGAATCGGGAATGACGCCGAGCAGGCGATGCAGGGTCGTGCCGGTGCTCGGCAATGCCGCACACAGCGCCGGGTCCAGCCCTGCTTCCTGCAGCCGCTGCACGGCCAGACGCAGGCTCTCGGCCATGCGCTCGGCGGCACGCCCGGTGGGTGCGGCCAGGGCCACCTGCGGTGCCGGTTGCCCCGCCTGCAGGGCCTGCGCGGCCAGCAGCAGCAACAGGCGGGCGATGGTGGTGGTCTTGCCGGTACCGGGGCCGCCGGTGACCAGCGCCAGCGGGTGGCGCAGGGTCACCCCGGCCGCACGTGCCTGGTGGTCTTCCTGCGTGGCGGCGGCGGGGAACAGACGCGCGAACAAGGGCGCCAGCGCGGCCATGTCCGGCGCCGGCAGCGGGTGCCGGCCGATGCGCTGCAGCCCGGCGGCCAGCTGCCGCTCGTATTCGCGGTAGCGGCGCAGGTACACCAGGCCGTTTTCCAGCACCAGCGGTGCCTCATCGGCAGCGGCGTCCGGGTCATCGGGCTGTGCCACCCAGGGCGAGGCCCGCAGCTGGGCCAGCCACTGCGGCGGCGGCGGCCACGCGGTCACACCCTCGATCAGGCGACCGGGCTGCGCCGGATCGAAACCGGCATGGCCCTGCGATACCGCCAGCGAGGCCAGCGCGGCAGCCACCGCCACTGCATCGGGCGTATCGTCGCGCAACCGCAGCAGGCTGGTGGCCAGGGCATGGTCGAGCGTGCGCAGGTGGCGGCCCACGTACAGCTGTTTCAGCAGGCTGGTGCTCATGCGCTGGCTCCGATCGCACGCGCGGCCAGTGCGGCATGGGCAGCGTCGCCACCGGCAAACAGCGCGTCCAACCCATCCACCAGCTCGGGTGCGAAGCGGTCGACATGGACCCCGTTGCCATTGCCGTCCAGGCCGCGGCAGAACAGATAGCGGATGCCGCCCATGTCACGCGCGTAGTCGTAGGCGCGGCCCAGGCGGAAGCGCAGCCAGCGGTGCAGGGCCACGGTGTAGATCAGCGCCTGCAGGTCATATTCGCTGTGGCGCATGGCGATCTGCAGCAGGTCCGGGCTGTAGCCCGGCAAGCGGTTGGATTTGTAGTCGAGCACGTACCAGCGCCCATCGCGCACATAGGTCAGGTCGATCTTGCCGGTCATCAGCCCTTCCAGCCGGCGGCGCAGGCCGAAGCCACGGCGGGCGCTGGCAATGCCATGGGCGTGCAGCAGCTGCAGCAGCGCCGGCACACTGGTCGGTTCGATGGCGAAGTGGAACTCGATTTCTGCGCGGCGCTCGCCCTCGCCCAGGCTGTGCAGGGCACCGCCCTCGGGAAGGCCAACGGTGAGCGTGTGGCCCACCAGCGGCACCAGCACGGCCACGCCATCGTCCAGATCCTGGTCGGCATAGCCTTCATCGTGCAGGGCCTTGCGCAGCAGCGCGGCCTGCCCTTCGGGCGCGGGCTGCTCGGGCGTCCAGCTACCCCACGCAGCGAAGTCGACGTTTTCCAGCGCCTCATGCAGCACGTTGCCGAAACGACTGCCCATGAAGCGCGGGTCCGGCGGCTCTGCATCGGCGGCGGCCGCTTCGGGCAAGGCCGGTTCCAGTGGCAGCTCGGCGCCGGCGGGTTCATCGGCGGCCGGTGCCGGCAGTTCGGTGGCGGCCGCTTCGACATCGTTGCCGGCGTCGGCGTGCGCGAGCTGGGTGAAGCTGTACACCCACCAGTCGTGCGGTACGCGCCGGGTCAGGCTGCGCACGGCCGGCAGGTCGCCTTCCTGTTCGGTCGGCAACTGCGGCAGGCGCAGCACCGGCGCGCTGTCGTCGATGCAGACGTCGGCATGCGTGCGCAGGGTCTGCAGATCGCCCAGCAGCGGCGCCAGGCGGGTCTTGCCCAACCCGGCAAGGTCGCCGATGGCGATCCACAGCGCGTGCTCGGCGCGGGTCAGGCCCACGTACAGCAGGCGGGCGTCCTCGGCACGCTGTTCGCGTTCGCGCTGGCCGCTGGCGGCCTCCCAGGCCTCGTCCTTGTCCAGCTTCCAGTGCAGCTGGCGCTGGCCGTCCACGTGCACGGTGCAGTGCGCTGCGTTGTTGGACGCGCCGCCGTCGATGCCAACGAACGGCAGGTACACCAGCGGGTATTCCAGGCCCTTGCTCTTGTGCAGGGTGATGATCTGCACCCGCCGCGCATCCGATTCCAGGCGCAGCAGCTGCTGTTCGTCGTTCTGGTCGGCATGGACCATCTGCCCCTGCAGCCAGTCCAGCAGGCCATGCATGCCCAGTGCCTGCGCCGAGGCTTCCTGCAGCAGTTCGCCCAGCTGCAGGTAGTTGGTCAGCCGGCGCTCGCCATCGATCAGGGCCAGCAGGCGTTCGCCCTGCGCGGCACAGACATCGGCCACCACGGCGAAGGGGCCGCCGCGTTGCCAACGCTCGCGCCAATGCAGCAGCTGGGTCTGGAAGCCACGCTGCAGGTCCCCTTCGCGCTCCATGCTGGCGATCGCGCTGGCGGGCTGGCCCAGCAGCACGGTCGCCAGCGCGGCGCGCAGCCGCCCTTCGTCGGCCGGCTGCAGCAAGGCCAGCAGCAACGCGCGTAGATCGCGGGCCTCGCGGGTGGCGAACAGGCTCTGCTTGCCGGCGGCCACGGCGGGAATGCCCACCGCGGCCAGCGCGCGCTGCACCAGCGTTGCCTCGCGGTGCGAACGCACCAGCACGGCGATATCACCGGGCTGCACCGGCCGGCCACGCAGCACCGCCGCGCCGGCGCGGGCGTCGACCAGGGTCTGGTGGATGGCGGCCACGCAGGCCTGGGTCGCTGCCGCGCGCGAGGCGTCGGCGCCCAGCGCCTTGTCGCCGTCACTGCGCAGCACGCGCAGGGTCAGTGCCGGTGCCGCTGCACCATCACGCAGGTAATCGTCATCGCTGCGCACGCCACCGGGGCGCACCGGCTCAAAGCCGATACCCGCCTCCAGGAAGGCCTCGTCGCCACCGTTGTCATACAGCGCCTGCAGCGCGCGCAGCACCGACGGCCGCGAACGGAAGTTCTGGTCCAACGGCGGCGCCGGCTGCGCGGCCTGCTTGGCCTTCAGGTAGGTGTGGATGTCACCGCCGCGGAAACCGTAGATGGCCTGCTTCGGGTCGCCGATCAGGAACAGCGCCGGTGCCAGGCCCAGGGTGTGCACCTCGGCCGAATCACCGAACACCGTGTGGAAGATGCCCCACTGGCGATCGTCGGTGTCCTGGAATTCATCGACCAGGGCAATGCGGTACTGCTGGCGCAGCTTGCGCACCAGGTCCAGCCGCTGCGGCCCCTCCAGCGCCTGGGCCACGCCGTCGATCAGGTCGTCGTAGGTCTGTACCCGGCGCGTGCGCTTGAGTGCGGCCAGGCGCTGGGCGGCCTCCTCGCGCAGGGCATGCAGGAAGTTCAGCGCGGTGCCGCGTAGCCATTGCTCCCGCTGGTCCAGCAGCGCCACGTAGCGCTGCAGTGGTGCCTGCAACGGCGAGGACGGCGTGCGATCGACGAACTTCTTGTTGGTCTTGGCCGCCAGCGCATCGGGCAGCAGGGCCGGCAGACGCTCGCTGGACAGCAGTTCAGTCGCATCGCCGCGCTCGCCCCAGGCCAGCAGCTGCCGGCCCAGCGGGTGCAGCCAGCCCAGCTTGTAGGACACGCCGTTGATCCACTTGTTGTCGACCGCTTCGCACAGTTCCAGGAAGAACTGTTCGCCATGCTCGCGCACGGCAAGCGACAGTTCTGCCGCCGCGCTCTGCAGCGCCGGGCGCGGGTCGTCCACCGCCACCGCCTGCGGGCGCGGGTACAGCGGTGGCGAGGCCAGCAGCGCACGCAGGTCCGAGGCCAGCGCATCGGGGTGTGACCACAGCCAGGTCAGCGGTTCCAGCGTGGCCGGGTCGTTGGCGTGCACGCGCCACAGGTCCGCGGCCAGTTCCTCCAGCAGTTCGCGGTCGCTGGCCAGCAGTTCCGGCGGATCGAAGGTATGCCCGCTTTCCAGTGCGTATTCGCGCAGTACGCGCGTGCAGAAGCCATGGATGGTGAAGATCGAGGCCAGGTCGATCTCGTCGGCGGCGACCTGCAGGCGGCGTTGCAGGGCGGCCGCACTTTCGCTGCCGCCATCAAGATGCCGCTGCAGCACCTGCCGGGTCAGCAGCGCGTCGGGGGCCTCGTCGGCGGCCGGCGGCAGGTCCACCAGCCGCGCGGCCAACGCCAGGCGCTCGCGGATGCGCTTGCGCAGTTCCTGGGTGGCCGCATCGGTGAAGGTCACCGCCAGGATCTGGCCGATGCGCAGGCGCTGTTCCACCACCAGGCGGGTGAACAGGGTGGCCAGGGTGAAGGTCTTGCCGGTGCCGGCGCTGGCCTCGATCAGGCCGATACCGTGCAGCGGCAGCAGCAGGTAGGGATCAACGGGTGTATTCATGCGTCGGCCTCCTTGCCGGTGCCAGCGGGACCGCGCCCGTCACGTACCGCACCGAACACGATCTGGCTGTTGCGCAGCAGATCGGCATAGCTGTCGTCATCGGCAAAGGGATCGGCACCCCGCAACAGCAGTTGCCAGGCATCACTGTTCGCTTCGCCCCAACTGCGGTCGCTGCCGTGCCATTGCTTCCAGCCTTCGCTGCGCTGTTTTTCCACGGGCGCGGTGAACAGCACCCAGCCGGTGTACGGGGCGAAGCGCAGCGGCTCGCGCAGGCCGCGCTGGCGCAGCTGCAGCAGCGCACGCAGGGCGGCGCGCGCCGAGGACACGCTCAGCGCAGGCAGCAGGTGCGGGCCGGGGCCGGCGTCGCCGCCATCGTGGAACTGCACCAGCGGCAGCGCATCGCCGGCGGCATTGGCCAGCAGCCAATCCAGCCCCTGGCGGATGACCGCATTGCCGTTGAGCGTGCCGGCACGCAGGCGCACCAGTCCCTCGGGATGGCGGTCGGCCACCCGGCCATGCAGGCGCACGCCGTCGATATCCACGTCGTAGCGGCGGCTTTCCAGCGGCTGCCCACGCATCCAGCCCAGCATCGCGCTGGCATAGGGGCGGGTCTTGAGCTGTTCGGCGTCGAACTGGCGTTCACCCAGCGCACCGGACGGCAGCAGGCCACGCGCGCGCAGGCGCGGGTACAGCGGCTCGGCATCGCCGCTGAGGGTGGCGCGCACGACGGCGGCTTGCACGCTGCGCTTGTCCGGCCCGCGCGAGGACAGCACCAGCGGTTCCAGGTCATCCACCTCCTCGACCTCGTCGGCCAGGCGCAGGCCCAGTGCCTGGGCCAGGAACTGTCCGGCCGGGTCGCACAGGAAGCGGCGCAGCGCATCCAGTGCCACCTCCGCTTCCACCGCATCGTCCAGCGGCGGTGGCAGCGGCGCGTCGAACCACGCGGGCAGTCCACTGCGCTGGCCGGACAGGCGCCCGGCCGCCGGGTACCACTGCCGGCGGTAACTGAAGCGGCGCCCATCGCCTTCGCCGAACGCGGCCGGCGAGAACGGCTGCAGCGCGTGGCGCACGGTGAAGTCACGCGTGGCCGTGGCGGGGTCCTGGTGGTAGGCGGCCGCGGCGTCGATCAGTTCACTGACCAGCACCGAAGGTTCACGCACGCTGCCATCGCGCGGGTCCGCCCCCAGGTAGCTCAGATAGAACACGTCCTGGGCGGCGGCGAACAACTGCAGGAACAGGAAGCGGTCATCCTCGCGGGTGGAACGGTCACCCGGGCGACGGCGCGGCGTATCCAGTTCGGCGGTGAGCTGGTTCAGGCCGGCAGCCGGGTCGCGGCGCGGGAAGTCGCCATCGTTCAGGCCCAGCACGCAGATCACCCGGAACGGCAGCAGGCGCATTGGCACCATGCGGCCAAAGCTGATGCCACCGGTCAGCAGCGGCGCGCGGGTATCGGCTTCGGACAGCGCACCGGCGAAGTGCGCACGCACCACCTCCGGTGGCACACCCTCTTCGAAGCCAGCGCGGGTGGCATCGTCGGCAAACTGGTTCAGCAGCTTGCGCAGTCGCTCCAGTGCGCGCTGGCTGTTGGGTGAGGTGGGCGCTTCGGGCAGCAGCGCATCGAGCAGGGCCAGCAGGCGCTGGCGCCACTGTGCCGGGGTGAGCGTGTCACCCAGTCGGCGCTGGTACACCGCCAGCACACGCAACAGGCGCAGCAGCCGGTCCAGCGCGTCCAGCGCACCGCCTTCCAGTTCGGTCCAGGGCGCCACACCGGCCAGATCGACGTCGCTGCCGGTGGCGTGGCCCAGCAGCAGCCGGTCCAGCGCGAACTGCCAGGTATAGGCGTCATCGCGCGGCGCCTGCATCTGCCCGCGGTGGTTGGCGTCGATACCCCAGCGCGCGCCGGCCTGCTGCAGCCAGCCGTGCAGGCGGTCGAAATCCACCGCCTCCAGGCCCGCAGCCTCTGCCAACGGCGCGCTGGCCAGCAGATCCAGGATCTCGTTCAGGCCGAAACGCGATACCGGCAGGCCCAGCAGGTGCACGAACACATCGGCCAGCGGCTCACCGGCCAGCGGGCTGCTGTCGGCCAATGCATAGGGAATGTGGTCTTCTTCGCCGCTGCGGCCGCCGAACACCGCTTCCAGGTACGGCACGTAAGGGTCGATGTCCGGCGCCAGCACCGCGATGTCGCGCGGCTGCAGCGGGGGATCGAAGCGCGGGTCCTGCAGCAGCGCGCGCAGCTGGTCGTGCAGCACCTGCAGTTCGCGCAGCCGGGTGTGGCAGGCGTGCACCTGCAGGCTCGGGTCATCGCTGTGCAGGCCGTCGCGCAGTTCCCCCGACGGCAACGCGCGGCGGTGGAACAGATCGCGCTGCAGGCGGTGCAGCAGGCTGTCGGCCAGGCCGCCGTCGGCCAACGTGGGCCGGGTGTCTTCTTCCGGGTCGGAATAGGCGGCGATCTCGCCGGCCGGGTGCACCACTTCGTAACTGCCCAGCACCGCCATGAAGTCGCGGCCGGCGGCGCCCCAGGCTTCCAGCAGGCGGTTTTCGCCGGCGGCTTCGCCGAACGGGTCCGGTGCACCGCTGCGCAGGCGCTCGGCCAGCGTCTGCAGATCGCCCCAGTACGACTGCACCGGGGTCGGCATATAGAAGTGCATCTCGCCCACGCGCGACTGGGTGGCCATGACCCGCAGCACATCTGGCGAGATGTTCAACGTGGCGAAGGCCGACAGGCGCGGCGGCAGGCCCTGCGGCAGCGGCTTGCCCGCGCCTTCGTAGCGATCCAGGTAGTCCTGGATGCGCCGCGCGCGGTAGCCCTGGCCATGGGCGATGGCCCGCCACAGGATCGCCTGCGGATCGTCCGGGTCGGCGCCAGCATCCCAGCGCAGCAGCCAGTCGCGGCGCCAGGCCTGGTACTTCTCGAAGACCGCGGCCAGTTCGCCGGCCAGCGCCCAGGGCTTCAGGGTGTCGCCACCGGCCAGGTAGGACTGCAGCGCGCGCATCGCCGGCTGGGCCAACAGCGACGGATCGCGCAGGGCGCGGTACAGTTTCCAGTGCAGCCCGGCCGCGTCCAGGTCGTCGGCTTCACCGGGCACGTTCGCGTTGAGGGCGCGGGCAACGAACTCGCCCGGGGTGAGGAACTCCAGGTTCGCCGCTACGCCATACTCGGCCGCCAGAGTGGCCTGCAGCCAGCGGCGCATGGCCACCTGGGGAATCAGCACCACCTCCGGGGCCAGCAGCGGCTGGCCGGGAACCGGCGCACGGACGTTGCGCGCCAGCAGCGCGGCCAGCACATCCAGGGAGTTGGAATGGTAGAGACGGAAATCGTTGCCGGGGTCACTCATCGTGCACAGTGTGCCGCACGACCGCCGCTATTCAATGGTGTACCGGCAGGACCGGTACGGATTGTTCCGGGGTACCGCGGCATTGTCCCGGCCGCGCGGGTGGCATGGCGTGCCACAATACTGCACCGTCCAGTCCGCTTATGTTCAGCCGGCTGGCCCGATTCTGCCCTGTCGAAAAAACGTTAATGGTGCCCATGTCGGCTTCCGCCTCCAGCTTGGTGCAGTTGTCCAACGTCCGCATCGACCGGAGCGGGCGCACGATCCTGCGCGATGTATCGCTGCAGGTTCCGCAGGGCAGCATCACCGCCGTGCTCGGCCCGTCCGGCAGCGGCAAGTCCACCCTGCTGGCCGCGCTTACCGGTGAACTGCGCCCGGTGTCCGGGCAGGTCACCTTGTTCGGCAAGCCCATTCCGCAGGGCAGCGCCGAACTGCTGGAGATGCGCCGCAGCGTGGGCGTGCTGTTGCAGGGCAATGGCCTGCTGACCGACCTGACCGTTGCCGAGAACGTCGCCCTGCCCCTGCGCGCCCACACCCGCCTGCCGGCGCCGGTGCTGCGCCGGCTGGTGCAGATGAAGCTGCACGCGGTGGGCCTGCTGGCCGCCGCCGATGCCTGGCCGCGCGAGCTGTCCGGCGGCATGGCGCGGCGCGTGGCGCTGGCCCGCGCACTGGCTCTGGACCCGCCGCTGATGATCTACGACGAGCCGCTGACCGGGCTGGACCCGATCGCCTCGGGGGTGATCATGAGCCTGATCCAGCGCCTGAACCATAGCCTGGGGCTGACCAGCATCATCGTCAGCCACCACGTGCACGAGACCCTGCCGATCTGCGACCAGGTCATCGCCATCGCCAATGGCGGGGTGGTGTTCCAGGGCAGCCCCGAAGCGCTGCAGACCAGCCAGGACCCGCTGCTGCGGCAGTTCCTGCACGGCCAGCCCGACGGCCCCATTCCCTTTGACGCTGCGCCGCGGGCGAGGGTCGCCTGATGCCGTTCGTGCAAGCCACCCGTTCGCTGGGCCGCGCCGGTCTGTTCTCGCTTACCGTGCTGCGCGGTTCGCTGCCCACCCGTGATTTCCTGGCCGAGCTGACCCGCGAGATCTACAAGATCGGCGCGCGCTCGCTGCCGATCATCGCCGTCGGCGGTGCCTTCGTCGGCCTGGTGCTGACCCTGCAGGGCTACCGCACGCTGACCACCTTCGGTGCAGCCGACGCGCTGTCCACCCTGCTGGGCCTGTCGCTGTACCGCGAGCTGGCGCCGGTGCTGACCGCGCTGCTGTTCATCGGCCGCGCCGGCAGTTCCATCGCCGCCGAGCTGGGCCTGATGCGCGCCACCGACCAGATCAAGGCGCTGGAACTGATGGCCATCGACCCGGTGGCCAAGGCCGTGGCCCCGCGCTTCTGGGCGGCGGTGCTGACCGTGCCGTTGCTGACCGGCGTGTTCTGTTCGCTGGCCATCAGCGCCAGCTACTTCGAGGCCGTGCATGTGCTGGGCCTGGACAACGGCGTGTTCTGGTCGGCGCTGCGCAACAGCGTGGACTTCTGGGACGACTTCGGCGTGGCAATGCTGAAGTCGGCCATCTTCGGTGGTACCGCCGCGCTGGTGGCCTCGTATGTGGGCTTCCACGCCGAACCGACCATCGAAGGCACCTCGGTGGCGACCACCCGTGCGGTGGTGAACGCCTCGCTGCTGGTGCTGATGTTCAACTTCGTGCTGTCGGCAATGCTGTTCACGTAACCCTTTCCACCGGCGGTGCGCAGGGCGCGCTGCCACCCAGAGACGATCAGGTATTCCACATGGCCATCCGCGGTCCCAGACTTGAATTCTCCGTCGGCGCATTCCTGCTGCTGGCCCTGGCTTCGCTCATGGTGCTGGCCGTTGCCTCCACCAACCAGCGTTGGAGCTGGGGCAGCCAGGGCTACGAGCTGAAGGCACGCTTCTCGCAGGTCGGCCAGCTGCGCAAGCAGGCACCGGTGAAGATCGGCGGCGTAACCGTCGGCCAGGTGGCCGCCATCGATCTAGACCCGGTGAAGTTCGAGTCGATCGTGACCCTGCGCATGGACAGCAAGATCAAGGACCTGCCGGCGGACACCTCGGCCGGCATCTTCACCAGCGGCCTGCTGGGCGAAAGCTACATCGGCCTGCAGCCGGGCGGCGATCCGGACGTGCTCAAGGCCGGTGACGAGATTGTCTTCACCCAGCCGGCGGTCGATCTGATCCAGCTGGTGGGCAAGTACATGTTCAGTGGCGGCGCCGGTGGCGGCGCCGACCCGAAATCCAACGAGAGCGCCCCCGCGCCTGCAACGGAACCGCAACCATGAAGACGAAACTGATCCCGGCCCTGCTCGCTTCCTCGCTGCTGCTGGCCAGCCCGCTGCTCGCCCAGGCACAGCAGTCCACCGCACCGGCCGTGGCCGCGCCGCAGGGCCAGGCCGGCAAGGTGGTCATTGATGCCAGCACCCGCATCCTGAACACCCTGCAGCAGCGCCGCAGCGAGTTCAGCAGCAACCCGGCCAGCCTGCGCAGCTACATCGACAGCGAGCTCAACCGCACCTTCGACCGCGACTACGCCGCGCGCCTGGTGCTGGGCACGCACGCCCGCGGCGCCTCGGACGCCGACATCAAGCTGTTCGCCGATGCCATGGCCGACAGCCTGATGCAGCGCTACGGCTCGACCCTGCTGAACATCCAGGGCAAGCCCAGCTTCCGCCTGAAGGGCGAAAGCCCGCTGCCGGGCAACCGCGGCGTGCGCGTGGCCACCGAACTGGTGCGCGCCGGTGCCGAGGGCACCCCGGTGGAGTACTGGATGCGCAATGTGGGCGGCCAGTGGAAGATCTTCGACGTGAACATCGAAGGCATCTCCTACGTGCAGACCTTCCGTAACCAGTTCGACGCGCCGCTGCGCCAGAAGGGCATCAAGCAGGTGGCCAGCGAACTGCGCAGCGGCAGCATGCAGGCCGGGCCGGCGGGCAATGGCAAGTAAGCCGCTGGCGCTGCTGGAAGGCGACACCCTGCGCCTGCGCGGGGTGTTGGACCGCGCCGCGGTCATTGCCCTCTGGCCGCAGCTGCAGGCGCTGCCGGCCAAGCTGGCACGGCTGGAACTGGGCGACGTGGAACGCGTGGACAGCGCCGGTCTGGCGCTGCTGGCCGAACTGGCCGCACGTGCACGCGCACAGGGCCATACCCTGGCCATCGCCGGCGCCCCGGCCGGCTACAACGAACTGAGCGCGGCCTACCGGCTGTCGCCCACCCTGGATTTCACCGCACCTTCTGCTGCGAGCTGACATGAACGTCGTACGCGCCATCTCCCTTCTTCTTGTTGCCGCCGCGCTGAGCGCGTGCGCCGGCAAGCCCGCGCGCAGCGACGCGCCCGTGGCCGACACCGTGGTGCCGGCCGCCGCCAGCGAACCGGTGGCCAGCGATGCCGTGCCGGCGACCGACGTGGCACCGACCACTGACGGTACGACCGCCGCGACCGCGACCGCCGCGACCGCAGCCACGCCGCCGGCCGACCAGGCGGGCAGCACTGGCAACACCACCGCCGCGGCCGGCGACGATGACGACTTCGATGCGCTGTATGGCAGCAATGCCGCCACCGCCGATGCCTCGGCCTACGACCCGTGGGAGCCGCTGAACCGCAAGGTGCACGCGTTCAACAATGCGGTTGATCGTGGCGTCGCGCGCCCGCTGGCCACCGCCTACACCCACGTGGTGCCGCGCTTCGCCCGTACCGGCGTCAGCAACTTCTTCAGCAACCTGCGTTCGCCGCTGACCATCACCAACCAGCTGCTGCAGGGCCGACCGGGTGATGCCTGGGACACCCTGGGCCGCTTCCTGATGAACAGCACGCTGGGTATCGGTGGCCTGTTCGATCCGGCCAGCAAGGCCATGGTCCCGCGTCGCAATGAAGACTTCGGGCAGACTCTGGGCGCCTGGGGCTGGCGCCGTTCGCGTTACGTGGAACTGCCGTTCTTCGGCCCGCGCACCGTGCGCGATGTGTTCGGCCTGGCCGGTGACATTCCGCTGTCGCCCATCCGCACCATCGAGGAAGACAAGGTGCGCATCGGCCTGCAGGGCCTGCAGCTGGTGGACACCCGCGCACAGCTGATGGCGCTGGACGATATCCGCGACAGCGCGGTGGACGAGTACGCGCTGACCCGCGATGCCTGGCTGCAGCGCCGCAACTACCAGATCGAGAACGATCTGCGAGGCAAGCGCGAGCGTGGCAGCGACGATGCCAATTCGCCCATTCCGGTCGATGCCATGCCGATGCCGCAGTGGAGCAACTGATCGCTGCGACCGGCGCATGAAAAAACCCCGCCTTGGCGGGGTTTTTTTCTGGCTGCTGCACTGGGGTCAGAGCCCTTTCCGGTGGAAAGGGATCCGACCCCGGCGGGGTCAGGCGGCCAGGGCGGCCTCGACCGCTTCGCGCAGGCGCGCATCATCGGCAGCCACGTCCGGTGCGAAGCGGGCGATGACCTTGCCGTCGCGGCCGATCAGGAACTTCTCGAAGTTCCACAGCACCGCCGGCGCCGGCAGGGTGGGAATGTCCTTGCCGGTCAGCAGCTCGCGCAGCGGACCTTCGCCGATGGCCTGCGGCTGGACGGAGGTCAGCTGCTGGTACAGCGGGTGGATGTCCTCGCCGGCCACGCTGATCTTGGCGAACATCGGGAAGCTGACGTTGTAGGTCAGCTGGCAGAACTGCTGGATCTCGGCTTCACTGCCCGGCTCCTGGCCGAGGAAGTTGTTGGCCGGGAAGCCCAGCACTTCCAGACCCTGCGCCTGCTTGTCGGCGTACAGCGCCTGCAGGCCTTCGTACTGCTTGGTCAGGCCGCACTTGGAGGCCACGTTCACCAGCAGCAGTACCTTGCCGTTGTAGTCGGCCAGCGAGGACGGCTGGCCGTCGATGGTGGTGAGGGAAATGTCCTGGATCGGGGTGCTCACGCGGGTGCTCCGGCAATGGCGGGAAAGGTGTGCCAGCATAGCGCCGCGCGCGTGCTGCGGGCGCTCAATCCACGCAGATCGTGCCCTGTGCCTTGCCCGCTTCGATGCGCTGGCGGCAACCGAAGTTCTGGCTGACATCGCGCTGGCAGGTACCCGTGGCGACCACGCCTGCCTCGGTTTCGCCGGTGGCCAGGCACTGGCCGCTGCAGTCCTGCTTGCCGCTGCAGGTCTTGCCCGCATCGGCATAGGGAATCACGCACTGCACGCGCTGCAGGCGGCCCAGCGGCTGCAGGGTGCCGCCGGCAGCGCGGCAGTCAACATCGCGCGCTTCCTGGTAGGCCTGGCTGGCTTCAGCGGTGTCGGCCGCGGCCGGCTGTGCCGCCGCATCGGTCGCCGGCGGCGTACTGCTGCAGGCGGCCAGCAGCACGCCCAGGACAAGGCTGGCAAGGAAACGAAGGCGCATGGTCGGACCTGCTGGCGGTAATCGAGGCCGCCAGCATACGCACCACGCGGTGCAAACGGTGTGTCAGCCCTGCCCGGCGTCGTCGGCTTCGGGTGCTTCGTCTGCGGCCAGGCCATCGGGCAACAGCTGTCGGCTCTGTTCGGCCGGCAGCGATTCCACCTCGCGCAGCTTGCGCGCGATCGCCCGCGTGCGCACGCCGGTCTGGTCGATCTGCTTGCTGGCTTGGTCCAGCTTGGCCTTCACGTTGTCCAGCACATCACCGAACTTGCCGAACTCGGTCTTCACCGCGCCCAGCAGGCTCCACACCTCGCTGGAGCGCTTTTCGATGGCCAGGGTGCGGAAGCCCATCTGCAGACTGTTGAGCAGCGCGGTGACCGTGGTCGGCCCCGCCACCACCACGCGATGGTCGCGCTGCAGCAGGTCCACCAGCCCGGGGCGGCGGATCACTTCGGCGTACAGGCCTTCGGTGGGCAGGAACATCACCGCGAAATCGGTGGTGTGCGGCGGCACGATGTATTTCTCGCAGATGGACTTGGCCTGGATCTTCACCGCCCGTTCCAACTGTGCGCCCTGCACGCGCACCAGTTCGGCGTCGCCCTGCTCCTGTGCATCCAGCAGGCGTTCGTAATCCTCGCGCGGGAACTTGGAATCGATCGGCAGCCACACTGGTGCATCGTCGGCGGCGCGGCCGGGCAGGCGCACCGCGATATCGACCATCTCGCCACTGTCCGGACGCACCTTCACTGCGCGTGCGTACTGCTCCTGGATCAGCGTCTGTTCCAGGATGTTCTCCAGCTGCACTTCGCCCCAGCTGCCGCGCGTCTTCACGTTGGTCAGCACACGCTTCAGGTCGCCCACGCCGGTGGCCAGCTGCTGCATCTCGCCCAGGCCGCGCTGCACCTGTTCCAGGCGCTCCGACACCAGCTTGAACGACTGCCCCAGGCGGGTTTCTAGGGTGGACTGCAGCTTCTCGTCCACCGTCACCCGCATCTGTTCCAGCTTCTGCGCGTTGTCGGTCTGCAGCGCGCGCAGCTGCTCTTCCAGGGTGGCGCGCATTTCGGCAATGCGCTGCTCGTTGCGCTGGGTCAGTTCCTGCAGGCGCAGGCCCAGGCTTTCGGTCAGCCGCTGCTGCGACTGCGCACCTTCTTCGCGGCCCTTGCGCGCATCGTCCACCAGGGTCTGGCGCAGCGCGCCCAGCTGGGTATCGGTGCGCGTGGTCAGTTCCTGCAGCTGCTGGCCGAAGGCATGGATGCGCGCTTCCTGTTGCTGGCCGAACACCTCCAGCTGCGCGCGCAGCTCCTGCAGGCGCTGGCCGAGCAGCGCGCCGCTGCGCTGCTGACTGTCGGCCGCTTCGGCGCGCGCCTTGCGGGCGTCTTCGCCCAGCGCTTCGCGCAGCAGGTCCAGGCGCTGGTCGGTGCGGGTCGAGAGATCGGTCAGCGCGCGGGCGAAGCCATCGAGCTGCTCACGCAGTTCGCTGCGGCCACTGCGGGCCTCTTCGCGCACGGCCTGTTCCAGGCGGTCATGGGGGGGCCGGCGCAGCAGGGCGACCAGCTGCAGGACAAGGATGGCCAGCAGGAGGCTGCCAACGATGAGGAATTCAGTTTGCATGCCACCAGTGTAGGCTGGCCCCGTCTCAAACGCTGCGCCTGACCATGCTGGAACTGTACGGAAAGCCGACCTCGATCAACGTGCGCAAGGTGCTGTGGCTGGCGGCCGTGCTGGGCCAGCCGCTGCGGCACCACGTGGCCCCGGCGGCCGAGCTGCTGCGCGGGCTGAACCCCAACGTGCAGGTGCCGGTGCTGCGCGAGGGTGACTTCGTGCTGTGGGAATCCAACAGCATCTGCCGCTACCTGGCCGTACGTGCCGGGCGCGATGATCTGCTGCCGATGCAACCGCAGGCGCGGGCGCGGGTGGAACAGTGGATGGATTGGCAGGCCACCGATCTGAACACGGCGTGGCGCGCGGTGTTCATGGCCCGCGTGCGTGGCCATGCCGACTACCCGGACGATGCGCGGGCGGAGGCCAGCCTGGTGCAGTGGAACGGGCTGATGGCGATGCTGGATGCGCAACTGGCGCAGCATGCCCACGTGGCCGGAGATGCCTTCACCCTGGCCGACATCGTGCTGGGGTTGTCGACCCAGCGCTGGCGTTGCACGCCGGGCGACAAGCCAGCGCTGGCGAATGTCGCCGCCTGGTTCGAGCGCCTGCGGCAGCAGCCGGGGTTTGCCCAGCACGTCGACAACGGCGTGGCCTGAGAGGTGGGTGTTTTTGCAGGGCTTGCAGCCCTGCACCTGCTGCAGAAGAAGCAACAGCAACAGCGGGCATTCCGTGGGATGGCGGGGTGGGTCCGGTTGCGGGGGACGCCGTAAACCCATCCCTGGGGGCTTAGCCGCGCCATCCATGGCGCGGATACCCCCGCAACCGGACCCACCCCGCCTTCGACAGACTTCCGCGATCTGTCGGAACGGCACGGGGTCGGATCCCGTTGCATCGCAACGGGCTCTGACCCCGGTTCTGCTCTTGATCTTGATTTTCTTTTTTCTTTTCCGTGGCTGACCGCGCACGGCAACTGTCAGAGGCCGGGCGGGTTGGGTTCGCGGGACCGCAGGCGCCATGGATGGCGCCTACGAGCCTACAAGGACGTACTTGCGGCGTGTCCCGCGAACCCAACCCGCCCGACCAAGCGCATGACCCGCTTTCCGCGACCAACCCACCGCCACGAGGGGCTCAGCCGTTGGCCGGAACCCTCACCAGCCTTCCAGCACGATCTTGCCCTTGGCGCGGTGGCTTTCCAGCACTGCGTGCGCGCGGCGCAGGTTGGCCGCGTTGATGCGCCCGAAGTGCTCGCCCAGCGTGGTCTGCAGCACGCCGGCATCGATCAGTTCGGCCACCCGGTTCAACAGATCGTGCTGCTTCTGCATGTCCGCCGTCTTGAACAGCGGGCGGGTGAACATCAGTTCCCAGTGCAGCGACAGCGCCTTGCGCTTGAGCGCCATCACGTCCAGTTGGCCCGGGTCATCAATAAGCCCCAGCTGGCCCTGCGGTGCCAGCACCTCCACGATCTGCGCGTAGTGCTGGTCGGTGTGGGTCAGGCTGGCCACGTGTTCCACCTGGGGGATGCCCAGCCGGGCCAGTCCTTCTGCCAGCGGCAGACTGTGGTCGATCACGTGGTGGGCGCCCATGGCATACACCCAGTCCTGGGTATCGGGGCGCGAGGCGGTACCGACCACCGTCAGCCGGGTCAGCTGGCGTGCCAGCTGCACCAGGATCGAGCCGACGCCGCCAGCGGCGCCGATCACCAGCAGGGTCTGCCCTTCACCACCGCCCTCGGCAATGCGCAGGCGGTCGAACAGCAGCTCCCAGGCGGTGATCGCGGTCAGCGGC
Organism: Stenotrophomonas sp. SAU14A_NAIMI4_8; assembly: GCF_003086695.1. Classification (NCBI taxonomy): domain Bacteria; kingdom Pseudomonadati; phylum Pseudomonadota; class Gammaproteobacteria; order Lysobacterales; family Lysobacteraceae; genus Stenotrophomonas; species Stenotrophomonas sp. SAU14A_NAIMI4_8. Next base: position 4,456,679 of record NZ_CP025999.1, read on the forward strand.
AAGGCTGCCGCCGCGGCATCGTCCAGCGTGGCGGGCTTGCGGCCGACACTGCGCTCGTCCACCAACTGGTATTCGGCATTGCTGCCAGGGCGGTCGATCACGCCGGCGTAGTAGACCGCGTCGCCCGGCTGGAACAGGGTCACCTCGCTGCCCACCGCGTCGACCACGCCTACCGCGTCCCAGCCCAGCACGCGTGGGGTTTCGGTGGCCGCGCCGCGGCGGACCTTGGTGTCGACCGGGTTCACCGCCACCGCGCGTACGGCCACGCGCAGATCGCGCGGGCCGGGCTGGGGCAGGTCCAGGTCGATATCGACCAAGGCCTGGGGGTCATCGATGGGCAGGCCGGCGTGGGTATAGGCAATGGCGCGCATGGGGCGGTCCAACGGGGAAGGAAGGCACAGCGTGCGCCGCGCACAGTCCCTGGGAAAGGCGCAGAATCAGTCAGGACTTTCACTCTGGTAATGAAAATGATCCGCTTCGACGACCTGCAGCTGTTCGTCCGCACCGCCGCGCTGGGCAGCTTCTCGCAGGCCGCGCGCGAAGCCGATCTGCTGCCTGGCCAGGTGGCCGCCGCGGTGGCGCGGCTGGAACGCGAGCTGGACCTGCGCCTGTTCGTGCGCACCACCCGCAGCCTGCGCCTGACCGCCGAAGGTGCGCTGTACCTGCCCTATGCGCAGGAGGTGCTGGCCACCCTGCGCGAGGGCCAGGCACGGGTGCAGGGCGACGCGGCCGAACTGCACGGCACCCTGCAGCTGTCGGCGCCGTCGGATTTCGGCCGCAACCTGCTGCTGCCGTGGCTGGCGACCTTCCGCGCCGCACATCCCAAGCTGCGCCTGCACCTGCGACTGTCCGACGAGGTTGCCGACGTGTTCCGCGACCCAGTGGACGTGGCGATACGCCTGGGCCAGTTCGACGATGCCAACTACGTGGCCCTGCCCCTGCTGGAGGGCAACCGCCGCGTGCTGGCCGCATCACCGGTGTATCTGCAGCGGCGCGGTGTGCCGGCGCGGCTGGAGGATCTGCGCGAGCACGACTGCCTGGCCTACCAGCTCGGCGGACGCACCTACGACCGCTGGGCCTTCGAGGTGGACGGGCGGCGGGTGGTGGTGCCGGTGCGCGGTCCACTGGTCTGTGACGACGCCGACGTGGTGCGGCGCTGGGCGGTGGCGGGTGAAGGCATCACCTACAAATCCTGGCTGGACCTGCGCCAGGACGTGCTGGAGGGCCGTCTGCAGGTGCTGCTGGGCGGCGTGGGCAGCCACATTCCGCTGCAGCTGGTCTGCCCGCACCGCAAGCAGTTCTCGCCGGCGGTGCGGCAACTGCACGCGCAGCTGCGCCAGCACCTGCAACCGCTGCTGTCCGGCCTGCCCGCTGGCGACGGCGTGCCCCTGTCCGCGACCACCGTGGTGGCCGACAATGGCGTCCCCCCGCAACAACAATGAGCCATGCCATGCCGTGGATGGGCATCCAGGACCTGTGGACGTTCCTGCTCGCCGTACTGGTGTTCCTTGCCCTGCCCGGGCCCGGTACCTTCACCCTGCTCACGGCCACCGGCCGTGGTGGCGTGCGTGGCGGCTACACCGCCCTGGCCGGCCTGCTGGTGGGCGACCAGATCCTGATGTGGCTGGCCCTGGCCGGCGTGGCCGCGCTGCTGAAAGCCAACCCGCTGGTGTTCCACGCCGTTCAGTACCTGGGCGCGGCCTACCTGGTGTGGGTGGGCATCAGCCTGCTGCGCACGCCGAAGCCTGACGGCAGCGATGGCGGCCCGATCCGCATGCAGCCCGGTCGCTACTTCCAGCAGGCGATCCTGGTCAGTCTGCTCAACCCGAAGGCGATCCTGTTCTACATGGCGTTCCTGCCGCTGTTCATCGATCCCACCGCGCACCACGGCATCGCCACGTTCGCGGCGCTGGCCGGCATCATCTTCGTGGTCAGCGTGGCCTACTGCTCGCTGCTGATCGGTGCGGGCAACCTGGCGCGGCGGCGGTTGATCCAGCACCCGCGGGTGAGTACGGCGCTGCGCCGGGTGGCCGGCCTGTTCCTGGTCGGCTTCGGTATCCGCCTGGGGTTGAACGGGTAAGACAGCCCGGTAGAGTCGAGCTTGCTCGACTGATTCGCGCTCTTCGTAGAGTCGAGCTTGCTCGACTGATTTTCCGTGCCAGGCGAGCAAGCTCGACTCTACGACTCCTTCAGTCGAGCAAGCTCGACGCTACGGTGCCAGGTCGATGCCGCCGCGCTGCGGGTCGACCACCGGCGCGGCGCCCGCCGCAGTCAGCTGCGCCAGCACCGTTTCAAAGCCGTGTTCGCGACCGAAGGCATGTTCATCCAGGGTCAGCGGCAGCAGCTGCAGGAAGTCGAAACGGCCAGAGGGCAGCTGCTGTGGACCGGGGAAATGCGGCGAGGGAATGAACACCATCGCCTGCAGTTCGCTCTGGGCACGATCCACCGGCATGCCCAGCTTCAACCGATGCCACGGCGCCAGCGGCCCGCCCGGCATGCGCGAATGGCACAGCAGCAGCTGGTAGGCGGTGAACCAGCGCAGGGTGGTCAGTGCCCACGGCGCTTCGTCGCGCGTTTCCAGCAGCAGTTCGACACCAAAGCCCGAATCGCCGTCCTCGTGCGCACCTTCCCAGGCGTTGGACAGGCCCGAGCTGACATACACCCAGTGCCGGCGCTCGCCATGTGGGGGGCAGGCGAATACGCCCACGTGCAGCCAGCGCGGATCGATGTCCTCCTGCTGGAACACCCCGTGCAGCAGGTCCATGTCGAGCGGGTAGATGCCCGGGCCGGTGTTGCCGAAGTGCTGCTTGTACAGGGTCTCTTCGCGGATTTCCCAGCTGCGTTCGAGCAGGGTGTCGTCGTCCATGGGGGGCATCGTGCGTCCTTGGCGGTTGCGGGCGGGGCGGCAGGATAGCGCGGCCCCGCCCGTCGTTTCAGCGGTCCACCGTGGCCAGCACGGCCTGCGGGTAGCGTTCCCCGGCCGCCGCATGCAGCGGGAACACCGCATCCAGTCGTGCCAGCACGTCCGCGCCCAGCTGCACCTGCAGCGCGCCCAAGTTTTCCTGCAGCCGTGGCAGGCGCGTGGTGCCCGGAATCGGCACCAGGTGCGGACCTTGCGCCAGTACCCAGGCCAGGGCCAGCTGTGCCGGAGTGATCTCCAGCTCGGCGGCCAGCGCCTGCACCTGCGACACCAGCGCCAAGTTGCGGGCGAAGTTGTCGCCCTGGAAGCGCGGCGAACTGCGGCGGTAGTCGTCGGCCTCGAAATCATCCGCGCTGCGGATGGCACCGGTCAGGAAACCCCGGCCCAGCGGCGAATACGGCACGAAGCCGATGCCCAGTTCGGCGGTGGTGGCCAGCACCCCGTTCTGTTCCGGTTCGCGCGACCACAGCGAGTACTCGCTCTGCACTGCGGTGATCGGGTGCACCGCGTGGGCGCGGCGGATCGTGGCTGCCGAGGCCTCGGACAGGCCCAGCCAGCGCACCTTGCCCTGTTCCACCAGCCGCGCCATCGCACCGACGGTGTCTTCGATCGGCACCGCCGGGTCGACGCGGTGCTGGTAGTACAGGTCGATGTGGTCCACGCCCAGCCGGCGCAGGCTGTCCTCGCAGGCGGCCTGCACGTATTCCGGGCGGCCGTCGACGCCGCGTGCCTGCGGGTTGCCCGGGTCCAGCTTCAGGCCGAACTTGCTGGCCAGAAACACCTCGTTGCGGCGCCCGGCGATGGCGCGGCCGAGCAGGCGTTCATTGCTGTGCGGGCCGTACACATCGGCGGTGTCGAGCAGGGTGACGCCACGGTCCAGCGCCTGCTGGATCAGGGCGATGGCCTCGTCTTCGCTGCTGCGGCCGCCGTAGAAGGCGCTCATGCCCATGCAGCCCAGGCCCAAGGCAGACACGGTGGGGCCGGCGGGGCCGAGGGTGCGCGTGGTCATCGGTGTGGGGTTCATCGGGAAGTCTCCGGGTGGAAGTGGTCAGGCGCGCGGCTGCAGGCGGGTGCCGCCGCTCATCAACATGCGTGGCAGCGGCATCTGCAGGAAGTCGTGCGGGAAGGACGGGGCGACGGCGCTGATCGCGTCCAGTCGGGCGATGACGTCGGCCGGCAGCTGCAGGTCCAGCGCGTCCAGGTTGTGCTCGAGCTGGGCCAGGGTGCGGGCGCCGACAATGGGCAGGGCACCGGCTGCGGGGCGCTGCAGCAGCCAGGCCAGGGCGACCTGGGCGGGGGAGTGCGACAGGTCCTGGGCAATCTGCCTGACTTCATCGGCGATCTGCAGCGAACGTGGGGTCAACGCGCCGTTGATCAGGGCGACCTTGCGGCGTGAGCCCCCCGGCGTGGCGTCCAGCGTCTCGGGCGGTGGCAGATCGGCGGCGCTGTACTTGCCGGTCAGCACACCGCTGCCCAGCGGCGACCAGGCCACCACGCCCAGACCCAGCGCCTGCGCCATCGGCAGCAGTTCGTGTTCCACGCTGCGCTGGATCAGGCTGTACTCGATCTGCAACGCCACCAACGGGGCCCAACCACGCAGGTCGGCCAGGGTCTGCATGCGCGCGATCTGCCAGGCCGGTGTATCGGAAATGCCGGCGTAGAGCACCTTGCCACTGCGGACCAGGTCGTCGAAGCCGCGCATCACCTCGTCCACGCCAGTGGTGTCGTCCCAGGCGTGCAGGTACAGCACGTCCAGATAGTCGGTACCGAGCCGGCGCAGGCTGTCCTCCACCGAGCGCAGCATGCTCTTGCGGTGGTTGCCGGCGTTGTTGGGGTCGCCCGGCACGGTGGCCAGGGTGTACTTGCTGGCAATCACCAGGCGGTCGCGCCGGCCCTGGGCGAAACGGCCGAGCAGGGTTTCGGCGCTGCCATTGGTGTAGTTGTTGGCCGTATCGACGAAATTGCCGCCACGTTCGACGTAGGCGTCGAAGATGCGACGGGCCTCGGCTTCATCCGCGCCCCAGCCCCAGTCGGCGCCGAAGGTCATCATGCCCAGGGCCATCGGGCTGACCCGCAGGCCGGAGCGGCCCAGCAGGCGGTAGTGGTCGAGCGACATTGCAGGTCTCCATCACGCAGGCGGTACATCCGCCGGGGAAGCCAGCTTCCTCCTGTCGATCATGTGGATAAACTGCGTACAACCGGACTCACCTTGAAGGAAGGCTTCACAATGGACGCCTCTGCGCCGCTTACCGCCGTGGTCGCCTTCGTCCACGTAGCCGACCATGCCAGTTTCACCCGCGCTGCCGACGCCCTGGGGGTGTCGACCTCGGCGCTGTCGCAGAGCGTGCGCGCGCTGGAAGCACGGATGGGCGTGCGCCTGCTGCAGCGGACCACGCGGCGGGTGGGCCTGACCGAACACGGCGCACGCTTCCTGCAGCGCGTGCGCGGCGGCCTGGAGCAGATCGACCAGGCCTTCGCCGAGCTGGACAGCGCGCGCTCGGTGCCGGCCGGGCGGCTGCGGGTGACCTTGCCGCGCATCGTCGCCGATCGCATGGTGCTGCCGCGGCTGCCCGATTTCCTCGCCCGCTACCCGCAGGTGCAGGTGGAACTGTGCGTGGACCCGGCGCTGACCGATCTGGTGGCCGAGGGCTTCGACGCCGGCATCCGCCTGGGCGAATCGCTGGCGCAGGGGATGATTGCCGTGCCAGTTGGACCGCCCGAGCGACAGGTGGTGGTGGCCACGCCGACCTACTTCGAACGCCATGGCGTGCCACAGACCCCGCACGACCTGCAGGACCATGCCTGCATCGTGCACCGGCTGGCCAACGGCCGGTTGATGCCCTGGGAATTCAGCCGCCAGGGCCACGACCTGGAGGTGGAGGTGGCCGGCAGGCTGGTGTTCAACGATGCCGGTGTCGCCCATCGCGCCGTGCTGGATGGTCTGGGCATGGCCCAGGGCTTCGCCTCGCTGGTGGCCGACGACATTGCCGCCGGCCGCCTGCGCAGCGTGCTGCAGGACTGGCAGCCGCCATTCCCCGGCTTCCACCTGTACTACCCGGCGCGCGAACAGATGGCGCCGAAGCTGCGGGTGTTCATCGACCACCTGCGCGCGGGAATGGATGACCGGTAGCGTCGGGCATGCCCGGCGTGACCGGGTGACCGTTTATGCCGATTCCGTCACCCTGATCGGGCCACAGCGGGCGAGATGGCGGGTATGACCCCCGTCAGTGGTAATGCTGCGCTGCGTTGGGTCACACTCGGGAACTTGTCGTTCCAAGTCATCCCCTTCCGAGGCCTGCATGTCCCTGCTCCGGCGCAAGTCCCTAGATTCCGTCACCGACCATGAAGCCGGCCGGCGGCTGGTCCCGACCCTCAGCTGGCCGCACCTGATCGCCCTGGGCATCGGCGCCATTGTCGGCACCGGCATCTACACGCTCATCGGCGTGGGCGCCAACCTGGCAGGTCCGGCGGTGCTGATTTCCTTCGCCATCGCCGGTGCGGTCTGCGCTTGTGCGGCGCTGTCCTATGCCGAGCTGTCCACGATGATGCCGGCCGCCGGCAGCGCCTATACTTACAGCTACAGCGCGCTGGGCGAAGTGTTCGCCTGGGTGGTGGGCTGGAGCCTGATCCTGGAGTACTCGCTGGTGGTGAGTACCGTGGCGGTGGGCTGGTCGGGGTATTTCGTCGGCTTCCTGCAGTGGGTGCACACCCAGTTCGGCATCGACATCACCCTGCCCGCGGCGCTGGCCGCCGGACCGCACGTGGCCGGCGGCGTCATCAACCTGCCGGCCATCGTCATCACCTGGCTGGTGGCGCTGATGCTGATGGCCGGCACCAAGGAAAGCGCCACCCTCAACGCGATCCTGGTGGTGTTCAAGCTGATCGCGCTGGCGGTGTTCGTGGCCGTGGCCCTGCCCGCCTTCGACAGCAGCAACCTGCAGCCGTTCATGCCGCACGGCTTCGCCAAATCCATGGGCCCGGACGGGGTGGAGCGCGGCGTGATGGCGGCAGCGGCCATCATCTTCTTCGCGTTCTATGGCTTCGATGCCATTTCCACCGCGGCCGAAGAAACCAAGAACCCAGCGCGCGACCTGTCGATCGGCATCATCGGTTCGATGGTCGGCTGCACCATCGTGTACGTGCTGGTGGCGCTGGCCGCCGTGGGCGCGATGAGCTATGCGGTGTTCGGCCAGAGTGCCGAGCCGCTGGCATTGATCATGCGTGAACTCGGCAGCCCCAAGGCCGCCATGTTCATCGGCGTGGTCGCCATCATCGCCCTGCCCACCGTGCTGCTGGCCTTCCTGTATGGCCAGAGCCGCATCTTCTTCGTGATGAGCCGCGATGGCCTGCTGCCGCGCCGCCTGTCCAAGGTCAGCGCGCGCACCGGTACGCCGGTGGCCACCACGCTGTTCACCGCCGTGGTGGTGTCGGCGCTGGCCGGTGTGGCGCGCCTGGACGAGATTGCGGCGCTGGCCAACGCCGGCACCCTGGCCGCGTTCACCGCCGTGGGCATCTGCCTGGTGGTGCTGCGCGTGCGCGAACCCAACCGCGAGCGCAGCTTCCGCACGCCGCTGGCGTTCGTGGTGGGTCCGCTGGCCGCACTGGGCTGCATCTACCTGTTCATCAGCCTGCCGCACACCACCCAGCTGTATTTCCTGCTGTGGAACGTGGTCGGCCTGGTGCTGTACTTCGTGTACAGCCGCCGCAATGCGCTGATCGCGCGCTGATCCGCGTCGCCGGGCATGGCCCGGCGCTACCGGAACAATGAGGTAGCGCCGGGCCATGCCCGGCGATCACGCGGTCCCGATCAGGTCTCGGCGTAGGCCTGCGCCTGGCGCATCACCCGCAGCAGGTTGCCGCCCCAGATGTCGGCAATCTGCTGCTCGGTGTAGCCCTTGCGCAGCAGCCAGGCGGTGATCTTCGGCAGCTGGCTGACATCGGGCAGGTCGCTCAGGCCGCCACCGCCATCCCAGTCCAGGCCGATGCCCACGTGCTCCGGGCCGACCACCTTCAGGATGTGCTCGAAGTGGGCGAAAAAGTCGTCCAGGCTGGCGTGGCGTACCGGATGTTCGTGGTCCAGCGCCTGCTCGGCCTGCTGCAGGGCGACGCCCTGGGCGATGGTCATGCCTTCCCAGCCACCCATCTGCCTGCTCAGCGCTTCTTCGGCCTGCTTGCGTTCGGGCGTCTTGCCGGTATCGATCAGATAGCCGCCGTAGGCGTTCACCTGGATTACTCCGCCGGCCTTGGCCAGCTTGCGCAGGCGCGCGTCGTCGAGATTGCGCGGGTGGTTGTAGACCGCCTTGGCCGAACTGTGCGACAGCACGAACGGCACCGGCATCATTGCCAGCAGATCGTCGAACACGGCATCTGAGGCGTGCGACTGGTCGATGACGATGCCCAGCTTCACCGCCGCGCGCACCAGATCCTTGCCGGCCGGGCTCAGGCCCTTCCACTCCGGCCCCTTGGGATCGGTGGCCGAGTCGGCGAATTCATTGTTGGCGAAATGCACGGTGCTGAGCAGGCGCAGGCCGGCGCGGTGGTAGAAGCTCAGCAGCGTGGGGTCGGCCACCAGCGGGCTGGCGTTTTCCATGCTGATGTAGACCACGCGCTTGCCTTCGGCCTTGATCCGCGCGGCATCATCGGCCCTCAGCGCCAGCGCGAAGCGCTCGGGGTTGGCGGCCAGCATCTGCCGGATCTCCAGCAGGCGCTGCAGGCCATGGTCGCGCTCGGCCAGGTGGGCGGCAGCGCTACGGTCGCCCTGGTCGGTGTAGATGGCCCAGAAGCCGCCATCCAGTGCGCCGTCCACCATGCGCGGGTAATCCACCTGCGAGAGCGCGTTGTGGTCGTGGCGCTGCTCGATGTCGAAGCCGCTGCGGCCGAAGTTGGCCGGCGTATCCAGGTGGCTGTCCAGGGTCAGCAGACGCTGCTGCAGGGCCTTGGCACGGGCCAGCTCCTGCGCGCTGAATTCGATGGCGTGGGCGGACAGCGGCGCACTCAGCGCCAGGGCAAGCAGCAGGGACAGGCGACGCAACGACGGCATGGGCATCCACCGGCAATGGGAAGAGCACGACCATAGCGCCGCGGCGGCCACCACCGGTAGTGCCAAGCGACCGCGCGCACTCCATTACACTCGGCAGCAGCCGCTATCGACAGCGGCAGCCCACCACGCTGCGCCACCGCTGAAACGGAATTCCGATGTCCCATCCCGTGCCGCCACCGCTTCCCACCGTACAGCCTGCGCCTGACAGCGCGCCGCTCAGCGTCGAGCAGCTCAAGCGCGATGTGCTGCCGGCCTTGTTCCTCGGGCGCATCGACATCGGCCGCTACGGGCCGGCCGACCTGGCCAGTGCCAGTGCGGAGCCGGCGTGGCAGGAAGGCAGTGCGCATGCGCTGGCCAGGGCACTGGCCGATCTGGTCAGCCGCCTTTCCGAACACGACCCCAATGCACTGTTGGAACGCGCCAGCTGGTGGGACCGGTTCACCGGTGCCGATATCGAACGGCAGCTGCGCCGGCGCATCGCGATGGGCGGCAACGGTGACGTGCTGTCCGAGGTCGAGCACCAGGCCGCTGCGGTGCGCAGCAGCGTGGACCGTTTGAATGCACAGTTGGATGCACACGACGAACAGGGGGCGCGCCTGCAGATCTACATCGATGCAGGCGTGCAGTTCCTGCAGGAACTGCCGGCCGACAGCGGCACCAGCGACGATCCGCTGGTGCTGGACCGCCCCGTGGAACGCCTGCAGCGGCGGGTGGCGAACCTGACCGCGCTGCTGGCCAGCCATTCGATGAGCCGCATCCAGGTGCAGCTGGCGCGCAACCACGCCATTGAACTGCTCGACCGCTACTGCGAAACCGTGCAGATCCTGCTGCCGATCTGGCGGCAGACCATCCAGGCCCTGCAGAACAGCGACAACGCCAGCCCGCAGATGGTGGCGCGTGCGGCACAAGCACAGGACCAGCTGAAACAGGCCTTGCAGCAGCTGCTGCGCACCTCCGGAGCACCGGCATGACGTCTTCCAGGACCGATCCACTGCAGGTGCCAGCAGCGTTGCAGCCGCGGGTCGAAGCCATTCCCGGCCTGCGCGCGCTGTACCGCCGGGGTTCGTTCGCGCGCACCCTGGGTCTGGCGTGTTTCGCGGTGCTGCCGGCCACGGGGCTGCTGTCCATCATGCTGCTGCAGGGCCTGACCGGCAGTCCGCCGTCGGCGCACGTTCCCGCCGGCTACGGCAATGTGCCTTCCACGCTCGCCCTGCTGGCATTGGCTAACCTGAGCATCGTGGGCGGCCTGCTGGTCTGGATGGGGTTCGGCCTGCGCAGGGTGCTGCTCAACCGCGGCGTGCGCCACTTCACCTTCTCGTTCGTGATCGGTGGCTCGGTGCTGGTGGCCCTGCTGGTGGGCAACGGCTTCGTCAGCCCTGACTTCAGCCGGTCTGAGGCCGGCGATGGCAGCAAGCTCGACAGCACTCAGCTGCCCGCGCTCATCGACAGCCCGGGATTCGCCGCGCTCAGCCCGCAATGGCAGGGCTACCTGCAGGCGCAGCGTTCGCTGGCACGCGCCTCCGCGCCCCTGAACGACACCGGCCTGGCCATCGCCCGCGGCGAGGATATCGGCATCGCCGTGCCCGCGGTGATCCGTGCGCGCTTCGAAGCCAAGGCCAAGCTTCCCTATTCGGCAGGCAGCCAGGCGTGGCAACGCGACCACTGGCTGCGCAACGGTGTGCAGCATGTGGTTGGCCTGGCGATCGCCTGGTCACTGCTGCTGCTGATCGTCGCCGGCATCGGCCTGACCACGCTGGGGTACCACGTGCGCGGCCGGGCGCGGGTGATCAATGGCCTGCTGCAGCAGTTGCAGGGGCCGTCGGCAGCGGGTGTGGCACATGTCGCGTCGAGCCATGCTCGACTGAACTGATCAACACCTGTCGCGTCGAGCGCGGCTCGACGCGACAGGTCGGAGTCAGTCGACCACGCGGCAGAACACGGCCTTCAGGTAGCGCGATTCCTGCACGTGCGCCATGAACGGATGGTCCGGACCGGCGCCGGCCACCTTCAGGATCTGGATCGTGCGGCCGGAGAAGTACGCCGCGCGGCGCAGCATGTCCAGGAACTGGTCCTCGGCCACCAGGCCGGTGCAGGAGAACGTGGCGAACAGGCCGCCCGGCTTCACCACGCCCAGCGCCAGCTTGTTCATGTCCAGGTACTTCTTCAGCGCAGTGATCACCTGGTCGCGGTCGCGGGTCATCTTTGCCGGGTCCAGGATCACCACGTCGTACTGCTCGCCGCGGTTGGCGGCATCGCGCAGCCACGGGAAGATGTCGGACTGGACGAACTTCGGGCGCACGTTGTTCAGGCGCGAATTGCCCTTGGCGATCTGGATCACGTCTTCATCGATATCGATGCCGACCACTTCCGACGCACCACGCGCGGCCGCGTACACGGCGAAGCCACCGGTGTTGCAGCACAGGTCCAGCACGCGCTTGCCTTCCACCTGCTGGCTCAGCCACTCGCGGTTCTCGCGCTGGTCGGCGAAGAAGCCGGTCTTGTGCGCACCGGCCGGGTCGGCACGGAACTTGATGCCGTACTCGGTGATCACCGACGCTTCGGTGGTGGTGTTGCCGTGGAAGTCGAAGCTTTCCTGCTTCTGCACGTGTTCGTCGGCGAAGCTGTGGAAACGGCAGCCCGGGAACTGTTCGCGCAGCGCGTCGTAGATCCACTCGCGGTGGCGGAACATGCCGGCGGCGAAGAATTCGACCACCACCAGGTCGCCGTAGCGGTCGACCACCAGGCCGGACAGGCCGTCGCCTTCGCTGTGCACCACGCGCCAGGCGTCGGACACCGTGTCGAGCTTCAGCACCTCACGGCGCAGCGACACCGCCTGGGCGATCTTGCGCGAGAACCAGCCGGCATCCACCGGCACGTTCTGATCGATTTCGAGAATGCGCACGGCAATGCGCGAGTGCCCGTTGTAGAACCCGCGGCCGATGAATTCGCCATCAATGCCGACCACGTCGACGATGGAACCGGGCTTGGGGCGGACGGTCGGCTTTTCGACCAGCTTCTGGAAGATCCACGGGTGGCTGGAACGCCACGCATTCTTCAGGCGGACAACGGGCAGGGGGGTATTCATCCGCCTATTGTAAACCGGCAGCCGGGGGTCGGATCCCCAACGGGGCTCCGACCCCATTCCGCCTTGGTAGGTGCCAACCTTGGTTGGCACGCTGGTCGGGGTCAGAGCCCCTGCGGGGATCTGACCCCGGCTGGCCGCCCCATTTGACGGCGGGCCGGCCAGGCCGCAGAATCGGCGCCAGAAGGGGAGTAGCTCCCAGACGTTGTCGCCGTCAATTCGAGCCCGCAGGCTCCGGTGCAACGGCAATCCCACCCGCGTGGGGTTGCGAGCGAGACCTTCGCCGTACTGGCGAAGCTCTGTCCCTGGATCCCCCTCCCGATCCTCCGTTGCAGATCCTCGCCGTACGGCCTGGCATTCATCTTTCCAACGGATATTCCCAATGCAGACGATCGGTAATGTGTGGATGTGGGGCGGCTTCGTGGCGGTGGTGATCATCGCCCTGCTGGTCGACCTGGTGTTGATGCGTCACGGCGGCCCGCACAAGGTCACCTTCAAGGAAGCCCTGTGGTGGTCCATCGGCTGGGTCGCCCTGGCCCTGCTGTTCAACGCGGGCCTGTGGTTCTACCTCAGTGAAACCGCCGGCCAGGTGGTGGCCAACAAGGTGGGCCTGGAGTTCCTGACCGGCTACCTGGTCGAAAAGGCCCTGGCGGTGGACAACATCTTTGTCTTCCTGATGATCATGAGCTACTTCGCGGTGCCGGAGGAACAGCGCCAGAAGGTGCTGATCATCGGCATCCTGGGTGCGATCGTGCTGCGTACGATCATGATCTTCGCCGGCAGCGTGCTGATCAGCCAGTTCCATTGGCTGCTCTACGTGTTCGGCGCCTTCCTGCTGTTCACCGGCTGGAAGATGTGGTTCGCCGCCGGCCAGGAACCGGATCTGGAAACCAACCCGGCGCTGCGCTGGATGCGCAAGCACCTGCGCCTGCTGCCGGGCTATGAAGGCAATGCGCTGAGCGTGAAGCGCGATGGCGTGCGCTGGTTCACCCCGCTGTTCGCGGTGCTGATCCTGATCGCGGTGACCGACGTGATCTTCGCCGTGGACAGCATCCCGGCCATCTTCGCCATCACCACCGACCCGTTCATCGTGCTCACCTCCAACGTGTTCGCGGTGCTGGGCCTGCGCGCCATGTTCTTCCTGCTGGCCGGCATGGCTGACCGCTTCCACCTGCTGCCGTACGGTCTGGCGCTGGTGCTGGGCTTCATCGGCATCAAGATGATGATCATCGACCTGTTCAAGATCCCCACCCCGGTGTCGCTGGGCGTGGTGGCGGTGATCATCGCTGCGACCGTGGTGCTCAGCCTGAAGTACCCGCCGAAGGAAGGCACCGGCGCGGCCTGATCCTGGCCGGGCCTGCAACACGGCCGGCGGGATTGTCCCGCCGGCCGCGCCCACTCTCCCGCAGCGGTGGCCTTGGTTTCGCGCCAGCCACCGCCATTGCTGAAGCATGGACAACAACGCGCCCCTGCCCGCCGGCGACGTGCCGGCCCCCCGCAATGACCGCCAGCGCATCGTGCGGGCGTTCAACACCAGCCTGGCCGCCGTGCTGGTGCTGGTGGTCGTGTTCGCCCTGCAGGGCAGTTTCGACTGGCGGCCATGGGCGGTGGCGCCGCTGGAAGCCAAGGGCCTGCTGGGCTTGATCGGTGGGCCGATGCTGCATGCGTCGGTGGAGCACATCGCCGCCAACAGCATCGCGATCCTGATCCTGGGCACCCTGGCCGGCAGTGTCTATCCGAAGGCGACCCTGCGCGCCCTGCCCCTGCTGTGGCTGGGCTCGGGCGTGGGCGCGTGGATGCTGGGCAACCCGGGCAGCGTGCACCTGGGCGCCAGTGGCGTGACCCACGGCCTGATGTTCCTGCTGGCCAGCCTGGGCCTGCTGCGCCGCGACCGCGCGGCCATCGCCACCGGGCTGATCGGCATGCTGTTCTACGGCGGCATGTTGATGACCATCCTGCCGCATGCCGACGGCGTGTCCTGGCAGTCGCACATGGGCGGTGCCTTTGCCGGCATCATCGCCGCGCTGCTGTTCCGCAACGCCGACCCACTGCCGCCGCGCCCGCACTACAGCTGGGAAGACGAGGAAGACGAGGTGCAGCCGCTGGCCGACGACGAGCTGGAGCCGCCGTCGCCGCAGCGCGTGCCAGTGCTGTGGCAGCCGCGCGAAGGGCCGGATTACGTGGTGATTCCGTTCCGCCGGCCGGAAGACCCGCGCGGTTGACCGGTGGCGGGGTCAGATCCCCGAAGGGGCTCTGACCCCATTCGGGGTCTTCACGGCCCGGTAGTGGCCGACCTTGGTCGGCGCGGTTGTTGTGTGCCAACCAAGGTTGGCACCTACCACGGGTGCATCAATCCGCCGCATTCCCCGCCGCGCCCGTGCCATCCACCGCCTGCCGGCCCAGCGCCGGGTCGTCGGTGAAGAACGCATCGATGCCCGTCGCCAGGTAGGCGCGCATTTCCGCAATCGAACCTTCCGGGTTGCGCGCGTTGTCCGCGCCCTTGCGCAGGTTGCTGGCCTGGAAGTGGTTTTCCGGGCGGAAGGTGTAGGGAATGACCAGCAGCCCGGCCGCATGCGCATCGCGTACCAGGGTCGTGGGCGTACCCAGCGCGCCATCGGCCTGCAGCGGAATGATCGAGCGCAGCTCCGGGCCGATGCCATCGGCATAGGTGGCGATCTGCTCAAGACCGGCCGGGGTCATCATCTGTGCGTAGGTCAGGCTGCCACCGGCCTTGGCGATGTCCGCCGGCTTCACTTCGCCCTTCCACAGCAGCTGCAGCAGGCGGATGTTGCTGCCACGCCCCAGCTTGCCGCGCAGGTAGCGCAGGTTGGCGGTCTCGAACGACTGGATGGTGACCGGGCCGACGTTGGTATAGGCGTTGCCACGCAGCGCGGCCAGCAGCGCGTCTTCCATCGGCAGGCCGATCGATTGGAAGTAGGTCGGGTGCTTGATCTCCGGCACCAGGCCGATGCCGCGGTTGGCACGCCCGGCCTGCTGCACCAGGAAGGCCAGGATCTCGTCCAGGGTAGCGATGCGGAACTGGCCATCGAAGGCGGTGCTGCGCAGTTCCGGCAGGCGCTCGCGGGTGTACAGGGTCTTCAGCTCGGCCAGGGTGAAGTCTTCGGTGAACCAGCCGGTCACGCGCTGGCCGTCGATCACCTTGGTGGTCTTCCGCTTGGCGAATTCCTCGTGCTCGGCCACGTCGGTGGTGCCGCCAATCTCGTTCTCGTGGCGGGCCACCATCACCCCGTCCTTGGTCATCACCAGGTCCGGTTCGATGTAATCGGCCCCATCGGCAATCGCCTGGGCATACGCGGCGAGGGTGTGTTCGGGCAGCAGCGCACTGGCGCCGCGATGGCCGTAGACCAGCGCCTTGGGCGCGGCCGGGGTGGACGATTCAGCACTCATGGCCACCGATGGTGCCACGGCCAGCGACAACAGCAACGCACAACCCCACGACTTCACTGCGACGTCCCCAAACGGTCTGTGATGGCCGTCAGTATGCGGCGGGAATGTGACAGCCGGGGGAAGCACGAGGTCGGATCCCCGCAGGGGCTCCGACCCCCATCTCAGGTGCCCTCGGCCGGGACCGTATGCCAATGCCAACCAAGGTTGGCATCTACCAGAGCCAGAGCGCGGGCCTTACTTGCCGATGCAGAAGCTGGAGAAGATCCGGCCCAGCAGATCATCGGCGCTCATCTGCCCGGTGATCTCGCCCAGCGCGTCGTGCGCCAGCCGCAGTTCTTCGGCGGCCAGTTCCAGGTGTTCGTGGGCCAGCTCGCCATCGGCGCGCTGTGCGTGTTCCTGCGCGCGTTCGATCGCATCCACGTGGCGGGTGCGCGCGGAGAACTCACCGTCCACCTGCTCGCCTGCCCCGGCCGAGGCGATGCTGCGCAGGCGCGCGTGCAGATCGTCCAACCCCGCGCCGGTTGCCGCCGAAACGAACACCCGGTCCGGGTCGTCCAGTGCGGGCAACGCGTCCAGCAGGTCGGATTTGTTGTGGATGTAGACCTTGTGCGGCACGTCGGCCACGGCCTGCCCCAGCGCGGCCTCGCCGGCGGCCGGGTCGCGCGCGTCCAGCACGACCAGGGCCAGGTCGGTGCGCTCGATCTCCACATGGGCGCGGCGCATGCCCTCGCGTTCGATAGCGTCGCCGCCGTCGCGCAGGCCGGCGGTGTCGACCAGGGTCAGCTCCAGCCCGTCCAGGCGGATGGTCTCGCGCAATGTGTCGCGGGTGGTGCCGGCGATGTCGGTGACGATGGCGCGTTCGCTGCCGGCCAGTGCGTTCAGCAGCGAGCTCTTGCCGGCATTGGGCGGGCCGATCAGCACCGCATGCAGGCCATCGCGCAGGCGGCGGCCGCGCTCGGCATCACGGCGCAGCAGGGCCAGGTCGCCGCGCGCCTGTTCCAGCCCACGCCGCACCTGGGCGCCACCCAGCGTATCGAGCGGTTCGTCGGCGAAGTCGATGGCCGCTTCCACGTGGATGCGCAGCAGCACCAGTTGTTCCACCACCGCGTCGATGCGGCGCGAGAACACGCCGTCCAGCGAACGCCGTGCAGCACGCGCGGCACGGTTGTCACCGGCGGCGATCAGGTCGGCGATCGCTTCGGCCTGGGCCAGATCGAGCTTGCCGTTGAGGAAGGCGCGTTCGCTGAATTCACCTGGCCGCGCCTGGCGCGCGCCCAGGGCGATGCAGCGCGCCACCAGTTGCTGCAGCAGCACCGGGCTGCCGTGGCCCTGCAGTTCCACCACTTCTTCGCCGGTGAAGCTGTTGGGCGCCGGGAACCACAGCACGATGCCATCATCGATCACCTCGCCGTCGGCATCGCGCAGGCGCGCGTAGTGGGCGTGGCGCGGGCGCAGCGTGGGCGCGCCGAGCGCCGTAGCAATCGCGGCGGCTCGCGGGCCGGACAGGCGCAGCAGGCCGACACCGCCGGCGCCGGGTGCGCTTGCGATGGCGACGATGGTGTCGGTGCGGGTCACATCGTTCATGGCTCAAAGCTTCTCCAGCTGTGCGCGCGCCTGTGCGGCACCACTGCCCTGCGGCTGCAGCGCCAGATAGGTGGTGTAGGCCTGCTTCGCCTTGGCCTTGTCGCCGGCATTGAAGTAGGCATCGCCCAGGTTGAGGTGGGCGACCGCGCGCGACGGGTCGATCTTCAAGGTGTTTTCCAGCCAGCGCGCCGCTTCGGCGTAGCGCTGCTGGCGGTAGTAGACGAAGCCGAGGTTGTTGGCGGCCTGGGCGAAGTCCGGACGCAGCTTCAGTGCTTCGGCGAACTGTGCGGCGGCTTCGTCGTACTGCTTCTCGCGATACAACTGCAGGCCGCGGTCGTTGGCCTGCTGCGCGCGCTGGCGGTCCGAGGCCGGGCCTGCCGTGGGCACCACCAGCTTGGCTTTGCCGCCCTGCAGGTCGGCCACGGTCACCGGCGCCTGGGTGTTCTTGGCGTCCTGCGCGGCGTCCACCTTGTTGTTCAGCGCGATCGCATCGGCGGTCAGCTGGCGGGTATCGGCGTTGAGGTATTCCTGGCTGTCCGGCACCTGGAACACGAACTCGCCGCCCTGCGAACCGGGCAGGCTGCCGAAGGCCGGGGTCTGCTGCGAAACCGCCGACACCGCCGGCGCCACGTAGGCGGCCAGCTCGGTACCGGTGATCAGGCCATCGCCATTAAGGTCGCCCTTGCCGGCCAGCGCCTGCAGCAGCACCCAGGTGAACACCGAATGGCCGTTCGGGCCGGCATCGGCCACCTGCTGGTCGGCGCCGCCGGCGGTCAGCATCTGCCGCGCGCTGCGGCGTGCATTCTCGCGCAGGAACGACGACGACGAAGGGCCGCCGCGGGTCAGACCCAGGCCGCTGTAGCAGGCATCCATCACGAACATCACGTGCTTGGCCTGCATGCTCTCGGCGATGTTCTGGATATCGGTCATCGCGATGGCGTCGGTGGCGAATTCCTTCGGGTCCGAATCGACGGGAATGATGTAGCCAAGGTCGCGTCCCGAGGCGAGCTGTCGGGTCGCGCCGTGGCCAGCGAAGAACACGAACACGCGATCGTTCTTCCCGGTGCGGTCGTCGGCCAGGCGGTCGTGGAAGGCGGCCAGGATGTTGTTGCGGGTGGCCTGTTCGTTCTTCAGCACGATCACCTGCGAAGACGGGAAGCCGAACTGCCCGGTGAGCGTATCGGCCACCGCCTGTGCATCGTGGCTGGCGTATTCCAGCTTCGGCCACTTGGCGTAGTTGTCGATGCCGACCACGATCGCCCACGATTTCTCGTAGCCGGTGGTAACGGTGGCATCGTTGCTGGCGCCCTTGCGCGGGCGCGCGACGGTGAACTCGCGGCCGTTCCAGCCGGCGAACTGGTAGCCGTCGGCAATCAGGCGATCGAGGATCTGCGGCAGCGCCTTCACCGCGCGGTCGTGGATATCGTGGAACAGGATGATGCCGCGCTGTTCCTTGTTCACCTGGCCCAGCACGCGCTGCACGATTGATTCCGGCACCGGGTCGGCCCAGTCCATCGAGTCGATGTTCCACATGATCGACTTCAGGCCTGCTTCGTTCAGCAGCTGCAGGCCTTCGGCGTTTCGTGCGCCGTAGGGGAAGCGGAACAGCGGCGCGCGCTTGCTGTCCACGTCCTTCAACAGGGTGTCGGTGTCCAGCACCTGCTGGCGCAGCGCATCGCCGGTGGTGCGCGAGAGCTGGGCATGGGTCAGGCTGTGGTTGCCCACGGCGTAGCCTTCTTCCATCAGGCTGCGGCTGATCTTGGCCATCGGCCCCAGGGTGACCTTGCCGTCGGCGTCGACCTTGCCCAGGTTGCGACCCACTTCGAAGAACAGGCCCGGCACGTCGTAGCGCTTCAGGATGGCCACCACTTCATCGGTGTAGGCCTTGTGCGGGCCATCGTCGAAGGTCAGCACCACGGTCTTCGGCGGCAGGTCGCGGCCGAAGATCTCGCGATCGCTGTCCTTCATCGACATCGGGTACGGCTCGATCACCCCGTAGTCGCGCAGGATCGCTTCGCGGCTGTAGTCCTTGTGCAGGTGGGCGATGTAGTCGTCCCACTTCTCGCGCTTCAGGTCGATGGCGCGGGTGCGCTCGAAGCGGCTGAAGATGCGGGTCAGTTCCTGGTTGTAGTTGCGCTCGATCTCGTCCAGCGCGTCCAGGTCTTCGCCGATGCGCTGGTGCAGCTTCACCGCCGGCAGCGAGGAATCGGCACCGACACGGTCATGCAGGTCACGCAGCACTTCGCGGAACGCCAGGCGGTCGGCGTCGAACAGTTCCGGCGCCGATTCGATGTAGTCCAGCACCGTGCCCAGGGTGGCGAAGCGCTGCGGACTGCCACTGCGCAGCAGGCTGTCGAACTGCGCGGCGATGGCGCTGCGCTGCTCCAGGCCATCGTGGAACAACTGCTGGCCGATCCGCGTGGAGGTGCCACGGTCGGCGGCGCTCTGCTGCTCTTCGTCGGCCAGCAGCACCACGATGCGGCGGTAGCCATCGAGCTGCTTCTGCAGCGCGGCCAGCAGGGGTGCGGCGGCCGGATCGGCGGCGGCGGCGGCCTGTGCGCTGGGCTGGGTCACCGCGCTCGCCGGCGCCTTCGCGTCCTTGTCGCCACAGCCGGCAACGACCAGGGTCAACAGCAGCGAGGGCAGGAACAGGCGGAACGACGACACTCGCGGCATGGTGGACTCGAAGGTGGGAGAAGCGGTGTGCGGGCGATTCTACCCCCGCATGCGAAAAGCCCGCCTTGCGGCGGGCTTTTGCGTCGTTTGGGCCGGGTCGGGTTACTTCTTCTTGACCGGGGCCGGGGCGGTGCTGGCGGCCACCGGCTCGCTGCCGTGGCGCTTGGTCATCCACCACTGCTGCAGCAGGCCCAGGCCGCCGTTCACCACCCAGTACAGCACCAGACCGGACGGCATGAAGGCCATCATGACGCCGAACACCAGCGGCATGAACTGCATCATCTTCTGCTGCATCGGGTCCATGCCCGGTGCCGGGGTCAGCTTCTGGGTGAACCACATCACCGCCACGTTGATGACCGGCAGGATGAAGTACGGGTCGCGTGCGGTCAGGTCCTGGATCCAGCCGAACCAGGGCGCCTGGCGCAGTTCGACCGATTCCACCAGCACCCAGTACAGGGCGAAGAAGATCGGCATCTGGATGAGGATCGGCAGGCAGCCGCCCATCGGATTGATCTTTTCCTTCTTGTACAGCTCCATCATCGCGGTCTGGAACTTCTGGCGGTCATCGCCATAGCGTTCCTTCAGCTGCGCGATGCGCGGCTGGAAGCGACGCATCTTGGCGCCGCTCTTGTACTGCGTGGCCGACAGCGGGTACAGCACCAGCTTCAGCAGCACCACCAGGCCGACGATCGCCCAGCCCCAGTTGCCGACCAGCTTGTGCACCTGGTTCAGCACCCAGAACAGGCCCTGGCCGATCACCGCCATCATCGAGAAGCGGCTGTAGTCGACCACGCGGTCCAGGCCCGGCACGTCTTCCTTGGCGATCTGGTTCACCAGCTTCGGGCCCACCCACAGGCGTGCCTCGGTGCTGGTGGACTGGCCCGGGGCCACGGTGAAGGCCGGGCCACGCGCTTCGATCAGGTCACGACCGGCTACCTGCGACAGCACGTAGTGAGCGGTCTGGTCCTTCTGCGGAATCCACGCGGTGAAGAAGTGGTGCTGCAGCATCGCCAGCCAGCCACCGGTGATGTTCTGGTTCAGCGCGCCATCTTCCAGGTAGTCCTTGAACGCACGGCGCTGGTACTTCTTGTCGTTGTCGTACCAGGTCGCGCCATTGAAGCTGAACGAATCCGGGTTGGTCATGCTCCGCGACAGGATGGTCGGGGTGCGGTCCAGGGTGCGGTAGACGTAGCCGTTCCACGGCGCGGCGCCGGCATTGATCACTTCGTCCTTGAAGCGCACGGCGTACTCGTTGCGCGAGACGGTCAGGGTGCGCTTGATGGTCACGCCGTTGGCGGTCCATTCGAACGGGATCTGCAGTTCGTTCTGGCCGTCGGCCAGCACGAAGTCGCGGGTATCACCGACCAGCTTGAAGCCGTCGGCGCCGGGCACCGGGGCGCTCTTGTCTTCGCTGGCCCAGCCGCTGATCGCGCTGTAGGGGTGCGCGGGGTCTTCGGTCAGCAGGCGAACCGGCGGGCTGCCTTCATCCTTGCTCTGCGGGAACTGCAGCAGCTCGGCGTCCAGCACGCGGCCGCCGTCCAGCACCAGGCGCAGCACGTCGGTGGTGACGGTCACGCGCTGGGCGGCAGGCGTCGCGCTGGCCTGGGCCTGGGTCGCGGCGGCCTGGCCCGGCGCGCCGGGAACCTGTGCACTGGGAATGCTGCCCGGGGTCGCGCCCGGAACGCTCTGTGCAGCGGCCGGGGCCGAGCTGCTGGTCGGGGCCGGGGTCGGGGCGGCCGTTTCACGGCTCCACTCCATCCACAGCAGCACGGCCACCATCAGCCAGGCAAAAATGAGGAATACGCGGGTCTGGTTCATCAGCGGGCAGGCTCAGCGGGGCCGGAACGCGATGCCGGCTCGGTCAAAGAGGGAGTTGCGATGCCATCAGGCGGCGGCATTGTGCCGTCCACGCCCGGCGCGGGCAATGCGCGCAGGCGCCGCAGCAGGCGCAGGAAGGCCTGGCGGATGTCGTCGTTGCTGGCAGAACGCGCAGCACTACGGGCCACGACGACGAAGTCGCCTGGCTGGATGTCGTTACGTGTCTGACGCAGGATGTCGCGCAGGACGCGCTTGATCCGGTTACGCCCCACGGCGTTCGGATCGACCTTGCGGGAAACCGCCAGACCCAGCCTGGCCGGCCGGTCAGCCGGCAGCCAGTGCAGGGTCATCAGCGGATCGGACACACGGCGGGCGCCGTTGAAGACCGTTGAATATTCGGCACGCGTGCGAACCCGCGCAGAGCGAGGGAATCGCTTGCGCGGGTCTGCAGTATTCACTGTCGAAGGGATTGCGTCTGCCGCGGTGAGCGGCATGGCAATCAGGCGCTCAGGACTTTGCGGCCCTTGGCGCGGCGACGCGACAGGATCTTGCGGCCGTCAGCGGTCTTCATACGGGCACGGAAGCCGTGGTCGCGCTTACGCTTGAGGTTGCTGGGCTGGTAGGTGCGCTTGGTGGCCATGTGGGCCTCTCGTATGAATGGGACGGGAAAGAACCGGAAATTCTAGAGAGGTCGCCCCCCTCCCGTCAACCCCTGTTGACTACGCGAATTCACCGGCCTGTGCAATAGCTGTGGATGTTTTTGTGAATAAGTGGGGGACAACCATTCCGAAGGCGCGCGCGCGGTGGTAGTCTGAGCCATCCATTTCCCCCTTTCCGGCCTGTGTCTGGGCGCGTTGTCGCGCCTATCCACCGGCCACCGGACGATTATTGCCG